>JBMFWU010000068.1:0-27671 GCA_049964955.1 Syntrophobacteraceae bacterium
TTTGGAAAGGGGGGATATCCGATCCAGGCCGCGCCTTAGGGCGGATGTCCGGACTGAGACCGGATAAGATCGGCCCCTCGCGCCTAACTTTTCAGTTTCCTGTCAGACCATCTTTTGAAAAAACCGGTGACCTTGGAAACGGGTTGCTCAACCTGTCCGATCTTGCCCCGTTCAATCATCACGCGCCGCAGACATGCTCTGAGGTAAGGGCATGGGACGCATTCCTTTCGGGGTTGCATGATGCCCTCTTCGTCGACCGGGCACACCTTCTCCCCGTCTGCGAAACACTCCGGGGGACCAGCCGCCCCCGTCCCGGTGCGCCCCGAGGAAGCCTCTTCCATGCATGCCCTCCGCAAAGTGGCCTATTCCAGAATTTCCAAGACCGCGCGCTTCTTGAGTTTTGTCGCCGCCGCATTCACGATGGTGCGCATGGCGTGCGCATTACGGCCTTCCTTACCGATAATTTTTCCAAGGTCGTCCTTGGCTGCTCGAAGCTCTATCACCGAGATCTGCTGACCGGTAATCTCTTTGACAACGACTTCTTCCGGATGTTCCGCAAGACAACGCGCAATGTATTCAACCAGCTCTTTGATTTGAATGTCTTCCATAAGTTACGGGCTCCCCGTTGCTATCGTCTGTGAAGGGGTCCGACAATTCTTTTCGAATTGCCTTTATATCCATCGTACGCCGGTAAGGGCCAAAACACGAGATAAATGTTGAGCGCTTTTTCGCGGGAGCGGTACAAACAGAACGTGCCTTCAGTAGCTCAAGCCGTGTGAAGGTATGAGAATCAGACTGGAAAGTCAACAGATTTCGGATGCTTATTATAAGGAAATTATTCACGACCGTTGCCTCGCCAAAGCGCTTCGCCGGTATTAAAACCCGAGCCAACCTGGAAAAAAAGGGATTGATTAAAAGTAAGTGATTGAATAAATTCTCCATCCAATCCAAGAGGAGGTACCCGCAAACCGCATGAACCGCACTACCCCGATTCCCGTAAAACTCGAAAACCGGCCCCTTGTGGAATCCGTCGTGATCGATCTGCCCGCACCCAGCCTCAGCGACAACACGGCCGATCTCGACAGGCTCACCCTTACACTTACCCGGATGGGATTTTCCCCGGTGCGGATTTGCCCGCGCAGAATGGATGAAACAGTAAGAAAGATGCGCAGCCAGGGCCTTTTGTTCCGGGCCGTTCTGGGATACGCCGGTTCGCACTGGGAACTCCTCGACGTTACCGACAACGCCTCGGCGTCGACCGTTTTCGGTTTTGCGGTAGACCTTGGAACAACTACCCTGGTGGTGCGGCTCATCGACATTTCCGGCAGAAAAACCGTTGGGGAGATCACGCTTAACAACCCCCAGTCCAAATGGGGGGAAGATATCCTCAGCCGCATCCTGTTTGCCCGCAGCCGCAACACTCTGCTCGAGCTTCGAGCCCCCCTTCTGGAAGCCTGCTCACGTGCGATGCGCCAACTGCTCAAAGACTCGGGAGTCAAGGCTTCCAGCGTCTACGCAGTCTCCTGCGCCGGAAACACCGCGATGAGTCATTTTTTCTGGGGACTCGATCCCTCCCATATTTGCCGCGAGCCCTATCTGCCGGCCGCCAATACGTTTCCTGCAGCCTTCGCTTCGGAACTGGGGTTCGATTTTTTGCCCGCCTCCCTGCTCTACCTTTTCCCCAACGTCGGCTCCTATGTGGGTGGAGACATCCTCGCAGGAGTCGTTGCCGCCGATCTGGCCGACTCGGTCCAACCGCGCATGCTCATAGACGTTGGCACCAACGCCGAAGTGGTGCTCGGCAACCGCGAGTGGCTGCTCGCCTGCGCGGGCGCTGCCGGCCCCGCCCTGGAAGGCGGCGTGGTCGAACGGGGGATGCAGGCTTTTCCGGGAGCAATCGACCGGGTAAGAATCGACAGAAAGACCCTCGAACCCGATTTTCGGGTACTCGGCGGGGGGAAAGCCGAAGGGATCTGCGGGTCCGGCCTCATCGACCTTGTCTCCGAAATGTTTTTCTCCAAAATACTCACGATCCAGGGCAAATTCAGTACGCAACTCGATTGCCCGCGCTTCAGAAACACCCCGGACGGCAGGGCCTACGCCCTCGCGCTCTCCTCCCAGAGCGCCGACGCACAGGAAATCCTCGTCTCCGAGATCGATATCGGCGTTTTTTTGAAGTCAAAAGCTGCGATGTACACTATACTGTCGGTAATATGCAGAAAAGTCGGACTCGACTTCGCCGACCTTGAGGATATCTACATTGCGGGCAACTTCGGAAAACACATAGATCCCGAAATGGCCGTCCGTATCGGGATGATTCCGGATTTACCCCTGGATAGATATCATGGAATCGGAAATTCGAGTCTTTTGGGAGCTTCCATGCTGCTGTGCGACCGGACGCTTCTGGCCGAAGTCGAAAAGGTGCGCAGCATGATCACCTATGTCGAACTGAACGTAAACGTCGAATTGATAAATGAGTTTCGAGGGGCACTTTTTCTTCCTCACACCGATCCGAGACTTTTTCCATCTGTGCGCCCGTAACAGACGCACAGAAAACAAACTCGGGGTTTCGCGATGAGCGTACCGACACTGGCCAACAGGTATCAGCAAAGAGCACTCAAGCCCGGGTTCAGGGTACGGGGCATCTATGTCGCAAGGTTCCTCGTTGTCCTGTTGCTCGTCCTCGATATTGCCCTGGTGTTTGCGATTTTTTATTCCAGAAACGGGCTGGCCGGCTATCACCTGCAAAACCGGCAGGTGCGAAGGATGGAAAATGCGCTCGTAAAGCTTCGGAACGATAACCGTAAACTGTTCGACCTCATCCAGTCGCTCAAAAATGACCCCAAAGCACAGGAAAGGCTTGTTCGCCGGCAATTGGGCTGGGTGGGCAAAAATGAAATTATCTTCGAGTCCCCCCACCGAATCGAAGCGAGCGGGCCGGTCAGACCTTTCGACTTCCCGAAATAAAAATACGGGTACACATGGCCCCCGCCTTTTCCGGGCGCAGGGGAACGTAACACCGACCTTTTCCCCGCCTCCCGCCACCTGCTCCTCGCTTCTTTCTTGCTTCCCGCTTCCTGCCTCAGTATATTTATTATGTTCCAATAATCACATATTGCGTTGGGAACAATACTCTAGACTCCACTGGAGCCTTGCCGTGGAAGATCCATACTCCGACCGCCCGGGAATTCTTCTCGTCGAAGACGATGAGGACGATTATGCATACATCTGCGATCTGCTTTCGCATTTCCTTTCTTCGGGAAGCACCCTGCAGTGGGTCAAGGAATATGACGAGGGGCTGGGGGCCCTACAAACCGGAACATTCGACGTTTGCCTGCTCGACTACCGCCTGGGGGCTCGAAACGGAATAGAGTTCCTCGAAGAAGCCTCCCGTTCAGGCTGTACAACTCCCATACTCTTTCTGACCGGCGCCGGGACGCGCGAGACCGACCTGGCGGCCATGAAGGCCGGGGCCGCAGACTACCTTGCCAAAGGGGAAATGAACGCGGCGCTTCTGGAAAGGGCCATTCGCTACTCCGTGGAAAGAGCGGAGGCGAAAAAGCGTTTGCACCAGGAATACGAAAAACTCGAAGTACTTGTCCAGAAGCGCGCCGAGGAGCTTTTAAAGGCCAACACGGCCTTTGAGCAGAAGTTGCGGGACAGCGAGGAGTTGTTCAGAAACCTCTTCGAGCACCATACCGCCGTAAAACTGATCGTCGACCCCGGGACCGGAAAGATCGTCAATGCCAATAAGGCGGCTGAGGACTACTATGGATGGTCCAAAGAAAAGCTCGAGCAGATGCGCATTTACGACATCAACGCGGATTCTTTCGAAACGATTAATCGGGAGATGGCCAGGGCCAAAAACCGGGACAGAGTCCAGTTTGAGTTTCGCCACCGCCTTGCCGACGGGTCTCTACGGGAAGTGGAAGTGTTTAGCAGTAAAATCGAAGTCCGGGGAAAGCAACTCCTTCACTCGATCGTCCACGACATAACGGAGCCAAAACAGACCCGGGCGGCTCTAAACAGGGAACGGCAGCGGTTTAAACAGATACTCGACAAATTCCCCTACGGCATCTGCATAATCGATCGGAATTATCAAATCGAATACATCAACCCCGTTCTCATGCGTGAGTTCGGAGAAGTGGGCGATCGAAAATGCTACGACTATTTTCAAGGGTTCCGGACGCCGTGTCCCAAGTGCAGCAAGGAGTTGGTCTTCCAGGGGAAAGTGTTGCACTGGAGCTGGCGGTCACCAGAAAATAGACGCGATTACGATCTTGTCGGCCTGCCGCTTTCCAGTGAGACCGGCGCCGTCTCCATGCTCGAAGTCTTTAACGACGTCACCGCCCGCAAGCAGGCCGAGGAGGACCTTCGCCGCAGGACGGAGGAACTCCAGGCAATCCTCGACACGGTTCCCGCAACAATCTGGTTCAAGGACGGAGACAACAATTTTCTGCGTGTGAACAGAGCTGTCTGTGAGATGATGGGGCTTCCTGCAGAGGCGATCGAGGGCAAAAACGCACGCGAGCTGTTTCCGGGCCGGCTGGCCGAGAAATACTATAGGGACGACCTGGAGGTCATCCACTCCGGGAAACCTCTGATGGGCATCGAGGAGCAGTTCGCCAACGGGGCCGGGGAACTGCGCTGGATCAGCACCGACAAGGTCCCCTGGTTCGATGCGCAGGGCAACCCGTCGGGCGTGCTGGCCTTTGCCGTAGATATAACGGAGCGCAAGCTGGCCGAGGAGGAAAAGGAAAAACTCCGGCAGCAACTGGCGCAATCCCGAAAGATGGAGTCCGTGGGTAGACTCGCCGGAGGGGTTGCGCACGATTACAACAATATGCTCGGCGTGATTATCGGCTATACGGAGATGGCCCTGGCCGGTGTGAATCCCGACGATCCCCTGCACGCAGATCTCCAGGAAATCCTCAACGCCGCAATGCGCTCAGCCGACATCACCCGGCAGCTCCTGGCCTTTGCCCGCAAACAGACGATCTCCCCCGTAGTGCTCGACCTGAACGAAACCGTTGAGGGCATGCTCAAAATGCTTCGCCGTTTGATCGGCGAAAACATCGATCTTGCCTGGTTTCCCAAGGCAGGACTTGCACCGGTCAAAATGGACCCTTCGCAGATAGACCAGATTCTCGCCAATCTCTGCGTAAATGCCCGGGATGCCATAACCGGAGTCGGCAATGTGACTATCGAAACGGACATGGTTTGCTTCGACGAGGCTTATTGCGCCGGGCACGAGGGTTTTTTTCCCGGAAAATTCGTTCTCCTGGCCGTAAGCGACTCCGGGTGCGGCATGGACCGGGAGACGCTGCAAAGCATCTTTGAACCCTTTTTCACCACAAAAGAGGTGAACAAAGGAACCGGGCTGGGACTCTCCACGGTCTACGGGATTGTCAAACAAAACGGAGGTTTTGTAAACGTCTACAGCGAATCCGGCAGCGGGACAACCTTTAAGATCTATCTGCCCTGCGCCCGGGAGGAGATTTCGCAAGAGGAGGGACTCCGGGAGAAGCAAAGGGAATCGAGGGGGACCGAGACCATTCTTCTCGTCGAAGATGAACAATCAATACTGAAACTCGGGAAAACCATTCTGGAGCAACATGGCTACACGGTGCTAACAGCCCGAGATCCGGCCGAAGCCCTGGAGCTGGTAAAAAGCCTTGCCTCCCCGATAAATCTCCTGATCACCGATGTGATCATGCCCGAAATGAGCGGAAAAGACCTCCATGAGAGATTGAGACGGGACAATCCGCACCTCCCGTGCATCTTCATGTCCGGCTATACCGCAAATGTCATCGCCCATAACGGTGTGCTCGATCAGGGAGTGAATTTCCTGCAGAAACCCTTTTCTGTCCATACCCTGACCGAAAAGGTGCGGAGTGTGCTGGACCGTTGACCACACCCAAACGGCGCCCCCTCGCGGGGTCGTATCCGGGGGTATCGGCCTTACGGCCTCTACCACCCGGCTGATGGGAATTACTCCGCCTTTTTCTTCCTGATTCTCGTTCGTTTGGGCTGCTCGGCCGTCTCTGCGGCTGTAAGTCCCGACGATTCGGCCTTTGACTGCCTCCTTGCCTCCATGTATTTTTTAAGGTTCTCCGGTACCCCTCTTTTCTTCGCCGCCTTGCTCCTCGCCTTGGTAAGCGACTTTGCCGCAAGCGGGGTCCCCAGCGTAAACCCATACTTTTTCTTGTACTCCTTCGCAGTCATGCCGTGGGAGACAAGATGCAATTTCGTAAGCTGCCGCATCTCGGAGCCGCATTCGAGGCAGATCACCTTATCGTCCTGAATGGAATCCTCGGGCTTGACTGCTTTGGCCGGCGCCGGCTCAAAGGTATTGGGCAGCTCCATTTCCCCTGCTTCAGCCTGCTGCAGTTCATGGAGCGTACTGAAAACCTGGCGCAGAGACGTTGCGATTTCGGTTGAGGACATATGGTTTTGAGACACTTGGGTTTGAACAATTTCTGATGCGATTTCGATAAGTTTTTTGCTCATTAGCTATCCTCTCGGTCAGGCATGAATGAAGAACCTTACGGGTCACGATGCAGGATTTAAATGGTTCGGAAGAGAAATGCAATGATTTTCTAATGTAACTGCATGAGTAAATGCACAGGTGCAGGCCACTTGATCTTTATCCGGCTTCTCATACATGCAAAACATCGAGATTAAGCCATACTTCGTCTATGTCTTCTGGAAACAATAGTCCCGATTTTTCCGACGGAGCGACTTCACAGGCAACCGAGCCAAGACTTAAAAAAGCGAACAATCCACTTCGTCAAGTCAAACATGACATGGACCGGACAAATGTCGAGCAATCGTGAAAAGGCGTCGGCAAAGCTATGGTCTTTGCCCGGGAAGGAGAAACACAGATCATGTCCAGACTCGTCATCATAAGCGGTGAAGAAGCCAGGCAGAAGAGCGCAGAGGAACTTTTTTCCGAACTGGGAACAGGCCCGCAGGGACTGAGCGACGCCGAGGCGGCAGAGCGGCTCGCTCAATACGGTCCAAACGCGCTGGAAGAAAAGAAGGAACACCCTCTTCTACAATTTTTGAGCTACTTCTGGGGCCCGATCTCATAGAAAACAGGGCCCACCACTAACGCCGCTTCCTGCACCGTGCCAATAAACCGCTTCCCCCCCACCCCATGCAGTAGGCTGGCGGCGGCGTGTCGCCGCTGACGGGATTGCCAGGCCGAAGCGCCGCTGCCTTTGGCGGCGGCGGAGCCATCAGGATTATAGAGTTGGCCGTGCGACCCGGCAGGCGGTGCCACGGAGCCGCGCAGCGGCGAGGGGGTGCGGGGGCGAAAGCCCCCGCGTTTTGCTTTGTCTTTTAAGCTCACGACATGGCCGCCGGCTTCTTCTCTATTGGTTCCCGGGGGCCGAGGATCTGTTCGAGGAGGGTCTCGTCAACGGTTTCTTCGCGCAGAAGCGTCTCAGCCAGTTTATCGAGTTTATCCCGCGCATTGGCGAGCAGGTTGGTTACGATTTCGCTTCGATCCAGGATGAGTTTTTGGACATCGTTATCGATGCGGGCCGCGGTGGATTCGCTGTAGTCTTTGCCCCGCGCCAGTTCGTATCCGAGAAACGGCTGCTGTTCGTCCGAGTCGAACGCGACGGGTCCAAGGCTTCCCATTCCCCAGCGCGTGACCATCCGACGCGCGAGGCGGGTTGCCTGAATCAGGTCATTTTCGGCCCCCGTGGTGATATCCCCGAACACGATCTCTTCGGATACCCGGCCGCCGAGCATGACATCAATGCGAGCGATCAGGTAGGTGCGGCTGTAGTTGTATTGCTCCTCGGAGGGAACCTGTTCGGTGATCCCCAGGGCGCGGCCGTGCGGAATGATGGTCACCTTGTGAACGGGGTCCGTCCCGGGGGTGAGCCAGGCGACCATGGTGTGGCCGCTTTCGTGATAGGCGACGATTCTTCTGGCGTTGGGGTCGGTCAGTGCGGGGCGCGCTCCCCCCAGGATGATCCTGTCGATGGCCTCATCGAAGGCCGCCATGTTCACCTGAGCCAGGAGGCCTTTTGCTGCGAGAAGGGCCGCTTCGTTGCACAGGTTGGCAATATCGGCCCCGCTCATGCCCACGGTTTTTCGGGAAAGCAGTTGGAGATCGACGTTCGGGGCGATCGGCAGTTTGGCGGTATGGATGCGCAGGATGCCCTCCCGACCCTCCCGGTCGGGTAGCGGAACGGTCACCTGCCTGTCGAAGCGTCCCGGGCGAAGGAGCGCGGGGTCGAGCACATCGGGCCGGTTGGTGGCGGCAAGCACGATCACTTCCTGGTGCACGTCGAAGCCGTCCATCTCTACCAGGAGCTGATTGAGGGTCTGTTCTCTTTCGTCGTTGGTTGCCCCGAGCCCCGCACCGCGCCTTCTGCCCACCGCATCCAGCTCATCGACGAAGACGATGGCCGGCGAGGCCGCCTTGGCCTCCTCAAAAAGGCTGCGCACCCGGCTCGCCCCGACCCCGACAAACATTTCGACGAACTCCGAGCCGCTGATATGGAAGAACGGAACGCCCGCCTCGCCGGCAACCGCGCGGGCCAGAAGGGTCTTTCCCGTCCCCGGGGGACCGACCAGAAGTGTACCGTGGGGGATGCGCGCCCCCATCCTCACGTACTTTTGCGGCTTTTGAAGAAAATCGACCACTTCCTGCAAGTCGTCCTTTGCCTCGCCGGCCCCGGCTACTTCACTGAAGGTCACCTTGGGATACTCACTGCTGTAGCGCCGCGCCTTGGAGCGGCCGAGCCCGAAAAGGCCCGCCTGACCGCGCGAGGCCTGGCGGCCCATCCAGACAAAATAGCCCACGAGCAGCAACATCGGCCCCCAGTCAAGAAAGAGGCTCACATACCATGGCTCGGTCGAAACCTTGGCATCCACGCTAACGTGGTGAGATTCGAGCAGCCCCATGAGGGAAGGGTCCCCGATCGTTTTGGGGAATATCGTGACAAATTGGGTGTATTTTTTCGGGGCGGTCTTTTTGCCGCTCTCAGGCCGGCCCGCCGTCTTCGGGGCCGCCCAGGGAAACGGTTTGACGAAAGTGCCGCTTATCTGCGAACCGGTTATGACCACCTCGGAGATGTTTGAGGAGCGAACCTGGTCGAGGAAGGTCGAGTAGGGAATGCGGGCCTCGGGCTTCGAGTGAGGCAAAAAAAGCATCGCGTTCCAGACGAGAAGGGCCAACAGCACCGCCCACCAGAACGAGGGCCTCAGTCCCTGCGGCTGCTGGTTGTTTGCGCCCCCCGATTGCCCTCCCGGTGTGGCTTTCTGCTTGTCAGCCATTTTCTTCAATCTCCCGGTAGTAAAATATGAATTTCCTTCCAATCCCGTTTCGTCGTTCTATAATCTAATAACTCTCCGGACCTCGCTTTGCTTGGAGGGCCGGTAAGAAAATAAGACACCGAGGCGCTCGGGCAACAAAATCTCACTTGATTTACACTCAGGATGTTGCTAAAAGAAAATCTTTCACCCGGTAGGCGACCGGGTTTGCAACGGGAACTGGTTTGTAGGCACGTAGCTCAGTGGGAGAGCGCTACCTTGACGCGGTAGAGGCCGACGGTTCGAAACCGTCCGTGCCTACCAGTATCGGAGTTGTCGTAAAGGTCTGGAGGCTTTTGACGTCAACCAGTGCGAAGTACATGCATGTCGGCGCCGCGTGTTGGCGCGAATCGAAATAAGCTGGATCATCCATTCGGGGCATCTTTCCATACTGGTGGGGTGCCTTTTTTAGTTGCGGATACCACAACATCCGGGTGAAATATGTCCAAAGAAATTGAAATCACGCTTCTGCCGGACGGAAAAAAACTGACGGCGCAAGAGGGAACCACGCTCTCCCAAATCCTGGGAAAACCGGGTGGAGGGGGGCAGTGGGTAGCGGCAAAACTTGACGGGCAGCTTGTCGATCTTACTTGCAAGATCGATCGCGACGCGACGGTTGAAGCGATCGGAAAGGATGCGCCGGAGGCGATCGGGATTTTACGGCACAGCGCTGCGCACATCATGGCCCAGGCGGTAAAATCGATATTTCCCGAGGCCCGCGTGGCCATCGGCCCCGCGATCGAAAATGGTTTCTACTATGATTTCGATGTGGAGCGGCCCTTTACGCAGGAAGATCTCGAGAAGATAGAAGAGAGGATGCGGGAGATCGTTTCGAAAAAACTCCCCTTCTCGCGCAGGGACCTGCCCCGGGAAGAGGCGTTGGGCCTCTTTACGACCATGGGGGAAAAATACAAGGTAGACCTGCTCGAACAATTCGCCGATCCGACCGTTTCCATTTATCAGCAGGGAGATTTCGTCGATCTTTGCCGCGGCCCGCACATCCCGCAGACCGGCTTTCTCAAGGCGTTCAAGCTGACCAGCGTGGCGGGGGCCTACTGGCGAGGCGACGAGAAAAACCCGATGCTGCAGCGCATCTACGGGACCGCCTTTTTCGATGTGGAATCGCTGAAAAAGTATCTCGCCTTCCTCGAAGAGGCCCAGAAGCGCGATCATCGCCGCCTGGGTAAGGAACTCGATCTTTTCAGCTTCTCCGAAGAAATCGGGGCGGGCATGGTGATCTACCACCCCAAGGGCGCTCTTATCCGCCACATCCTGGAAAACTTCGAAAAGCGTGAGCACCTGCTTCGGGGCTACCAGCTGGTGGTCGGCCCGACCCTTCTGAAGACCGAGCTGTGGAAAAGGTCCGGCCATTTCGACCACTATCGGGAAAACATGTATTTTACGGAAATCGATGAGCAGTCCTACGGTGTAAAGCCGATGAACTGCCTGTCGCACATGCTCATCTACAAGTCCAGGATGCGGAGCTACCGGGACCTGCCGCTGCGCTACTTCGAGCTGGGAACGGTGCACAGGCACGAAAAGTCGGGCGTTTTGCACGGCCTTCTCCGGGTCAGGCAGTTTACCCAGGACGACGCCCACATTTTATGCGCCCCCGACCAGTTGAATGATGAGATAAAGAGTATTATTGATTTTGTGAGCGACGTGATGGGGATCTTCGGCTTCGAATTCGAGATCGAAATCAGCACCCGTCCCGAAAACTCGATCGGCTCCGACGAGGATTGGGACCGGGCGACCGGCGCTCTGAAAAAGGCGCTCGACGAGAAGGGATTCGCCTATCAGGTGTGCGCGGGCGAAGGCGCCTTTTATGGTCCCAAGATAGACATAAAGTTAAAAGACGCTCTCGACCGGCGGTGGCAGTGCGCAACCATACAGTGCGACTTTACGCTCCCCGAAAGATTCGACCTGACCTATATCGGCGCCGATGGAGCGCGCCACAGGCCGGTCATGGTACACCGGGTGATTCTGGGCGCGATGGAGCGCTTCCTGGGGGTCCTCATAGAACATTACGCGGGGGCTTTCCCCGTCTGGCTCGCCCCCGTGCAGGCGATGATCGTAACGGTCACCGACTCCCAGCTCGAGTTCGCCCGCGCCATCTGTTCGGAACTGCGAAGCCGCGGGGTGCGCGCTGAAGTCGATACGAGAAGCGAAAAACTGGGCTACAAGATTCGCGATGCCCAGATGCAAAAAGTTCCCTATATGCTCGTCATCGGGGACAAGGAAGTCCAGGGCGGGGCCGTTGCGCCCAGAAAACGCGATGGCACCCAACTAGACCTCATGAACTCCGGCGAGTTTGCCGATCTTGTGGAAAGAGAGTGTCTGGAGTCCAGCAAGGGGCGTGTTGGATTGAACGTACTTTAAAAAAGAGGAGATACGACGCTGGAGAAACAAACCAATGTGAATGATAAAATTCGGGCGCCTGAAGTCAGGCTGATCGGCCATGACGGCGAACAGCTGGGGATCGTTGCGACCCGAAGGGCGCTGGAGATGGCAGCCCTGGTGCATCTGGACCTCGTCGAAGTGGCGCCGAACGCCGAGCCCCCGGTTTGCAAAATCATGGACTACGGCAAGTTCAAATACCAGCAGAACAAAAGGTCCCAGGAAGCCAAAAAGAAGCAGACCGTGATCCAGGTAAAGGAGGTCAAGATCCGCCCCAAGACCGACGAACACGATCTGCAGGTGAAAATTCGCCACATCAAACGCTTCCTTGCCCAGAAGGATAAGGCCAAAATCACCATCCTTTTCCGCGGACGGGAAATCGCCTACTCCGATCAGGGCATGAAGGTCCTGGAACGTATCCGCGACGAATTGAAAGAAGAGATTGCCATAGAGCAGCAGCCCAAGATGGAGGGGCGCAACCTGATCATGATTCTTGCGCCGAAATCTTGAAAAAGTCACAAAATCCGCCTTAATTTGTTGACTCTTTGTCATGTCCCAAATAAACTAGCTGTTTTATGCCATGGCGATTTTTCGGCCCTCACCTCCGGCACCACCCGGAGGTGAGCCGGCCGAGACCATTGTATGGATTTGCCCGCCCGGGAAACGGCCCCGACGCCCCATCCCGGCAGGCAGCGCCCCTGCCTTGAGGCGGGAATCCGGGCAGGCGGCCAGAGTCGCCCGGCCGGGAAACTTTACGACGGAGGATATCCGAAATGCCTAAAATCAGGACCAATCGCGCCGCGGCCAAGCGATTCAAGGTAACCGGGACGGGGAAGCTCGTCAGGGCCAAGGCGAACAAAAGCCACATCCTGACCAAGAAGAGAAGGAAAAGAAAACGGGAATTGCGCCGGGATACGGTGGTCAACGCCATAAGCACGGGTTCGCTGCGGCGGATGATGCCCTATCTGTAAGCCGGGAAACGGCGAAGACCCGCGAATCGGGCATGCGGCCCGAAAGGGACTTTCTTTTCGCGGCTTCGCGGCTTCGCGTGAAACAATTTTTCGAGAAACAACCAGGAGTTTTCGATGCCCAGAGTAAAAAAGGCGGTCAAATCGCGCGAGAGGCGCAAGAAGATCCTCGCGGCGGCAAAAGGGTTTCGCGGCGGGCGCAGAGTCCTTATCCGCTCGGCCTCCGAGACGGTCGATCGCGCCCTGAAGTTTGCCTACCGCGACAGAAAAGTCAGAAAGCGCGAGTTCAGGAGCCTGTGGATCATGCGTATCAATGCGGGGGCTCGCGAGCACGATTTGAGCTATTCCCGGTTTATGAACGGCTTGAAGAAGGCCAATATCGATCTTGACAGGAAGGCGCTGGCAAATCTTGCCGCAACCAACCCCGAGGCCTTTGCCGAACTGGCGAGAATCGCGAAAGAAGCTGCATAGGGAATGAAAGAGGCTGTTGAGAATCTACTTGAGACGGCCTGTCGCGCGCTTTCCGGACTGGAGGGGGATGTAAAGGCCCTCGAGCTGGCGCGGGTGCGTTTTTTGGGACGAAAGGGCGAGCTTGCCCAGCTCTTCAAGGAGTTGGGGAAGGTGTCCGAAGAGGAGCGCCGGGAAGCCGGAAGGGTGCTCAACGAGGCCAAGGCTCGCCTGGAGGCGATTTTTGCGGAGGCCTTCGACAAGAGCCGGCAGCTCGAAGCCGCGCGGTGCGAATCGATCGATGTGAGCGTTCCCGGCAGGCGCCCGCCGGCCGGCCGACTCCATCCGATCACCCAGACGGCTGCCGAGATCTGCCGCATCTTCAACTGGTTGGGGTTTGAAACCGTTGAAGGGCCCGAAATCGAGCTCGATTATTACAATTTCGAAGCGCTCAACATTCCCAAAGACCATCCTGCCCGGGACATGCAGGATACCTTCTACATTTCCGAAGAGGTCGTGCTGCGGACACACACCTCACCCATCCAGGTCCGTACGATGGAAAAAAGAACTCCCCCCGTGCGGATCATCGCCCCCGGAAGGACCTACCGCCGCGATTCGGACGTCACCCACACCCCGATGTTTCACCAGGTCGAAGGACTCATGGTGGGACGGGGAATCTCCTTCGGGGACCTCAAGGGCATTCTCACCACGTTCGTCCATCAGATGTTCGGACCGAGCGTCGGGCTCCGGTTCCGGCCCAGTTTTTTTCCCTTCACCGAACCGAGCGCCGAGGTGGATATCGCCTGCGTGATGTGCCGGGGCAAGGGCTGCCGCGTGTGCAAGGGCACCGGGTGGCTCGAGATCCTGGGCTCGGGCATGGTCGATCCGCAGGTCTACAAATATGTGGGGTATGATCCGGAGGAGATCACCGGTTTTGCCTTCGGGATGGGAATCGAGCGCATCGCCATGCTCAAGTTCGGAATAGACGATCTGCGCCTGTTTTTCGAAAACGACCTGCGTTTTCTGCAGCAGTTTTAGGCGGTGGGACCGCAGGCCGGGATCTCCATGCCCACACAACGGGCTTTTCATGGCCCCACCCATCTTACCTCCTGAAACAGGATGGCAGGTTGCAGGTTAAACGTTTGACTTTTACCGGGCGGCCGTCCCACTCGACCCGGCGCATGGCGCCAGGGGGAACCCTTTCCGTGGCGGCTCGCCTTTAGAGTGACCGATGCTGATAAGTCTTAAATGGCTCTCCGACTATGTTGACTGTTCGATTTCCCCCGAGCGGATCGCAGAAGGCCTGACGATGGCCGGGCTCGAAGTGGAATCGATCTCGCCCCGCCACCCGCAGCTCCAAAACGTGGTGACTGCACGCATCGAGGCGGTCGAACCGCATCCCAACGCCGATAAGCTCAAGATTTGCGTGGTCCGTGGGCTCGAGGGGGATGTACGCAGGATCGTCTGCGGGGCGCCCAACGCGCGCGCCGGGGCGGTTGCGCCCCTGGCTCTGCCCGGGGCGGTGCTCGCGGGCGGAGTCATCCGGGAAGCCAAAGTGCGCGGCGAATTGTCCAAGGGCATGCTCTGCTCCCAAAAAGAGCTGGGGTTGAGCGAGGATCACAGCGGCATCTGGCTCCTTCCGGAAGACACGCCCGCAGGACTTCCTCTCGACGAGGCCCTCGGGATAAAAGACGTGCTCATGGAAGTGGCCATTACGCCCAACCGCGGCGACTGCCTTTCGATTATCGGCATTGCGCGAGAAATTGCGGCCCTTTGCAGGACTTCGGTGAAATATCCCCAAAGCTTCGTGGAGGAAACCGGTCCTCCGGTCGACTCCCTTACGTCCGTCACCATAGACGACCCGCAGGGGTGTCCCCGGTATGCGGCACGGGTAATCCGGGGCGTTAGGATCGGCCCCTCCCCCGAGTGGCTCAAAAACAGGGTCGAAGCCCTCGGCGTCCGCTCGATCAACAATATTGTCGATGTGACGAACTACGTCATGATGGAACTGGGCCAGCCGCTGCACGCCTTCGATTTCAACCGGCTGCGCGAGCGCCGTATCGTGGTGCGAAAGGCCGCGGCCGGCGAACGGTTTACGACGCTCGATAACGTTGAGCGCGAACTGGCCGAAGGGACCGTACTGATTTGCGACGGGGTGGGCCCGGTCGCCATAGGCGGCGTCATGGGCGGCCTCAACTCGGAAATCGAGTCCGGAACAAGCGACGTCCTGATTGAATCGGCCTATTTCGATGCAATCTCAATTCGACGGGCAAGCAGGAAGCTTGGCCTCAAAACCGAGGCGAGCTACCGGTTCGAACGCGGGACGGACCCGGACGGGGTGCTGCGGGCCCTCGACCGCGCGACGGCGCTCATGCGCGAGGTGGGAGGCGGTGAGATTGCGGCGGGAAGGATCGATGTCTACCCGACTCCGATCAAGCTTTGTGAGATCGATTTTCGGGTCGAGCGGGTAAACAGGTTCCTTGGAACCCAGCTTTCCGACGAGGAGATGAAGGCTCTTTTGGAGCGCATCGAGATGGGCGTCGAAAAACGTGTACCGGGAGTGCTTCGCGTGAGTGTACCCGCCTTCCGAAGCGATATAACAAGGGAAGTCGATCTTGCCGAAGAAGTGGCCAGGCTTTGGGGCTACGACTCCATCCCGGTCACCAGCCCCTTCGGTGCGGCCAAAGCCGCCGATTCCGACCCGCACCAAATGGAGCGCGCCCGTTTAAAGGAGCTTCTGACCGGCGCCGGGTTTTTCGAGGTCATCAATTACTCCTTCATTTCCTCCGATGCGCTGCGAATGCTAAGGTTTGCGGAGGGAGATTTCACACCGACGCCGATCCGGGTCAAAAACCCCTTGAGTGACGAGCAGGCGGTGATGCGAACCACCCTTTTGCCGGGGCTTTTGAACAACGCACGCTACAATATCGATCACCGGAGCGAGAATTTTAAAATCTTCGAGTTGAGCAAGGTTTTTCTCCCCGCAAAAGCCGGTCTCCAGGCCGAGGAGATTCATCACTTGGCCGGGATTCTGGCCGGAAAACGCGTGCCGCTCGCCCTCTACGGCGACGGAGAGGTCGATTACACCGACGCAAAAGGAGTTGTCGAACATATCTGCTGGGCCTTACGCATCGACGATCTGCGGTTCCGCGCAGACTCCATTCCACCGTGGCTCGATCCTGCGGTTGCGGCTTCGGTGTATGTGAACGGCGAAAGGGTCGGCGAACTCGGAAGGGTTCATTCCGAGGTCCGGGAGGCCTTCGATGTCAAGCGGCCCCTGTTTGCTTTTCGACTTGACTTTGACAGGCTTTTTGCCCTTAGAGGAGCGGGTGCGGTCTACAAAGGACTCCCCAAATTTCCGCCCGTGCCCCGTGATCTCGCCCTGATTGCCGAGGAGGCGCTGCCCGTTGAGGAGCCTCTCGAATTTATTCGCGCTCTCCAGGAACCGCTACTGGAAAGTGTCGAGATATTTGATATATTCAAAAGCGATCAGATCGGGGCGAAAAAAAAGAGCATCGGCTATCGGCTCACCTATCGCGCCGCGGACCGCAGCCTTACCGACGAGGAAGTAAACGTCCTCCATGGCCGGTTGATCGCAAAAGTGACGGATAGATTCGGAGTTTCCTTGAGATAGGGGGAAGCACGTGAGCGAACAGGAAGGCCTGAAAGAAGCGGGCGGAGAAAGGAAACTGCACTGTCAGGTGGTTTTCGAAACCGAGGGGAAAACGTTTTCCGGCACCTCCGTTCATTTCAATGAACGGGGAATTCTGGTCATGTGCAAAAACCCGGCCCGGCTCAACGCCAAGGGAAAACTCCTGCTCCGATTCCAAGGGTTTAACAACCCTGTCGAGCTAACCGGGGAAGTCGTGTGGGCAAACATTTACGGCGCCGGTGACTCGCTTTCCCCCAGAGGAATGGGGATAAAGTTCACCGGCGTTGACAGAGAGACGGAAAGAATGCTCTCCGAGTTCTCTGCGCATGATGCGCTCGCAAATGTTTATGCCTGTTACTATACCTAAGGTCGCCCCTTGCATTTTTTGGAAACAGCCCTTGTTGCAGTCGCTCTCGGCTGCGACGCCTTTGCCGTAGGAATGAGCGTTGGCGCTCGCTTCTGCCTGCCCCGGCAGACCTTCAGACTCTCGTTTCATTTCGGCCTCTTTCAGTTTATGATGCCAATTCTCGGCTGGCTTGTGAGCCGCAGGGTCCCCGAAGCAGTGAAGGTTTGGGGGCCGTGGATCGCATTTGCGCTCCTTTTTTTCATCGGCGCAAAAATGATCGTGGAAAGCCTCAGGGGGACGCACAAAGACCCGGAAGAATGCGCCGACCCCACGCGAGGCTTTAGCCTCGTGGCGCTCTCGGTTGCCTCGAGCATGGACGCCCTCGGGGTCGGGTTCGGCCTGGGGCTTCTGGGGTCGGCCCTGATCGCTCCCGCCCTGTGCTTCGGAGTGACCGCCGGGGTAATGACCTGGGTCGCCATGCAACTGGGGAAACGGCTGTCGAAGAATTTGGGAAGCTGGGTCGAGATTGCCGGCGGATTGATCCTGATCGCGCTGGCGATTGAATTTATAGTATAGTTGTTAGTTGCTAGTTGTTAGTTGTTGGTTGCCAAGGCCATGAAGAAGGTGGGCACGATATTGCCTGTGCCCACCCTACGCTCTCAAGGAGCGGACTGGACCCGCCCCCCCCTTTGCAAAGGGGGGCAGGGGGGATTTCAAAGGAGCATGCGGCTAATTTATTTACAAAATCCCCCTAAATCCCCCTTTTTCAAAGGGGGACTTGGACCGACGCGTTCCAGGGTTTTCGGATGGACACGAACTAGCAACTAACAACTAAAAACTAGGAACTAATTCATTGCTCACGGAGCTAATATGGTGAAAAGATTAGATACCTGCCTAAAGCCGGGCCTCTTCGATCCGGAGGGCGCGAGCCTTTGCCGGCGGGTTCGCGACTATTTCGGCTGGGAAATAGGCGGGGCGCGTGTCATAAACATGCTGACTCTGGATACGGGCCTCACGGATGAAGAACTGGAGGCGGCCCGCACAGGCATTTTCACCAATCCGGTGACCCAGGCGTCCGGTTTCGGGGGTGGTTTTGATGAGGAGAGCGCCGGGTTTGACTGGGCGATCTGGGTGGGATATCGGCCGGGGGTTCGCGATACGGCGGGAAGTGTGGCGATCGAGGCGATAGGGGACCTGCTGGGAAAAGCGCCCGCCCCGGGTGAGGCGGCCTACACCTCGCGGCTCTACCTGCTCGAAAACGCCCCGCTTTCGAGAACTCAGGCCGAAACGGTTGCTCGCGAGCTTCTTGCAAACGAAATCATCCAGCAGTGGAAGGTGTATTCGAAGGCCGAGTGGGTGGCGGGCGCGGGAGTGGACATCGTTGCGCCGAAGGTGCTGCTTGCGCACGAGCCCTCGGTTTGTGAAATCGCACTCGAAAGCGACGAGCAGCTGGCGCGACTGAGCGACGAGAGAAACCTCGCCCTCAACCCGAACGACATTCCGGTCATTCGGAATTATTTTTTGAGACCCCGGGTGCTCGAAGAGCGCGCGAAGTTCGGCCTCTCGGCGCCAACCGACGTGGAACTCGAAGCGATATCCCAGGCGAGAAGCGACCATTGCAACCACAACACCTTCCGCGGCAAATTTCGCTACCTCGACCCCCTTACGGGCGAACGCTTCACGGTAGACAATCTCTTTAAGACCTGCATCCAGGCCCCCACACTTGCAATCCGCGACCGCAAGGAGTGGGTGGTCTCCGTTTTGTGGGATAACGCCGGCGTTGCCCGGTTCGATGCAGACTTCAACTACTCGGTCACCGGTGAAACCCACAACAGCCCGTCCAACATGGAGGCGTATGGAGGCTCTCTTACCGGCATCGTGGGGATATACCGCGATATCATGGGCGTCGGCAAGGGGGCGCGCCTCATTGCAGGCCTCTACGGCTACTGTGTCGGGCCCCGCGACTATGACGGGCCGCTCAAGCCTCACCTGCACCCCAGGCGTCTGCTCGACGGGATCGTTGAGGGGGTAAAGGACGGGGGGAACAAGCACGGTGTGCCCACGCCCTTCGGGAACCTCTTTTTCCACCCCTCCTATCTCGGCAAGTGCCTCGTGTTTGTGGCCGCGCTCGGAATCATGCCCCGGGAAGTCGGCGGGAAGCCCTCGGAGCTCAAACAACCTGGGGAAGGCGACCTCATCATAATGAGCGGGGGGCGTGTGGGCAAAGACGGCATCCACGGGGTCACCGCTTCCAGCGAAAGCTATGGGGCGGGCACCCCCGCCGGCCACGTTCAGATAGGGGATCCGTATACGCAAAAGAAAATGCACGATTTCCTCCTCGATGCGCGTGACGAAGACCTGATCACCTTCATCACCGATAACGGCGGCGGCGGACTTTCCTCCTCCATAGGGGAATCGGCCGCCATGGCCGGAGGCGCTCGCGTCCGGCTCGACAGGGTGCCGCTCAAATACGAAGGCCTCGATGTATGGGAAATCTGGGTCTCCGAATCCCAGGAACGGATGACGATCGCGGTAAAACCGGAAAACCTCGATCGGTTCCTGGAGCTTTCCCGAAAGCATGACGTCGAAAGCACCGTGATCGGAAACTATGAAAAGACCGGAAAGCTGCGCTTGGAGTACGGGGATAGTACCTGCGCCTGTCTGGACCTGAGTTTTTTTTCCGAAGATTTTCCCCAGTGGGAATTCGATGCGGAGTGGCTTTCGCCGAAGATGCGGGGCCTTAGCGAACCGGTGCTCGGTGAGCCCCGAAATTACGGGCCGCTTGTGAACGCGCTTCTCGCCGCCCCCAACCTTTGCAGCCGCGAATGGATCCAGAGACAGTACGACCATGAGGTGCAGGGCGGAAGCGCAGTAAAGTTTCTGACCGGAAGGGACCGGGACGTTCCAAACGATGCAGCGGTTCTTCGGCCCGTGCTCGATTCGAAAAGGGGCCTTGCAGTGGCCCAGGCACTCCTGCCCACCTATTCGGTAATCGATACCTACCACATGACGGCGGCGGTAATCGATGAGAGTGTGCGGCGGATCCTGGCCGTCGGGGGTAGACTCGACGAAATCGGGGGCGTCGACAATTTCTGCTGGCCGTCCATTCAGTACGACCCGGCGGAAAACCCGGACGGCCGCTACAAGGCAGCACAGCTTGTCCGCGCGAACCTGGCCCTCCGGGACCTGTGCCTCGCCTGGTCCATTCCGCTTCTCTCCGGAAAAGACAGCATGTATGTCGACGGCTCCCTTCCGGGCGCCTTTGGCGAGCGCCACAAGGTGAGCGGTCTTCCCACGATGCTCTTTACGGCAACGGGGATCGTAGACGATGTCCTGCAGGCGCAGACGATGGAAGCCAAGTACCCCGGAGACCTGGTGTATCTGCTCGGTGTTACCGGCGACGAACTCGGCGGCTCGGCCTATTACGAGCTTTTCGGCTACACGGGGGAGAACGTCCCGAAGGTGGCCGGATTTTCCGACCCGAAGTCTCTCGATCCGGAAAAATCCGAGGCCCTCCTTTCGCTCTACCGCGCGGTACAACAAGCGATATCCTCGGGCCTTCTCGCCTCCTGCCACGGCATCTACAGGGGCGGGCTTGCGGTCCATGCGGCGATGGTCGCAATCGGCGGCCGGCTCGGGCTCACGATCGATCTGTCCAAAGCCCCGGTCACCGAGGAAACGCTTCGCGACGACAGGCGCCTTTTCAGCGAATCGTGCGGCCGCTTTCTCGTAACGGTTCCCAAAATTCGCGCAGCCGAGTTCGAGAAGTGCTTTGCCGACTTACCCTGCGGGCTGGTGGGCGAGGTGACGCAAAATCCCGAACTCGTCATTACGGGCAAATCCGGCAGGGAAATCGTTAGAGAAAACATTTTGACGTTGCGCAAGTCCTGGATGGGAGAGTCATGAAAAATCCTCTGGTCTCGATTATAATGGGAAGCAAGTCCGATGTGCCGGTCATGGAGAGTGCGGCCCGGATACTTGAAAAATTCGAAATTGCCTATGAAATGAGAATTCTCTCGGCACACAGGACCCCCGACCAGGCCGCCGAATACGTGAGGGGGCTCGAACAGCGGGGGGTCCGGGTGCTCATAGCCGGGGCCGGCTGGGCCGCTCACCTGGCGGGTGTATCGGCCGCCCATACCACGCTTCCGGTCATCGGCGTCCCCATCGATTCTTCGCCCCTGAATGGTATGGACGCCCTGCTCTCCACCGTTCAGATGCCGCCGGGGGTCCCTGTGGCCACCATGTCTATCGGAAAGGGAGGCGCCCATAACGCGGCCGTTTTCGCCGTGCGCATCCTCTCGCTTCTGGATACCGCGCTCGCACAACGCTACCGCGCCTTCATCGAGAATATGGCGCAGGAGGTCATGGCCAACAGCAATCCGTAAGCGTCAGGGGGAGCCGTATGGAACCGCAGGAAGCTGCCTGGAGAGCAAAAGCGCGGGGAGCCGTGCCCCCCGCACCCCCACAGGTCCGTCTTGCGGCGGCTGCGCCGCCGCAAGACGGGACGCCGGCGCCTTCGGCGCCCATGATGGCTGACGCGATGATCGTCATGGCGGCGCCGCCGCCGCTTGGAGCGAGTTAGATGGCTGAGATAGAGTATTGCGAAAATTCAGGGCCCCAGGGTTCGGCGGCTGCTGAAGGGACTCATTTTTTCAATCTCGCCGAGTTCCGTGGGCGCATGGAAAAAAGCCTTGGCCCGCCGGCGGAGGAGAACGCCCTTTTTTACAAGGCGCTCGATTTTGCCTCGGAACTTCACGAGGGGCAGCGCAGGAAGTCGGGGGCGCCCTATATCAGCCATCCGTGCGCAGTCGCCGAAATCATGATCCGGGAGATGCGCTTCCGGGACCCGGTGCTTCTTTCCGCGGCCCTGTTGCACGACGTGGTCGAAGACGTCCCCTGGATCTCGCTCGAAGATATCGAGACGCGCTTCGGGGTCGGGGTGGCCGAACTGGTCGACGGGTGCACGAAACTCGACAGGTTTCACCTGGACAGGGCTGCGCTCAAGGACCTTACGCACAGCAAGATATTCATCAGCGCAAGCCGCAGGCTGGGGGTGCTCATAGTCAAGCTGGCCGACCGGCTGCACAACTTGAGGACCCTCCACTATCTGCCCCTGACCAAGCGGCAGCGGATCGCGCAGGAAACGATCGACGTCTACGCCCCGATAGCGGCCCGCCTCAACCTCTACCCGTTCAAACGGGAACTCTACCACCACGCACTTACGTATCTCTATCCCAAAAAAAGCAAAAAAATCCTGCACCTGATGCAGGAACTGCGCAACTCCCCGGCCGTGGCCAGCCTCGAGGCCTCCCTTTCGCAAATTCTCTCCGACTGTTCGATTCCGGCAGATATCCGCACGCGTGCCAAGGGACTGGGCAGCTACTACAATCCTTTGAAACGTAGCCTCGATCCGAGTTTTCCGGAAAATTTCATCGACTTTGCAGTTCTCCTGCACACCGAGGAGATCTCCGATTGTTACAAGGTGCTCGGACTCGTGAACAACAACCTTGCCGCCATCCCCAAGAGCCTGCGCGATTTTATCGCCAACCCCAAGGCCAACGGATACCGGAGTCTGCACACCAGGGTCCATTTGAGCGGCAGCAATTATCTGATCAAGATCCGGAACCTCGAGATGGAGAATTGGGCCAGCGGAGGGATTCTCAGGGCCTGGGAGTCGCAGGAGGGAATTTCCAACGAACACTGGCAGGAGATAAGCGAACTGCTGCGCGACATTGGCGAATACGCAGGCGCGGCGGCCCACCGAAAGGACCTGATTCGGCTCTCGGAATCCGAAGAAATCTATACCTACAGCCCGGCGGGAGATATCTATTACCTTCCCAAGGCAAGCATCGTGCTCGACTTTGCCTATCGCATCCATTCCGAGATCGGCGACAGGTGCGAGGGCGCCCTGGTAAACGGCGACTGGACGCCCATCACCGGGCGGTTGAAAGATGGCGACACGGTTGAAATCCTGACCTCTTCGGAACAGATGGATGTTGATACCGAACTGGAGGCGCTCTGCAGGACCCCCAAGGCGCGGACCGCCATCAACAGGCGGTTGCATCAGAAACGGCTGCTGTTCGCACGGCAGGCGGGCATGGACATTCTGCTCCAGGAGATAGTGCGCCACAAGCTCTCGGCCGCCGTCCTGGAGGGGGAAAACATGCGGCTGATCCTCGAAGTGTTAAACGTAAAGGACCTCCAGGAACTGTATCTGCAAATAGGCCAGGACCTGGTTTCTCCGCAGGTCGTTCTCTATTACCTCGAGGGACACAGGCCCGATGAGGCCAAAAGACAGGAAGAGGTCGAAGAGGAGTCTCGAAACACGCTTTCCATCTCGGGCCTGGACAAGGCGGTCTTTAAATTTGCACGCTGCTGCAATCCCTTGCCCGGCCAGGACCATGTTCTGGCGACCCTTAGCGAAAGAGGGGTTACTTTCCATCACCGCGACTGCCGCGACCTGCACGAGAGGCACTCGATTCTGATGCAGCAGATGCTCCGGGTGCACTGGGATGTTGCCGCTTCGTGGCGCCACCCCCTCGTGTTCCATGTTCAGGTCGTGGAAAGCAGCATTCGAGACCTGCTCGGCGTGCTCTCGGGCATGCCCGAGGAGGCGACGATCCTGCAGATAGCCGGTGGCCAGGATAAGCACAAGAGGGAATTCGTCTCGCTACGCGTTCTGTTTCACAATTTTGCGGAAACCGGCAGGTTCTTCAGCCGCATGCCCGCTGAAAAGACGTCGATCGAAGATTTCGGGCGTGAGCGAAAAGAAATGCAGTGGGCAAGCACCGAGTAAAGGCCTTGCCCGGGAGCATCAATGCAGCAGTCTGCTCTCCATGCTTTCTCCGAAGGCTTTGCGCGCAAGACTCTTCAGTTTATCCTTCTTGAGCCCGGCCACTTCGATCAGCAGAAACTGGATCCAGACGCCGCAAAGAAAACTGACCACGTTCTCGTCGCTGATGAAAACCTCCGCCCGCAGGCTCTCATCCCCGATGGCTTCGGTTGCGAGGTCCATTACACCGTTTCGCAGCTTGCCTTCCCCGAGCGAGCGAATGCCCTTGCGGTAGAGTTTATCCATTTCCTGAGCCTGGACTATAATGCAGCATGCCTTGTCGCAAGCTTCGATCAGGTTCATGTAGCCTCCATGGCAGCGTGTCTTTCGAGAGGTTGATTTTAAATCATGCCGTGCTATTAAATAACAATTAATTTTAACATCTATTTCTGTCCCGGGGAATAGAAACCATCCGATGGCGGGAAGGAGGCAAGTTTTTCTATTGACAACCAACCGCTCTTTTGCGCTACGATGAAAGCTTGGTTTAAAAATTGGCCAGCACCCTTTAGAAAGGAGTATCCATGCGAATTCATGGTGGAAACCTCTCACGATCCACCAGAACAGCCTGCTTTGCGGTCCTGTTCTGCTCCATGTTCCTTTTCTACGGCACAAATGCGCACACCGCACCCCTCAATGCGCCCGCTTCCTTCGCCAACCTTGTCCAGTCGGTGGAAGGCGCGGTAGTAAACATTTCAACGACCGAAAAGGTCAAAGAGACCCCGTTTAAGCAATTCGGAGGGTCTAACTCACCCTTCGACCAGTTTTTCGGCAAACAGTTCAAACAATTTTTCGGAAACATTCCTCAGGGGGAAGTCGAAACGCATGCCCTGGGCTCGGGGTTTATCATCAGCGACGACGGGCTGATCCTTACCAACAACCACGTGGTGGCCAAGGCCGACGAGATAAAGGTCAAGACCTTCGCCGGCAAGGAATACAACGCCACGGTCGTCGGGCGGGACCCCAAGACCGATCTCGCCCTGCTGCGCATAAAGGGGACCAAGGACGCCCCCTTGCCCAAACCGGCTACTCTTGGCGACTCGGACGCGCTTCGCGTCGGCGACTGGGTCATAGCCGTCGGCAATCCGTTCGGACTTGCCACCACGGTCACCGCGGGCATTATCAGCGCAAAGGGGCGGGTAATCGGAGCGGGCCCCTATGACGATTTTCTCCAGACCGACGCAGCGATCAACCCGGGAAACAGCGGCGGGCCGCTTTTCAACATGCAGGGCCAGGTGGTCGGGATAAATACCGCGATCGTCGCCCAGGGCCAGGGGATCGGTTTCGCCATCCCCATAAATATCGCCAAGGGCATCCTCGGGCAGCTGAAGACCGGGAAGGTCATCCGCGGATGGCTCGGGATCATGATCCAGAACATCACGCCGGAATTGGCCAAATCCTTCGGCGTAACCGTCACCAAGGGCGTCATCGTAGCCGATGTGGTGAAACAGGGACCCTCTGAAAAAGCCGGCCTCAAGCGAGGCGACATCATTCAGACGCTCAATGGCAAGGCGGTGGAAAATGCCGGGGAGCTTTCGCGCGAGATCGCCTCTCTTAAGCCCGAGACCAAGGTCAGCCTGGGCATTATCCGAGGCGGAAAACAGATGACAGTTCCGGTAACGCTCGGGACCCTGCCTTCAAAATTGCCGGGCGAAAAACCGCTTGTCCCCAAAACGCAAAGCGCCTGGGGGATAACCGTTCAAGACCTTACTCCCGAGCTTGCCCAGACATTTGGCTTGAAAACGGGAGAAACAGGCGTGGTCATTACGAAGGTGCAGCCGAACTCCGCGGCCGCCGAGGCCATGCTGCGTCCGGGAGATGTGATTAAGGAGGTCAACCGGCAGAAGATCCAAAGTATCGACAATTGGAAAGAGGCGATCGGAAAAATGAAAAAAGACGAGCCGTTGCTTCTGCTCGTGGAACGTGCCGGCAATACGTTCTATGTCGCCATAAAGACCACTGCCGGCAATTGATGCGGAAAGACGCCCATGGAGAACCCTTCTTTCATCATTTGCGTGCCGCCCGAACAGCTCCGCAAGGAAAAGGAAAAAGCGGCCAAGCTTCGCGCCTCGCAGTGGTGGAAACGCCAGATCGCCAAGGGTGAATGTTACTATTGCCACGGAAAATTCCCCCCCGTCGAGCTCACTATGGACCATATAGTTGCGCTCGTGCGCGGGGGGACATCCTCCCGGGGCAATGTTGTGCCCGCGTGCAAGGAATGCAACAGCCGCAAGAAGTACTTGCTCCCGATCGAGTGGGAGGAGTATGTGGGCAGGATGGCCGCTACACGCCGGCACCCGCCCGAAGGATAGTGCGAATGGAACGATGTAAACAATGTGAACTGGCGATCTACTGTTTTTCCGATTCGAGTTCCTGGATCTTCAGAACCAAGCAGGAGATGGGAGAAAAAAAGGAAAAAATCGCCAACTGCCCCGTGCACGAACAGGTTTTACGGGCCTTGGCCGCTCGCGGCGCAGAAAAGGAAACCAGCGGGAAATAAGACCGTTCGGGGGGAGCCCTGGAGGGATCCCCCCGAACGGCGTTTTACGTAAACATATTGATCTTGCAGTTCCGTGCGTGTTTCAGATACTCTTCGGCGGTCTGGATTTCGACCCCCTCGATAAGATCTTCCTCTTTGATCTCCATCATATCGATAGTCATTTTGCAGGCAACCAGTTTGACGCCTTCCAGTTGAGCTATCTCCATCAATTCCTCCAGGGTCGGGACCCCCGCGGCATCGATCTTTTTTCGCATCATCCGACTGGCAACGGCAGCCATTCCCGGAATTGCCCCCATGGTCCCCGCCGGGATGAACTGGCACTTGGATATGCCGCCCTTGCGAATCAGGTTGATCCCCATGAAGGTGTAGAAGACGTTTGCCTCCATTCCCAGCCTTCTGGCGTTAATGGACAAAATGAGTGCCGGATAGGCGCCGTCGAGCGTATCGCGGCTGCAGATGAATGTGCAGGATGTCTTTTCCGGTTCCGCCTCGGGTTGCGGGTTTCTCTGCTCAAGGGTGGCTACGTTCGACATGGTTGCTTCCTCCTGAAAGTGCTTCTGGTTCCAATTGACTATTTCTCCGCGGACACGGCCATGCACGCCTCTTCTCCATGCCTGCGGACACAGTGGATCACTTCGATTACGTTTCTGTTGGCAACCCGATAGAAGACCTGGTTGCCGTCTCTGCGAGACGCAAGAATCCCCTTGGCCTTCATCAGGGAAAGATGGTGAGAGACGTAGGGCTGCGGGGCCCCCAGACACAAGCAGATCTTTGCTACCGGCTGTTCGCCCGGCTCCAGACAGTCGATGATCTTTAGCCGCGCAGGGTGGGCCACGGTCTTGAGAACATCGGCGGCGCGCTGGATGAGTTCGAAATCGATCGGAGTGTCCTGTGTCATAAACGGCCCATTTTCTATCGGCGTGAGCGTGCGCGGAACATGTGGATATCTATATATGCCGATACATGCATATAGTCAACCCTTTTTTCTTGGCGACCCTGATTTGGGAGAGCTGGCTAAAAAGGGGAGACAAAAGCGCGGGGGCCTTCGCCCCCTGCACCCCCACGCCGCTACGCGGCTCAGTTGGCGGGGAAAACCGTCATCTGGCGTGGGCCAAAAAACAGGGTAGATTTGTTCTATAGCCGAAAAGCGAAAAAATCCACCGCAGTCTTTCATGTTACCCCGGAACACCCAAATC
>JBMFWU010000069.1:0-25756 GCA_049964955.1 Syntrophobacteraceae bacterium
TTGTAGAATGCGTCGATCACCCGGAGGCGTGCGATCGTTCGGACGACTGCCTGACGCGTCAGGTATGGAGCGAAGCCCTGGAGGCCATGTACGAAAAGCTCGAATCGACCACGCTTCGGGACCTGGTGCAGAGAGGCAAGGCTTGCGGAGTATGACCATGGAAAAGCTCAACTGTTGGGAACACACGAAATGCGGGCGGGAACCCGGCGGAAACAGGGTCGCCGAACTGGGGGGGTGTCCTTGCGCCTCGGAGGATACCTTTGACGGAATGAATGGGGGCAAAAATGGAGGAAGGGTCTGCTGGGCCATTGCCGGGACCATGTGCGGGGGGAAAGTGCAGGGAGGCTTTGCCGAAAAAAGAGGGACCTGCGTCAAATGTGATTTCTTCCGGCGGGTGCAGCAGGAAGAAGGGACGAACAGTCACAAGGTGAAATTCCTGCATTTCGTCTCCGATGAAGCCAGTGCTTCGATCCTGGACAAAATGGGCCTGCGACACGTACGGGCCGGCGAACGGTTTCTCCGGCAAGGTCAGCAGGTAGATGCCGCCTACATCATTCAGAAGGGCTCCTGTCTGGCTTTTGTGGAACACGATGGCGTCATGGAACCGGTTGGCCATTATGGAGAAGGCGATATTGTCGGGGTGATAGCGATCCTGACGGGGGAAACGCAGGGCGCCCATGTTGAGGCGGAAACCGATATGGATCTCTGGGTGCTCGACAGGGACCTCTTTGCCGACATGTCCAATGACGATCCCGAACTGATGAGATTTCTAACGGAACTGGTGGCCGAGCGTTTCGATTCGAGAAGACCCATCGCGCACCGTGTGATCGGGAAGTATCTGGCTACAAACTTCCTCAGGAGCGGAGGCTATGCGATCGTCTATAAAGGGGTGCACACCGGCCTCAACATGCCCGTGGCCATCAAAATGATGCGGCACAATATGGCTATGGACCCCGTCTTCCTGAGCAGTTTCCACAATGAGGCCAAAACCATCGCAAATCTGAGACACGATAACATCGTGCGCGTATACGATATAGAGGAAAAATACCGGACCGTTTTCATTATCATGGAGTATCTCGACGGCGAGACATTGAGGGACATGCTCGGACGCCTGAAGAAAATCCCGCCGGGGCTTGCCGTGGATTTCCTGGTCCAGTGTCTGATGGGCCTCGAGTACGCTCACAGCCGGGGAATCATCCACAGGGACATAGCGCCCGGCAACATCATGGTTGAACCCGGCGATCATGTCAAAATTCTCGATTTCGGGCTTGCGTGCGCCATCGGAACCGACGAGTACGGTGCGGCGGGGACCCTGGAATACACCGCTCCGGAGCAGATCCAGGGAGAAGTGCTGGATGAGCGAACCGATATCTATTCCCTGGGAATCACCGCCTACGAGATGGCGACGGGGGAAAAACCCTTCGCAAAAGAAGAGGTGGAGACACTGAAACATCTCGCTCGCGAGATTCCGGACCCCGGCCAAATAGCGCCGGACATTCCCGCGCCTCTAAGAGAGTTCATTCTCAAGGCCTGCCGCCGCGATCCCGGCGAGCGATACGCGAACGCGGGCGAGGCGCTTGCGGTGCTCCTGCCGCTCCGGCAGAGGAAGAGTTCGGCAAAAAGGGAAAACGGTGCCGGGGAGCAGAAAATGAAAGCTCTTTTTCTACTCTACGAGGGAGAACAGGAGGCGGCCGTCAATCGCCTCATCATGGAATTGGGCGCGAGGGCCGGCGAGGCGGAGGTTATCATAAAGGTAGCCGATGCCCAGACGCTTTCACGATAGTCGGATGGAAGCCATGCACCTGCGGCAGAACCGACTGCTTTTGAGCTCGAGTTCTTCCACGTAGGTCGAGGATTTCATCACGCATTCGGGGTCCTGGCAGTGGACGAGTCCGAAGGTGTGGCCCAGTTCATGGATGGATTCCTTGAGGAGGCGTTCCTGCAAAAGCGCCGGATCGGAGGGCAGGCCGTACGACCGGTTGTCGAGGCGGTAAGAGCTTACGACGGCGCACCTGCCGTTAAGACGCGCCTCGCCGAACACGAAGGTCAAAATGGGAATGTACAGATCGAGGCCTGTCACGGCGAGCACTTTGGAGGCCGCTGCAGGGGCCTCTTTTTCCAATCGTTCGATGATCGCCGTAGAGTGGAACTGGTTGCGGCCGGGATTGAAAAAAGGTCCGGAGTCGAACTCCGCGGGCGAAACGCTCACCTTTGTGTGAAAGCGCGCCGCGATCCGGCCGCGCAGGGTGTCGATTTCACCCGGAAAATCAATGGGAACCAGTAGTATCATCAATTATATCAATGCGAAAGGCCGTATTTTTTGATTTTTTCGCAGATCGTATCCGTATCGATCTGAAGCAACTGTGCGGCAAGCACCACGTTGCCTTCGCTTTTTTCCAGCGCCAATTGGATGTGGCGCTTTTCGAGTTCGGCAAGGGAAAGCATTTCGTCGGTCCTCGAAGAGGGGGGCTGAGCGACCAGCCCGGAGAAGTCCGCGACGGTGATCAGCGGAGGCGTCCCCACAACTACGGCCCTTTCGATGGCGTTTTGGAGTTCTCTCACATTCCCTGGCCAGGTGTGCCGTTGGAGAAGCTCCATAGCTCCGGGGTCCACTCCCGTGAAGGGTTTGTTCATGGCTGAAGAGAACTTGCCCATGAAATGAGCTGCAAGCAGCGGGATGTCCGAAGCACGTTCCCGCAAAGGGGGCAGCGTGATGTTTGCCACATTCAACCGGTAGAACAGATCTTCTCGGAAACTCCCCTCTTGTACGGCCTCTTCGAGATTTTTGTGGGTGGCCGAGATGATGCGGAAGTCGACTTCGAGGACCTCGTTTCCCCCAAGCCGCGTGAAGCGTCTGGTTTCGATTGCGCGCAGCAGGTCCAACTGGGCTTTGGGGCCTATCTGGCCTATTTCATCCAGGAACAGGGTTCCCTTATGGGCGAGTTCGAGTTTGCCTTTGCGTCTGTACCGGGCGCCGGGAAAGGCCCCCGGTTCGTGTCCGAAAAGCTCGGATTCGATCAGCGTATCGGTAAGGGCGCCGCAATTTATGGTGACCAGGGGGAAATATTTGCGCCTGCTGTTGCCGTGAATTGCCCTGGCCGCAAGTTCCTTTCCCGTGCCCGAAGCCCCCTGGATCATGACGCTAACCTCGGTTCGCGCCACCCTTTGGACGCTCTCCACGACTTCCAGCATCCGGGGGCTTTCGCCCACAATCGGATCGGTGGAAATGAGGGAGCGGATTTCTTCCCGCAGAGTCTGATTTTGGCTCATGAGCCGACGCTGCACGGCGGCGTTGCGGGTGAGCCGGCTCAGGTCGTCGGGGTCGATCGGCTTTGTGATGTAATCGTAGGCGCCCTGCTTGAGCGCCTGGATAGCGGTATCGACGGAGGCGTAAGCGGTCATGATGATGATGACAAGCTGGGGGTCTATTTCTTTTAACCGCCCCTGGAGCTCGATCCCGTCCATCCCGGGCATCTTTATGTCAAGAAGCGCGATATCGAAGCGTGAGTCGTGCATCCTCTCCAGGGCTTCCAGCGCTTCGGCGGCGGTCTCTACCCGGTAGCCCTCCTGCAGAAACCAGTGTTTGAGGGAATCCCGGACCGAGGGTTCATCGTCCACAATGAGCATCGAGACCTGTTCTGTCATCTTCTTCCGTTCCTTGGCAGGATCAGCACATCAGGTATTCCCGGGCTTTGACGGCGTTGTAAGATAACGTATGAGCAAAATGAAGGCGATCGTAATACAGATGGCCACCACGATGCGATGGGCCAGCGCCGAGGTCCCGAGCCATTCCTCTTCGAGAAGGTACCCGGCGGTAATGAAAACCGCTGACCACAGCAGAGCGCCTACGGAGGCAAAAAACGCAAAAACCGAAGCCCTCAGCCGGGTCGCGCCCGCCGCCAAAGCAGCCACGTGCCTGATTCCGGGGATAAAATACCCGGCGATGAGCCCCCACCTCCCGGGCCGGTCCAGCCGCCTGGAGACTCGCTCGATCTTCTCGCCGGTGATGCCGGCCATGGCCCCGTACCTGGACACCATGTAGCGGCCTCCGCGCAGGCCCAGCCAGTAGCATAAGGCCATCCCGCACATCGTGCCAAGAAAGGCCGTGACAATGGTAGCGGCCAGACCCAATTGCCCCCTGCACGCCAGATATCCCGAAAACGCCAGCAGCGCTTCCGCGGGGATTGGCAGCATCAGTACGAAAAAAACGCCTATGTACCCGAAATGGGAAATCCAGTAGAGAAAAAATTGTTCCAAATCAGCCTCTCCGTATGTTGAAAATGGACTTGACCTTCCTGTTTTTCAAATGCCCCGCAATTATCCCATAATAGTCCTTTGCCTTCAATATCGAGTGAGTATAGCCCGCCCGGTCGGGAGTAGCGACGCCACTCAGAAAGTGAAAAAAATTTTCTCTGCAACTGTGCATGCCATCGGGGCAATACTTATAGTTACTGCTTTGTAAACGGTAAGTTACATCGCCCGTGAGGGTTTGGCCCACAGCGGAGCGTTTGTGGCGGCAGATGACTGTTGGTGGAATCAACCTTATTTATTGAATGAAACGTCGTTTTTTTGGTGAGAAAAAGGAGGAGCAAAAAAATGAGATCGAGGCGATTGAAAGGCTCTCTATATCTGGCAGCCATTGTTTCAGCAGTCTGCATCCTTTTCCAGGGCTACGGCACAACCGCGGCCCTGGCTCAACCCAGCCTGACTACGGCTGTCGAACAGGTTGCAAAAGAGGCCATTCCTGCAGTTGTTCATGTCGAGGTGACGCAGCGTCAGGAGGTTCAGAACCCTTTCCTGCCGTTTGAAAATGAGCCTTTTTTCCGGCATTTTTTTCAAATTCCCAATATGCCCAAAAAATTCCAGCGCGAGGTATTCGGGCTGGGAAGCGGGGTAATTCTGGATAATGAGGGTCACATTCTCACCAACTACCATGTTGTGGGAAATGCTTCCAAAATCAAGGTAGTGCTGGCCGACGGCAGAGAGTTTTCCGGAAAATCGGTAAAAGTCATCGGAACCGACCCGGAAACGGATCTGGCCGTGATTCAGATCCTGGGGAAGGGCCCGTTTCCGCACCTCACCCTTGGCAATTCGGACAATCTGAAAGTGGGACAATGGGTAGTTGCCATCGGGCAGCCCGAGGGCCTTAGCGAGACGGTCACCCAGGGAATTATCAGCGCCAAACACCGCTCGGGGCTTTTCTCGGCGGCCACCGCCTACCAGGATTACCTGCAGACCGATGCGGCGATCAATCCGGGCAACAGCGGCGGTCCCCTCATGGATTTAAACGGCAAGGTGATCGGCATAAATTCCGCCATCATGACCCAGTCCGGGGGATTTGAAGGCTTGGGGTTTGCGATTCCGAGCAACATCGCCGCCCATGTCTCGCAGGAACTGATCGCACATGGCAAGGTGGTGCGCGGCTGGCTCGGGGTGAGTTTGCAAAAGATCACTCCGGAGCTTGCGAAATCCTTCAACCTCACCAGCTATAAGGGCGCCCTCGTAGCCGACGTAATGAAAAACGGTCCGGCCGCCGCAGCCGGGATGAAGCGCGGAGATGTGATCATCTCCTTCCAGGGAAAAGAGGTTCTAAGCCCCTCCATTCTGGCCGACGACGTATCTCTTACCCCTCCGGGGACGCAGGTGACGCTCACCGTCATGCGCAACGGCGAAAAGAAGGATATTTCCGTCAAGCTCGGGAGCCTGCAGCAGCAAAACGAGGCCCTGGAGGCTTCCCTCAAGCGTCAGTTCGGCATCGTCGTCCGCCCCATGACCCCGCAAGAAGCAAACAAGTACGGGGTAGGTTCCAAGACGGGGTTGACAGTCGAACAGGTCAGCTCCGACAGTCCCTTCGGGAAGGCCGGATTCCAAAAGGGCGATATCATCCTCCAGATCGACGGCCAGGAGGTTTCCACTGCGGGAAGCCTTTATGTCATGCTGACTTCGCTGCAGGCCAAACACAGAGTGACGGTCCAGGCCATCGACCACTCCAGCGGCCAGGTTGTCAATGTGTTCATGAGGCTGCCCTGAAAAGAAGCGGGAAGCGAGGGGCGGGAAGAAACGCGCGCGCCGAGCCTTCCATATTGATGGTATATGTTCCCGGGGAACATGAGGATTTGCGAAAGGATAACGGGGGCAGATCGTTGGGTCTGCTCCCCGTTTCTCGTTTTCCCCCGATGCATGGCGCGAGGGCACGTAAGCCGGAAAAGGATGAAACGTGGTTTGGGCGCCCCTCAGGAAATGGAAGCTCTCACCGGTTTTCCTGCTGATCTGGTTTCCGGCATTTCTTACCTCGTTTTGCACTCCCCATCCCCCCCCAAAAATGCCTTTCGGCTACGAGGATGCGATCGCAAAGGCCAAGCTCCTTGCCCAAAACCCATTCCAGCAACCTCCGAGACTTCCCGAGCCTATCGCCCATCTTGACTATGACCAATGGAAGCAGATCCGCTTCAAACCCGAAGACGCTCTCTGGCGCAAAGACAAATTGCCCTTCCATGTCGAGTTTTTTCACCTCGGGTGGCTGTTCAACCACCCGGTACAGATCAATGTCGTCCAGCCCGGCGGGATTTTGCCCGTAAAATTTACCCCGCAGATGTTCACATACGGGAAAAACAAATTCGATCCCGCCGTGCTCAAAGATTTGGGATTTGCCGGCTTTCGCCTCCACTACCCTCTCAACACTCCTTCCTACTACGATGAGTTCGCTGTCTTTCTGGGCGCCAGTTATTTCCGGGCGGTCGGGAAAAACGAGGATTATGGTCTTTCGGCGCGCGCCCTGGCGATCGACACCGCGTTGCCGACTCCCGAAGAATTTCCCTTCTTCAAGGAGTTCTGGCTTGTGCGCCCCGAACCCAAAAGCACGGCGGTAACCATCTACGCTTTGCTCGACAGCCCTTCTGTCAGCGGTGCCTGTAAATTCGTTATTCAGCCGGGAAAAGCGACCCTTTTCCATGTCGCTACGACCCTCTTTTTTCGAAAGCCGGTCCAACGGCTCGGAATCGCACCTCTTACCAGCATGTTCTTCTTTGGTAAGGGTACAAACTGCCGGCCCGATGACGATTTCCGCCCGCAGGTGCACGACTCCGACGGCCTGGAGATCGCAAATTCCACCGGCGAGTGGATCTGGCGCCCCCTGATAAACCCCGAAAATCTTTTGGTCACTTCCTTCGAACTCACCAATCCTGTCGGGTTTGGCCTCTTTCAGCGCGACGTCAACTTCGCCGACTACCAGGACCTCGAAGCCCAGTACCAGAAAAGGCCTTCAGCCTGGATCGTTCCGGACAAAGGATGGGGAAAGGGGCGCGTGGAACTGGTCGAAATTCCCTCCAATGCCGAAAAGTATGACAACATCGTTTCTTATTGGGTCCCGGAAGACAAGCCGCTGCCCGGAAAACCGGTTTCTTTCTCCTATGAAATCAAGTGGGGCCCGCCGGAAACCGCCGAACCGCCTTTTGGCCGCGTCATCGCCACCCGCACCGGCGCAGGCGTGGGCAAGCAGCAGGGCACGAGGATGTACCTCATCGATTTCAAGGGAGGCGAACTCGATACAATCCCGCCCGATGCCACGCTGCAAGCCGACCTCTCCGCTGGCGGAGGGAAAATCGTAGAGCACTACATCGTAAGAAATAACTACATACACGGCTGGCGCCTGGTCATTAACGTCAGAAAAGCCAAAAACGCGCCCAATAGCAGCCGGCCCATTGAACTGCGGGCCGCGCTACGCCTGGGAGACAGGATTTTAACGGAAACCTGGAGCTACATCGACCCGAATCCCTGACAGGATTTACAGGATTGCGACAAGATGATTTACAGGAGTCGGACAAGACAAGATTAAGATTGGGTTAACGGATGCAAGCAAAAACATAAACTTGGACAGGATTACAGGATTTACAGGATTGGGAACAAAATAAGTCTTTCGCGTGTTTCGACCCTGCTTCCCCCACGGAATCCCGCATCTATTCCGCATCAATTCAAATCAATTCTCATTTTTTAATCCTGTAAATCCTGTAATCCTGTCCAAGCTTTTCGCTTTTCGGCGCATGCATCCCGGTTCGGCGCCCGGTTTCGGCCATCGACGTAAGCTCTCGAATCTTTTCAAATTCAAACTTATCCCGTAAATCCTGTCAATTCCGCACGGAGCGATTACCTTAAAGCTACCGGTCGAACGGGTCGGTTGGTCAAAATTCTTTACCTGGAGTTTGCAATGAGTAAGAGATGGATATTCGGTCTACAGACGAGGGAAGCGGAAAGGGGAGCGCCGAACGCCGTGAAATTGAACCGGATAAAAAATGGCGCCCCCATTTACATCATGGGCAATTACAACAAGAGCACGGGTAAATTCACGGTAAATCAGATCCTTGAGTGGCGGTCCTGAAAGGGCTGCCCTCACCCCGGGAAAATATCGTAGACATAGTCGTGGGCCGCCAGGGCCTTCCGGTCGAGATCGCCCGTTTCCACCCGCTTTACGATTTCTTCCCGAGACAGATCGAAGATCGCCTCGAAGAGTTGCTCGCGCTCCTGCGGGTTTGCTTCGGCCACGACGAACAACACGCGGGCGCTGTGCTGGATGTAGCGCGGCGAGACCAGTTGCCGTTTCAAAAGTTCCATGATGACCGGCGCCTTGCTGCGGTCGAAACGTCCCGGATCGCCGCGGCGGTCCAGTTCGGCAAAAAACTCGCGGGTCCACTCGTTGTGATACTCCCAGACCTTTTCGAACAATTCTGGCGTGAAACGGGTTCCGGCCTTGACCGGGAGATCGTCTACCGCGGGTTCGACGCCGTCGTTTGTGAGCGCGGGCCGTTTCAGCCGTCCGTCCCGGCTTAGGGGCGCCTGGTGGCGGAGAAGCGTCCACAGCCAGGAAACATCGATCCGGTAGGTAGCCAGATCGTTCATGAACCGCAGCTTGAGTTCATAGTCGTCGATGGCCGCTGCGAAGTTGCCGTTAAGGATTTGGAAACCGTAATTGGCGGCCATGTAGAACGCATGCTGGATATGCTCGATGGTCACATCCCCTTGGGGCGGCGCATAGATGGAGTCCCAAAGCTCCCGGGTGAAAAGCTTTTCCGGTGCGTTGAGCGAATCCGCGTCGATCACGCGGGGCTTTATTCTGCCGTCTTCATCCAGCAGGCCGCAGGAGCGAAAAAGGCTTCGTTCGGCGTCGCTAAGACCGCTTGCGACCGTCGGCACCGGTTTTCCCCGCACGTCTACGGTTTCCAGGGGGGAATCGAGAATTGCCTGCAGCTGCGCTACGGGAGCGCGAAGCGGCCTGTTGCCTGCTGCGACGTAGGCCTCCTCCGGGCTTGCGACCCAGCTTTGCCGGTAGGTATCGTAAAGTCTTCCTTTCACCCGGTCGTCGAGGACCTCGCCCAGGGTGAGGCGACGATCTGCCGGAAGCGGCTCGGAGGGCACGAAGATAAGCCCCAGGAGGCGCTCCCGGAGCTTGTCGACCGCGATTCCGCGAAGAGCCGCGGGGTTGGAGTTCGCCCGTCCGTACGGATCTCCCGGCGGGTAAATCATAACCGCCGCCATACCGCCTATGGGCGCTGCCGTTTTCAGTTCCTTTTCTTTCATGCCCGCCATGAGCATCATGAGCGAGTTGAACCGCTGATAGGCGATCATGTTGGGCGAGGCCATCCCGATGGATTGCGGATCGGGAAAAACTCCCTGCGGATCGTTTTTCCACATCTCGATCAGGCTTCCGAGATAATCCCATCGACCGACGTTGGTTCCCAGAAGGCGCCTGCGCAGGACCCACAGAATGACCGGAAGGTAGCGTCCGGCGTTTCCTTCTTCATAGAGCATCTTGATTTTGAGCGTGCCCGGCAAAAGACCGATGATTTCCTCGATCCGCGAGAGCAGTTTCTCGACAATCGCCGCCTCCTGCGGGGTCTGAAGCTTGGGGATATAGTAGTAGACGCCCGTAGCGGCCCTTTTCAGCGCATCGTAGTTGGAAAGCGCCCACAAAACTGCGACCACGATCATGCCGGGCGCCGGCCGGCCGTCTACGCACACGTGATCGTATCTCACATGGATGCTCGGGGGGCGGACGAAAACAGTCGGCCATTCTTCCGGAGGCCTGTTGATCCTGTAGGACCTTTTTTTCCCCTTTTTACTCACTTCGTACTCGCGCTTCGCCCATGCGCCTTCGAAGATTTCTTTCGCGTTTTTGAGAGCGGAAAAAAGGCCGACCGGCCGCTCTACGGGAGAACCGTGCGGCCGGAAATGCGGAGGGGAAGCATCTTCGAAATCCGGCATGTTCATGGGGGCCGGGCTGTTTAACGCATTGAACGCCATGTCGAGCGGATGCCACGGACCGGTCAGCTCGAGTCCCGGATTTTTGAGCGGGTGCGCATTCTCCGGGATGGGGGCCTCGTCGTTCAACCTCCATCGCCACTCGCTTTCCCGTCCGAGGAAATTATCGATAAGCCCCCGGGCGATCTGGCGAAAGGTCCAGGAGTGCTTCGTGACGGGGTCGAAAAAGGATTCCTCCCACTTCGGCCAGCCATATCTTTCGGAAACCGCCTCCGGGGAGTTCAAAAGCGAGCGGCGCGCGGTGAGGGCGGCTGCGATCGCGGGGTTGAGTTCGCGGGTGAGCGCAGCGATCGTATCCACCACGCTCACCTCCCGACCGTTCACCATCTTTTTTTCAAAAAGCTCCGGAAAATCCCGCAGAATGTCTTCACGGATCATCACAGGTCGACCTCCATCGGTTCGTTTATGATGCTTTAGTTACTCCTGCAGGAAAATCAACCTCTCGGAACCGGGAGAAAACATCCCGGCGCATTGACTCGACTCTTTTTGTGGTTTACTCTACGGCCGATATGAAAATCGCCATACTGACCAACGAATATCCCCCCCATGTTTACGGGGGCGCCGGCGTGCACGTCGAAAACCTGACGCGCGCCCTTGCCGCAGCCGGCAAAGGGGAACACTCCGTCGAGGTCCTCTGCTTCGGCGCGCAGAATTCGCACTCCCCCGGGCTGCGGGTGACCGGAATAGATCCGGCCTTCGATTTCGGCTTCGCAGACGAGCGGCTCGAAAAACTCGCAGGAGTGCTCCTGCGCAATGTAAAAATGCTTGGCGTCCTGCAGGGGGCCGACATCATTCATTGCCACACCTGGTATACCCATCTGGCGGGTTGCCTGCTCAAAGAACTGACGGGGGCCCCTCTCATCCTCACGACCCATTCTCTCGAACCACAGCGTCCCTGGAAAAAAGAACAGCTCGGGGCCGGCTATAAGGTGAGCAGCTGGATCGAGAAAACCGCGTTTCACGCTGCGGATGGGGTGATAGCGGTCTCCGAGGCAATGAGAAACGATGTGCAGGCGCTCTACGGGGTCTCTCCGCAGAAGGTGCGCGTCATCTACAACGGAATTGATGCGGGGCGGTATGCGCCCGATCCCGATACGGAGGCGCTTGCCGCACGCGGTATAGACCCCGGGAAGCCTTTCGTGCTGTTCGTCGGAAGGGTCACGAGACAAAAGGGAATCGTTCACCTGGTAAACGCCATAAGGCATCTCAAGCCCGGCGTCGGGGTAGTCCTCTGCGCCGGAATGCCCGATACGCCCGAGATCGGCCGAGAGATGGCCCAAGGCGTTGAACTGGCCGCAAAGAAGGGCGACCGGCAGATTGTATGGATACCCGAGTTTCTGCCCGAACATGAAATCAAAAAACTCTATTCGCTTGCCTCCGTTTTCGTCTGCCCGTCCATCTACGAACCCTTCGGACTGATCAATATCGAGGCCATGGCGTGCGGGGCCCCGGTGGTCGGAGCGGCCGTGGGAGGAATCCCGGAAATAGTCGTCGACGGCCGGACGGGTCTCCTGGTGCCGTTTACCCCGAAAAGCAAAACCGATCCCGAGCCCCGGGACCCGGAGGCCTATTCGAAAAGTCTTGCCGAGGCGATCAACCGGCTCCTCGACGCCCCTCAACTTGCCAGGGAGATGGGACAACGCGGCCGCAGGCGGGTTGAAGAAATATTCAGCTGGGAAAGCATCGCGAAGCAGACCCTGGATTTTTACAGGGATGTGATCTCCGAAATGTAAGTGTGGGGCCGGCCGAGGGGGAACTCCCGTTGCACGCAAGCCAATAATCATTACATTACAAATAGCCAAACATAAATCAAAACAGGAAGTACCCCGTAAAACCGCAACAGAACCGAAGAAAGGATCGTCATGTCCGAGCCGGTTCCAGCGCGAGTTGTGATCGAAAATGTGTGCCCCGCCGTAGACGGCGGCAAATTCCCGGCAAAGCGTATTGCAGGCGACCTGGTCGTCGTCTCGGCCGATGTTTTTGCCGAAGGGCACGACGTGATTTCGGTCCGGCTCGTTTTTCGTGCTCCGGGCTCTCAGGATTGGATTCCAGCTCCGATGGAGTTTGTGGGAAACGATTCGTGGCGGGGCGAATTTTCCGTTTCCTCCACAGGCACTTACCGGTTTGCCGTCGAAGGTTGGGTCGATCCAGTACGGACCTGGGAGGAAGGTCTCAAGAAAAAAGTCGGTGCCGGCCTCGACGTTTCGGTGGACATGCTGCTCGGCGCCCGGATAGCTGAAAAGGCGGCCGCCGGTCCGCAGAGCCCGGCAAGATCGCAGGAATTCGAAATCCTCGTGGAAAGGAAAAAGGCGCGCTTCAGCAGCTGGTACGAGGCCTTCCCCCGGTCCGCCTCACCCGATCCTTCACGGCCCGGAACACTTCGCGATCTCGAAGCCCTGGCGCCCGAAATCGCGGGGATGGGCTTCGATGTGCTCTACCTGCCGCCGATTCACCCCATCGGCAAGACCAGCCGCAAGGGGAAGAATAATTCGGTAACTGCGTCGCGGGACGACCCGGGAAGCCCGTGGGCGATAGGGTCCGAGAAGGGCGGGCATAAATCGATCGATCCGGGCCTGGGGAGCTTCGAGGATTTCGAAAGTCTGCTTCAAATCTATTCCGCCCGCGGGATCGAAATAGCCCTCGACCTCGCCTTTCAATGCTCGCCCGACCACCCCTACGTGAAAGAGCACCCCGAGTGGTTCAAACACCGGCCGGACGGAACGATCCAATACGCGGAAAATCCCCCTAAAAAATATGAAGATATCGTCCCGTTCGATTTTGAGTCTGCTGCCTGGCGCTCACTTTGGGAGGAGCTCAAAAGCGTCGTATTTTTCTGGATCGAAAAGGGGGTGCGGATTTTCCGGGTCGATAACCCTCACACGAAGCCTTTCTCCTTCTGGCAATGGCTCCTTTCGGAAGTGAGACGCGAATATCCCGAGGTGCTTTTCCTCGCCGAAGCCTTTACGCGGCCGAAGGTGATGGCCCGGCTGGCAAAAATCGGCTTCTCGCAATCCTACACCTATTTTACCTGGCGGAACGCAAAGCGCGAACTGACCGAATACATCGAAGCGCTTACCCGAACCGAACTGAAAGAATATTTCCGACCCAATTTCTGGCCCAACACGCCCGATATTCTTCCCGAATTCCTGCAATACGGGGGAAGGCCGGCCTTTGTCATCAGACTGATACTCGCCGCCACACTTTCCTCCAATTACGGCATTTACGGCCCGGCTTTCGAGCTTTTGGAAAACCGGGCTCCGGAGGGGCGTGAAGAATACCTCGATTCGGAAAAATATGAAATTCGCCACTGGGACCGGGAACGGCCGGGCAACCTGAAACCTCTTATCGCCAGGCTGAACGCCATACGAAAACAGGACCCCGCTTTCCAGCAAACCTCAAACCTGCGCTTTCGCGAAGTGGATAACGATCAACTGCTCTTCTTCAGCAAATCCGCGGGCGCAGATGTGGTCTTTGTGGTGGTGAATCTCGACCCGGTCAACACCCAGTCGGGCTGGATCCGGATACCCCTTCGGGAACTCGGCGTAACGCCCGGTCAGCCGTTTCTCGGCCATGACCTGTTGAGTGAAGAAAAATATATCTGGTACGGTGAACGCAACTTCGTAAAACTGGACCCGCGAGTCATGCCTGCTCATATATTCCGGCTGCGGACCAGGGTGCGGCGCGAAACCGATTTCGATTATTTCATGTAGGTGAGGGGAAATCATGCCGAAACCGACGCAATCGGACTTGATCGGGCCGGATCCTCTCTGGTTCAAGGACGCTATCATCTATGAGGTTCCCGTCAAGGCTTTTTTCGACAGCAACAACGACGGGATAGGAGACTTTCAGGGACTTCGCCAAAAGCTCGACTACATAAAGGACCTCGGAGTTACGGCAGTGTGGCTCCTGCCCTTCAATCCCTCTCCTTTTCGCGACGGCGGATACGATATCGCCGATTTTATGGACGTTCATCCCGATTACGGTACCCTGGCGGATTTCCACGAGTTTCTAAAGGGGGCCCACAAAAGGGGAATACGGGTAATAACCGAGCTGGTTCTAAACCACACCTCCGACCAGCACCCCTGGTTCCAGAGGGCCAGACGCTCCAACCCGGGCTCATCCTACAGGAACTTCTACGTCTGGTCCGATACCCCCCGGAAATATCCGGAGGCCCGGATCATTTTCAAGGATTTCGAAACGTCCAACTGGGCCTGGGACCCGGTCGCCAAGGCCTATTACTGGCACAGGTTCTATTCGCACCAGCCGGATCTGAACTACGACAACCCCCGGGTGCGCAAAGCCATATTCCGGGTAATCGATTTTTGGCTGAAACTGGGGGTGGACGGCATGCGGCTGGATGCGGTGCCCTATCTTTTCGAAAGAGAAGGCACCAATTGCGAAAATCTGCCCGAGACCTACGAATTCCTTCGGCAGCTCCGCGCACATGTGGATGCAAACTTTACAGACCGTATGCTTCTGGCCGAGGCCAACCAGTGGCCCGAGGACGCCGCGGCCTACTTTGGAAACGGCGACATGTGCCACATGGCCTTTCATTTCCCGCTCATGCCCCGGCTTTTCATGGCGATCAAGATGGAAGACAATTTCCCCCTCGTGGACATCCTGGAACAGACCCCGCAGATCCCCCAAAACTGCCAGTGGGGGCTTTTCCTTCGAAACCACGACGAACTGACCCTGGAGATGGTTACCGATGAGGAGCGCGACTATATGTACCGCATGTACGCAAGCGATTTGCGGGCGCGGATCAATCTGGGAATTCGCCGGCGTCTTGCGCCCCTCATGGGAAACGATCTTCGGAAGATAAAGCTCCTCTATACCCTTCTTTTTCTGCTCCCGGGAAGTCCCATCCTCTATTACGGAGGCGAAATCCTCATGGGAGACAACTATTACCTGGGCGACCGCGACGGGGTGCGCACGCCCATGCAGTGGAGTCCCGACAGAAACGCCGGGTTTTCCAAAGCCGACCCGCAGCAGCTCTACCTGCCGGTTGTGATCGATCCCGAATATCACTTTCAGACCAGAAACGTCGAGACCCAGGAGAAAAACACCTCCTCGTTTCTGTGGTTCATGCGTCGCCTGATCTCCGGCCGCAAACGCTTCCGGGCGCTTGGCAGGGGAACCATGCAGGTCGTGCGCTCGTCCAATAAGAAGGTTTTTTCGTTTATCAGGGCCTACGAAGACGAAAAGATCCTGGTTGTCGTAAATCTTTCCCGTTATCCGCAGGAAAGCGGTATCGAGGTGCGCCAATATGCAGGAGTGCTGCCGCTCGAATTGGTCAGCGGAAAAGGGTTTCGGCGGATAGAGGAGTCGCCCTACACGCTTACTTTCGGCCCTTACGGCAGCTATGTCTTCCTTCTCCAGGAAAGCGGGGGGGCGGAGGTTCGCCCCGTTCCCGCCGTCGGCAGAGAACTCGAAATCGGCCGAAACTGGCTGGATCTGTTACAAGGCAAAAACCGGCAGTTGCTGGAAGAGGAAATCCTTCCGGACTACATCCGCGGGTGTCGCTGGTTCAGCGGAAAGGCGCGCGAAATTCAGCAGTTGCGCATCTCCGAAACGGCTTCTTTGCCCGGAGATTCCGATGAATTTCGGATAGCCTTCCTCAACGTGGAATATAAAGAGGGGCTCTCGGAAACCTACCTGCTTCCCGTCGGCTTCGGAGCCAGCGAGGAAGCCCTGCGGATAGCTTCTGAATTTCCCGGGGCGGTCATTTCCCGGGTAAAGCTGAACGGAACGCCGGGAATTGTCTACGACGCGGTCTATAACGAGCGCTTCTGCACCCAGCTTCTCACCATGTTTTCCAGGCGCCGCAGGTCCAAGGCACGCTCCGACGAAATCTCGGCCTGGTCCGGGAAGGGCTTCAGAAACCAGGTCCTTAAAAATCCGGAACTCCTGAGGCCAAATGTGCTCAAGGCAGATCAAAGCAACACGTCGATAGCCTTCGGGCAAAAATATTTCCTGAAACTGTACCGGCGTCCGGGAGAGGGAATAAACCCCGACCTGGAAATTTCCAGATTTCTCACCGAAGTGGCCGGATTCCCCTATATTTCGGCCTTTTCCGGCGGGCTCGAGCGGAGGATGGGAAACAGCGACAGCCTGACCGTGGGGATTTTGCTCGAATATGTCCACAACCAGGGCGACGCTTTCTCCTGGTTTACCTCGGGAATCCACCGCTATTTCGAAGAAGTGCTGAGCATGAGAAGCGAGTTGGAGGGACCTCCGCCCGCCCGGGTCTGGCCTCCCGATCCAAACGAACCCGACATGACCTACCTTGGAAGCCTGGAGCCGGCAATTCCTTTCGAGTTGATTTCGCTTTTGGGCGTCCGCACGGGACAGATGCACCTGGCGCTGGCTTCCGGCAGCTCAGACCAGCACTTCGAACCCGAGGACTTTACAACCCTGTGGCAAAGATCGCTTTTTCAGTCCATGCAGAGCCAGCAAAAAAGGGTTTTCGAACTGCTTTCCTCAAACCTCCCGAGGCTTTCTGCCCAGGCGGCGGCCGACGCCTCGCAGGTGCTTTCCCTGGGAGACCGGATACTGTCCCTTTATCGCTCCGTTCTCCGAAAAAAAATCTCCGCCAAAAGAATACGCGTCCACGGCGATTACCATCTGGGACAGGTGCTCTTTACCGGAAAAGATTATGTCATAATCGATTTCGAAGGCGAACCCGCACGCTCGCCGGGAGAAAGACGCCTCAAGGTTTCCCCGCTAAAGGATGTGGCCGGAATGGTGCGCTCTTTTCATTACATAGTCTACATCGCACTCACGGAAGACTCTCAGGTGCGGGCCGAAGACATCCCCACCCTCGAACCCTGGGCCGAATTCTGGTTTAGAAGCATTTCCGCCACCTTCCTCGAGGCCTACTTTGACACCGTCAAAGGAAGCGGCCTCCTGCCGGATAGCGAGGAGGAAACAAAGGCGCTGCTCGATTGCTTTTTGCTCGATAAGGCGATTTATGAAATCAGCTACGAACTGAACAATCGCCCCGCCTGGGTAAGGATCCCGCTAAAGGGCGTCCGGCTTCTCCTCGGGGGGGAAGCGTGAGCGATGGACTCTGCCCGGTGACTATCGGCAGAACTTTCCTCTCCTGATGATAATCGTTTTCTTGGCGATCATCATCCCCTCAGTCTATTTTTACCATTCCGGCCCCGCTTTACGACCTCGGTTGTTATGATCGGCCCCGGTCGGGGATTCAGGCGTTTTCTGCTTTACTTCCTGAATCCGTGAGTTTATGAATATCAATTCATGTAGTCATTTAGTATTTAATGTGTTGCAATTATTAGACATTTTTGCTATCATAGCACCTCTTTTGGAGAGATCATAATAAGACAATGGGAGAGGCATTCAACCAGAAGAATCATTTGCCAAAGGGGTTATTATGGTTTTATTTGAGAGAAACTATGATAAAAAAAATGAAGCGGCACAGAGGGAAATGGGCCATACCCCGCAACAGCGTGCATTCGCAGAATTAAAACCGATGGTAATTAGAGCGCTGGATAGACTGGGGAAAGACTTATATGGCCGATCATTCTTAAAAGCCAGATATGCCATTTTGGAGTACGATAGTATTTTTCGTTTGAGTCTACAGTGGAATCCAAAAGAAATGGTTCCTTTTCCTGTTTTGAACGTGACATTTCAGAATTTTGAAAAAAATTTCGAAAAAATTGAGATCTATAATCCTCGTAACGAGGCTTGTATAACCATTCCAGTTGATCAAACCGAGTTAGAGGCTGCTATAGCCGGAATTGCACCTGCTTTGTATCAGAATTAAAGAAAGTTTATCATTCTGAAAGACGTAGGGATGCTTGGCTCCCGATAACAGCCGTTTGCTTTCCAATCACGGGTGCGGGGGGGAGGGGACCGGCTGGTCGGTTTCGCCCGCTCCGGCCAACCACTCCTCGAGGGTAGGCGGCTGGAGAAGTGGCTGTGAAAACGGCACCCAGTCGGGGCCGGCGCTCAGGTCTATTCCGTTGTGAATTACCGATACGGGACGGTCGGAGGAAACGACCACCACGATGAGGTTCTCATGGGCCGCACTGAACCTGAGGGCGGAGTTGAATCTTGCCCCTCGCGCACGGTTTTCCCCGGGAATGGTCTGGCCGTCGAGGAGACAGGCGAAGCCGTGCAACCGAAGGTCTGCTCCGATATGAAGCGCGCCGTCGACCTTGGAGAGCGATTTGGCGAGATCGAGCATGGTTTCGTCGCAAAGGTCGACCGGGGCTTCGAGCTGCTGGCCGGAGATGGAAATGGGCGCGGGGTTCAGATCGATTACCAGGGTGGCGCCGTGGCGCTGCTCGCCTGCCCTTTCCACGATGCTCGAAACGATCTTGAAAAGAGCATGCCGCCGGGATTCCAGAACGGGTGCTTCCAGGAAAAGCTCTTCCAGGTGCACCAGTTTGGGTTTGCGGTTGGTGGAATGAAATCTTCCGTCCGAAAAACTGCACACCGCATCCCCCGAGATGCGCAAAAAGCCGTGCCCGCCCCGAAAATCCGCGGTCAAGCGGCACTCCGGGAAATCTCCGCACGCCACCCCGATTATTTTCTGCCCGTCGGAGACGAGTTTTCTGTCTGAGTTTTCAACGGCAAGCAATAGCTTTCGCACGTGCTTGTAATTGTTCAGTCTGAGTTTCTCCGGATTGGGGAGCTTTACCAGAAAATGGACCGAATCGATCAGGAGGGGGTCTATGAAAACCAGCGTTCCGCGCGGCCAGGCGCCTTCCTCGCTGGTTTTGGAAATGCTCAGCACCGCGTCCAGGATCGGGTAGACGTCAATACGGCTGTCCAGGCCGAATTTGATATCCAGCCGGTCCTGAATGTAATCCCTTATGGCGTGCCGGGCATATTCCCTGATGACGTAATAGGAATTCCGTGTGTAGAACCACTCCTCATTGGCCCAGTCGTGCGCCAGAAGACAGGCTGCATGTTCGAGCCATCTTTCTATGGGGCCCGTCGAACAAAGGGTCGAATGCTCTTCGGTAAACCACATCTGGTAGAAAACGGATCGGGATCTGCCGCCCCGGGAAACCAGACCGGCAAGGTCGAGGCCCCTTTCCGGAAAGGTCTTGCCGGGATGCCTGCTCCGGGCGATGTCCGTTTGACACTGTCGCCATGCGTCGGACTTGCGGTAGATTTTTTCAATAAGCGCTTCCCATCCCCCGAGGAGGTTTTGCGGATCGTAGAGATGCAACTCCCCGCGCGGGCTCTCCGCATAGACAAGCGCCGCGCGGCTCTGGCCGGAAAAGTGGCTCAACCCCTGGCACAGGGCTTCATGGATGTGAAAAATGCTCTGCAATTGATAGGAATCGTCCATAGTTCACTAGCAGTGAGGAAGGGTTAACCAAGAATTCGCCCGATAATTTAAGTACAATTTTCAGACTGTTATTTCAAGATATTAATCATAGCGGCGGCAAAACAAAAGGGCATCGCTTCCCGCAGTGTTTGACTTCCCGGAAAGGGGTGCTAGTGTGAGGAATTATCAACGTGCATTGCGACCTGACCGTGTGGAAAAAAACACAAGGAGGCGTGACATGACACCGATGAGTTTGCAGGTACAACAAGTGGACAGGGTGACCGTATGGGTGGTGACGGACAACTATTATGATGCGTTGAGGCCTGACGGCAAAGTTGCGCGGCGCTTCCGGCTCGGGGGACCGGGCAGATCGATTCACGCGGAACATGGCCTCTCCTATTACATAGAGACCGTCGTAGACGGAAAGACCAGCGCCTGCATGTTCGATTATGGACAGGATTCGGGTGGTGTGTCCAACAACCTCGACCTTTTGGGAATCGACCCTGGAAAAGCCAAGGCCTTCGGCTTGAGCCACGGCCATTTCGACCACTGGGGCGGGGCAATAGACATTCTCAAACGCGCTCGCTCCTCGATGCCCCCGGGCACGCCGTTTTATGTCGGAGAGGAATGCTTTGCGCACAGGTTCCTGTCCCGCCCCGGCGATACTGTCCCCATGGACCTCGGGTGGCTCAAAAAAGAGGAGATCGAAGCCGCGGGATTTCGTGTGGTCGAAGTGAGTGAACCGGTCGAAATGATTCCCGGCGCCTACCTCACCGGCAATATCGAACGGGTGACGCCCTATGAGAGAGTGCCCCCGGTCCTTGTCATCGAACGCGACGGAAAGCTCGAACCCGATGACTTTCGGGGCGAGCAGGCCATCTTTTTCCACGTAAAAGACAAAGGGCTCGTGGTGCTTTCCGGGTGCGCACACGCGGGGATAGTCAATACGGTCCGGCAGGCGCAGAAGATTGCCGGCACGCAAAAGATCCACGCAATACTGGGAGGGTTCCACCTGATTAACGCCAAACCCGAGATTATCCAAAAGACCCTGGACGACATAAAGGCGATGAAGCCCGATGTTGTGGCGCCGACCCACTGCACGGGTCTGGAGGCAATCGAGGCTTTCGAGCGGGAAATGCCTGAGGCATTCAATCTGAACACAGCCGGGTCTCACTACACATTTGGCTCCTAGTTTGCCACGGTCCTATCGAGATTTTATCTTACTGAGAGGACCGGTACGTCGCAATAAGGAGATGATCTCATGGCAAAACCTGGCGATATGAAATTTGATGGCGATCTGCGCGAGCGGATCAAATCCTTTTGGAACTCCTGGTGGAACTCCGGGGACCCGGGGCAAAACAAACCGTTCAAATTTTTGCTTATAGTCTCGGCAGTGTTGCTGCTCATAGCTTTTGCTCCGATTCTGATCTGGGCGCTCCCCCTGTTTTTGGGGGTGGCGCTCGCCTCGATGCTGGTTCGCGGTTCCGGAGGCTTTCCGCAGGGAATTCTGTCTTTTGGCAAATCGAGAGGAAGGGTTTATGCGGAGCAGGAAATCGGCGTTCGTTTTAAGGACGTTGCAGGCATCGATGAGGCAAAAGAGGAACTCATCGAAATTGTGGAGTTTTTGAAAACGCCGGAAAAATTCACGAGTCTGGGGGGCAAGATTCCCAAGGGGGTTCTGCTGGTGGGGGCGCCCGGAACGGGCAAGACCCTGCTGGCCCGGGCGGTGGCCGGGGAGTCGGGTGTGCCGTTTTTCAGCATTACCGGTTCGGACTTCGTGGAGATGTTTGTCGGGGTCGGGGCCGCACGCGTTCGAGACCTTTTCGAACAGGCCAAGAGCAATGCTCCCTGCATCGTGTTTATCGATGAACTCGACGCTTTGGGAAAAGCTCGCGGGATAAGCCCCGTAGCCGGTCATGACGAGCGCGAGCAGACGCTCAACCAGCTTCTGTCCGAAATGGACGGCTTTGACGTCAATAAAGGAATCATCGTCATGGCCGCCACCAACCGGCCCGAAATACTCGACCCGGCGCTTTTACGCCCGGGCAGATTCGATCGCCACGTGGCGATCGACCTTCCGGACATCCGCGGTCGGGAAAAGATTCTGGAGATTCACACCGGGACGGTAAAACTTGGGCCGGACGTAAATCTTGGCAATCTGGCGGCGATGACCCCGGGGTTTGCGGGAGCCGACCTGGCCAATCTGGTGAACGAGGCGGCGCTGCTCGCGGCCAGGCGCAACAGGAAGGAAGTGGGAGCCTCCGAGTTCGAGGATGCCATAGATCGAATCGTGGGCGGGCTGGAGAAGAAAAACCGCGTCATGAGCCGGCGGGAAAAATCTATGGTCGCATACCACGAGGCGGGGCACGCCGTGGTGGCCTTAAACGTCCCGCGCGCAGATCCGGTGAGCAAAATAACGATAATTCCCCGGGGCATCGGATTGGGCCATACCCGCCAGTTGCCGACCGAAGACCGCTACATCATGACCCGGGAAGAGCTGTGGGACCGGCTTTGCGTCCTGTTGGGCGGCCGTGTCGCCGAGGAACTGGCGTTGGGGGAAGTCTCCACCGGGGCGGCGAACGATTTGCAGCAGGCTACCGATATGGTGCGCAGCATGATCACCCGGTACGGCATGAGTGAGAGGCTCGGGCTGGCCACCTACGGCCGGGAAGGCCCCCCCCTGGTTCCAGGTGAGAGGCATGGCCGAAACCAGGAGTATAGCGAGGAAACCGCCAAATCGATCGATCTGGAAATCTCGCAGACGCTCGCCAACGCACACCGACGGGTAAAACAAGTCCTCTCTAAGGAGCGCGAACACCTGGAAATCGTTGCACAGGCCCTTTTGGAAAAGGAAACCCTGACGGGCGAAGAACTTAAAACGCTTTTGGAAAAAGGAACGCGAAAAGCCGCATAGGCGGCGTGTCGCCGGCGGCGACACGCCGCAGCCGGATTGCCTAGCCGAAGCGCCGCTGCCTTTGGCGGCGGCGGGGCCATCAGGATCATAGAGCAGGTCGTGCGGATGGGCCAGGCGACTTGGCAGGCGGTCTTACCGCCCGGATGGGCCAGGCGACCCGGCAGGCGGTCTTACCGCTCGCAGCCGCCGGCCGCCGCCGCCAGATCGGTTACCACAAGGTCGGCCCCGTTTTCGCGGAGTGCATCGGCATGGCCTTTTCGATCTACGCCGATGACTAAGCCGAAGCCGCCATTTTTTCCGGCCTCGACGCCGGAGAGGGCGTCTTCGACCACCACGGCCCGTCGGGGAGAGACGCCGAGCAGGGCGGCGGCATGGAGGTAGGTGTCCGGCGCGGGTTTTCCGGGAAGGCCCTGATCTTCCACGACGTGGCCGTCTACCCGCACATCGAACAACCGGTCGATACCGGCCGCTTTCAGCACCGCAAGGGTGTTTTTGCTCGACGACACCACCGCGGTTTTGATCCCTGCCCCGCGAAGCTGCCGGACCCAGGCCACCGATCCTTCGTATACCTTCACCCCATCGGTTTCGATGGTTTTGACCACCAGTTCTTCCTTGCGGTTGCCGATGCCGCAAACCGTTTCACGGTCCGGGGGATCGCCGGGGTCCCCGTCGGGGAGATGAATACCCCGGGAGTCGAGAAAACTCCTTACCCCGTCATAGCGAGGCTTTCCGTCCACATACAGGCTGTAGTCCCCGTCCGAATCGAAGGGCTGAAAAGTTTCGCCGGTTTTGGTCGCGCGCTTTTGCAGATATTCGTCGAAGGTCTTCTTCCAGGCGGCCGCATGGACTTCGGCGGTAGCCGTCAGCACCCCGTCGAGATCGAACAGGACTGCGTCGAAAGAATCCGAAGTCACGCAGAGCTCCGGGTGATTTTTTGGCATTCCAACCATCCTCCTTTGTGTTGATATCTACCTGTGTTTAGCCTAATCACCCATCAGGACTCCTTCAATAAGGCTCAAGGGTATCCGCCGTGCGAGAAGATTATTGAATCGCGTATGGCAAAAGATTGGACTGGTACTTATAAATACCTGACAGCCGGCTAATCCTAACAGAATACTCTACCCGCACACCCTGTCCGGAGGAGACGACGTGATCCAGCATCCCACTTTTCGGGTTGAACCGTGGGCGCTCCACGAGACCCATCTCGACCTCGAGCATCTGGCTCAGAGCGAATCGCTTTTCGCATTATCGAACGGCCACATCGGGTTGCGGGGAAACCTGGACGAAGGGGAACCTCACGGGCTGCCCGGCACCTACTTGAACGGATTCCACGAATTGCGCCCCTTGCCCTACGCCGAATCCCAATATGGGTTGCCCGAATCGAGTCAGACACTCCTAAACGTAACAAACGGCAAACTCATTCGTCTTCTCGTCGATGATGAGCCATTCGACGTGCGATACGGAGAACTGCGGAATCATGATCGCGTACTCGATTTTCGGGCGGGAACACTTAAGCGTACGGCCGAATGGACCTCACCGGCCAGACGCACGGTACGCGTGAGTTCACAGCGCTTGGTTTCCTTGAAGCATCGGGCCATCGCCGCCATTTGCTATGAGGTGGAACCTCTGGACGGACCGGCAAACATCGTCGTGCAGTCCGAGCTTGTCGCCAACGAGAAACTGCCGGCCGCAAACGGAGACCCGCGCGCCGCCCGCGTCCTGGAAGCGCCGCTCCAATCCGAGGAGTATTTTTCAGGCGAAACCCGGGCGCTGCTGATCCATCACACCAAACAAAGCGGCTTGCGGATTGCCGCAGCAATGGATCACGTGATAAGCGGCACCTCCGGGATGCGCATCGAGACGGAGATATCACCCGATTCGGCTCGCGTCGTGGTCATCGATGTACTCGAGCCGGGAGAGCGGTTGCGGCTTTTGAAACTGGTAGCCTACGGATGGTCCCTGGAGCGGACCACGCCGGCGTTGCGCGATCAGGTTGCCGCCGCGCTGGCCGCAGCACGTCAGGCGGGATTGGAAGGCTTGCTTTCCGATCAGCGCAAATACCTGGACGATTTCTGGGCCCGCGCCGACGTCGAGTTGAGCGGAGATTTGGAGTTGCAGCAGGCGGTGCGCTTTGCGCTTTTTCATTTGCTCCAGACCGGGGCCCGGGCGGAAAGACGCGCTATTCCCGCCAAGGGGCTTACCGGTACGGGATACGACGGCCATACGTTTTGGGATACGGACGAGTTTGTCCTGCCTGTACTTACGTATACCATACCGACGGCCGCAGAGGACGCTCTTACCTGGCGTCATGCAACGCTTCCGGCCGCGCAGCAGCGTGCCCGCGAACTGGGCCTTGCCGGCGCAGCCTTCCCATGGCGCACAATTAATGGGGAGGAATGCTCGGGTTATTGGCCTGCGGGAACCGCCGCCTTTCACATCAACGCCGATATCTCCGACGCTGTGCTCCGCTATGTGAACGCAACCGGCGAAGAAGCCTTCGAGCGCGACGTTGGCCTCGATATCCTGGTACAAACCGCGCGGCTTTGGCGCAGCCTGGGACACCATGACTTTCATGGCCGATTCCGTATCGATGGTGTGACCGGACCTGACGAGTACAGCGCCATCGCAGACAATAACGTCTACACGAACCTGATGGCGGCCCGAAACATGCTGGGCGCAGCGGACGTATGCGAGCGCTATCAGGACAGGGCGCGAGAGCTTGATGTAACGCCCGAGGAGATGGCCGACTGGCGCGCAGCCGCCGATCACATCTTCATTCCCTATGACCATCGGCTGGGCATACATCCGCAGGCGGAAGGCTTTACCGAGCACGAAAGATGGGACTTCGACGCAACAAAACCGGACCAATACCCGCTGCTGCTCCATTTCCCGTATTTCGATCTTTACCGAAAACAGGTCGTTAAACAACCCGATCTGGTGCTGGCGATGCAACTCTGCTCCGAGGCTTTCACCAAAGAACAGAAGGAGCGCAATTTCGATTATTATGAGCGCATCACCGTGCGCGATTCCTCCCTTTCGGCATGCACGCAGGCAGTGTTGGCAGCGGAGGTGGGGCACCTGCGCCTCGCGCTGGATTACGCCGCGGAGGCCGCGCTCCTGGATCTGCAGGACCTCGAGCACAACACACGGGACGGCCTGCACATGGCCTCGCTCGCCGGGACATGGATCGCTCTGGTGAATGGCTTTGGCGGTATGCGCGATTATAA
>JBMFWU010000069.1:25856-27515 GCA_049964955.1 Syntrophobacteraceae bacterium
TCCGCGGCCCATCGGAGAAACCGCATGGGGAAGAGTTTGCCGGGGCAGTCGGTCCTGGCCCCCGGCACCTGCCCGTGCCCCATGATATGTGAGGGCGGGATATGATAATAGTGGCGGAGAATGAAGATAAGGTAGGCTAAAGAATCCATCTGGTATCGGGTTGGCCTTTCCAGGTCGAAGTTGCCGACAAGGGCGATCCCGATTCCTCTTTGGTTCATGTCATCGGCCTTGCAATGGGCGCCGTCTTCCTGCCGCAACCAGCGCGGAGACATCTCAATCACCCCGTCTCCCTTGCCCATGGTTCCGTTATCGATCACGAAGTCATAGCCGAGCCCGTTCCAGAAACCGCGCGCAAGGTGAGCCCACTGGATGGTCGTGGCGTCTCCATTATCGGTTGCCGTGTGGTGAACGATAATGTAGCTCCAGGGCCGGACCCGGTAGAGGTTTATGACGTAGCGGATGGAGCGCACGCCACGGATGAGAAGTATTTGCCCCGAGTGCAGCGCCTCTCCGGGTCTGAGGCCGTTTTCCCGGCAAATGGAGGCGATAGACACGCCGTACATGCGCGAGACCTGCCAGAGCGTTTCCCCCGGACCCACCTCGTGATGGATCGTTTTGGGGGCATCGAAGTAGGCGACTTTCTGTATGATAACCTTCGAAGGTTTGGGTAGGCCGCACGTCCGACGGTATCTCGGATAGGGGTGGAAGGTCTCTCTGTGGGAGCAGCCGGCCGAAAGGAGTGCCAAAAGAAGCACCGGAAAAAGGCGGAAGAGAATTCTTGACGCACTCCGAACCAAAACAGCGCGAAGGTCTCCGGAGGCCTGCCTTGCGCCCTCGCCCCTTTTGCCGTTCATTTCCCTTCTCCCCCCTCATTCCAATAGCCCGTGGAGTAGAGTACAGCGAACTTCTGCCGGTTTGCAAGCCCAAATTGGCTCAGTAAAAAACAGGAAGGATCTCCTGCGGAGAAGCCGGGGCCCGCCGTCGAGAATCTGCCCTCATCTGAATCGACATCGGAGCCACCCGTAAAGCGGAGATTTCATTTGCTAGAAAACCAAGACATTTCTAATTATTGACATCACGAGATGGGCAATCCGGGCCATTTTCCACCACAAAGGGGCAACCTTTTTATTGCAGTCCGCAAATTACGATCTCCTCGACCAGTATGCGCGGACGAGCCCCCCATTTAGGACCGAACGTCACCCCGCCCTCCATTTTTGGCGATGCCGATTCTGGGGCCTTAAGCTGTTACGTTTATTAACGTAAAATTTATCAAAACGAGTCCGCAAGGGAAAAGCCACTTCCCTCGGAATCAGGCTCCGATAAATTCAGGTAGAAAAGGCTGAAGCCGCACAGTTCAAAATTCGGCTTGGCCGCCCATTCCAAAAGGGTCAATCCGGCAGTCCGAGGTGGAGCCCGGAGCAGGAACAAGGCTAAGATTGTTTCTTCGAAGACGAGCTTTTGAAAAGAAGCCGGAAAGCCTGTGCTCTATCTTGATGACATAAAAAAAGTTTTGACTCGTATGTTTTCGCTTTGTAAAGTGCTCGAATATGGTTTGAACTGTAATGTTTTGATTAGAAAATTAGAAAGGAAAAGGGAAGAAATTACCTATGATCACAAAATTCGGTTGGATTCCGCCGTTTTCGCTGGTTGCTTGAGCGA
>JBMFWU010000070.1:0-27190 GCA_049964955.1 Syntrophobacteraceae bacterium
CCCCCCAAGTCCCTCTTTTCCAAAGGAGGACTTGGGGCCGAATCACACGACGCGTTTCAGGTTTTCCGGTTAGACACTATCTAGCGGCAAAGATTTCTCCGGCAGCCGTAGGCGTTTACGGCCTGTTTGGTTTTGGACAACCGTTTGAGGCTGGCGGAGACCGCATCGCTTTTGCGGTGCAGGATATCCAGGCAGGCCTGGGTGCGCTCATAGAGGGCGCGCATTTTTTCCAGGATCTCACTGCCGGTGGCCGCAGAATGAATGAAGTCCTCGGGGACAAGCCGTTTCAGATCCTCGATGCGTTGGGTGCACTCCTCGGAAAGCGCCCTGATGTTTACCTGCGGGTCGTTTTCAAACTCCGCGAGCTGCGTGGCGAACTTGAGGAGTTGCTCCAGGATCGAGTCGGCTTCCGCTGCCCAGCATGATCCGTTGCTTTCCATTTCCCGGTCCTATGCTGAAGCTTGCCATTGTTTCGGGAGAAGACCCGCTTTGAGGGGCGCCTGTCCGGAGGAAAATCGTAACGCTTCCCAGCCCTCTTTGAGATTGGAAAGAATTCTGATCAGGTCGTCATAGAGGGAGAGGTCTCTGCGGCTGTTTATGCCGATCAGCTGGCGCAAAACGAAATTATAAATGCGGTTGAGATTTCCGGCTATATTCCCGCCCCGTTCGTAGTCGAGGCCTACGAGGAGTTCGGTTACGATGTCTTGGGCGTGCCGGATGCGTCGGTACGCTTCGTTCATTTCGCTTTTTTCATGGAGTTCCCTGGCTTTTTTGAGGTCGCTGATGGCACCTTCGTAGCACAGGATGATGAGCTGGAGCGGGTCGGCGGTTTGAATCGCCGTCCGTTGGTATATATCGGATGCTTGCGTTCTGACCATTTGAATTCTCCTGACAGAGGTTTGCCTGTTGCTTTTCCCACTATGCCTTTACATATCGTCTGCCCAGCCGCAAACCTTTACCATTATTTTGGGCACATCTTTATAATTGACCACAGAGGCTTTCATTGGATAGAGTAGGCGGCATGAAAAAAACCCTCTACCTCTACTTGCTCAAAGAGCAGAGTGCTCCGGTGCTGATTTGCCTGGCGGGCGCGGTTTTCGTGCTCGTGACCGGCCAGCTCCTGCAGCTTATGCGCATTCTTTTCGCTTCTTCGTGCAGCGTAAAGGATATCGTCGAGCTCATCCTGTACGCCATGCCCCGGCTCCTGCTGTACGCGACGCCCATGGCCGCCCTGCTGGGTGTGATGCTGGCGTTCGTCCGGCTCAACAGCGATAACGAGTTGATGGCCTTCCGGGCCGCAGGAACCGGATTTTTGGGTTTTCTGCCCCCCGTTTTGGGAGTGCTCCTGCTTTTGACCGTGGTTTCCTTCGTCAACGCCGTTTGGCTGCTGCCCGCCTCCAACCGTGCCTTCGAATCAAAATTGCGTTCGCTCGGCCGCACCTCTCTGCCCTCGATACTCGAGGAGGGAGTGTTTATTTCCACTATTCCCAAACTGGTTCTGTTCTTCCGGTCGGTCGATCACACCAACTACGAGGTCAAGGGAATTTTCATCCAGGATCAGAGGGAACGCAATCAAGAGGTGACGATAGCCGCAAAGAGGGCAAAAATCGATTTTCCACCGGATTCAAGCGCCATCATTTTTAAACTCTACGACGGCATGATAACGCGCACGTCCAAGAACCTGAAAGATGCCCAGGCGGTGTCGTTCAAAAAGTATGATTTTACCCTGTCGATGGATGATATCCTTGGCGCGGCAAAAAAAGCGATGATGAGCAGAGGCGAGATGAGCCTTTCCCAGATTTACCATAAGGTCAAAACCGCGATGGGAAAGGCCGCTCTGGTGTGGTGGAGTCTGGAACTGGAGCAGCGGCTCGCTTTCCCGGCTGCATGCCTGTTTCTGGGGCTTCTGGGCCCTCCGCTTGGTTCCATGTTTCGCCAGCGGGGCCGCATGACCGGGATTACGACAGGGATTGGAATTTTTCTCGCCTACTACGTGTTGCTTTCCGCGGGCAGGACCTTTGGTTACAATGGCCTCGTTTCACCCTTTCTGGCCGTCTGGACCCCCAATCTGCTCTGCATTGTCCTGGCCGTATACCTGTGGACCAAGCTGCACCGGGAAACTCCGTTTCGCCTCGCCTCGCTTTTCCACCGGCTCGGGCGCATGCGGGCGGCAGCCTGCGAGGGCCGCCAACAGGGGGCGATCCAACCGTGAAGATAATCCCCAAGTATGTTTTAAAGCACTTTCTGCCCGTTTTTGTGCTGGCCAATGTCGGATTTGTCGGAATTTACCTCGTTGTGGATTTTTTCGAACGGGTCGATCGGATGCTCCAGCATCACCTGGGGCTGCGGGAGATATACCTCTATTTTTTGTGCAAGATCCCCCAGATTCTGACTCAGGGGATTCCGCTGTCGGCGATCCTTGCGGCCATAATCGCGCTTGGCATTATGAAACGAAACCGGGAGTTGATCGCCATGGAGACAGCCGGGGTAAACCCGGCCAGTTATGTGGCGCCTCTGGCAATAGCCGGGCTTTTGCTGGCGGTATTTCATTTCTGTCTGGCCGAATATGCGGTTCGCCCCCTCAATCAAAGGCTCTATGATACCTGGCAGGTCAAGGTCGAGGGCAAAAAACCGCCCGTCTGGATGAATCCTGAAAACCTGTGGTATCGGGACCAGGACACGATTTACCAGATCGGGCTCTACGATAGAAAACTCAAGGTAATGCACCTTGCCTCCATCTTTTTCATGAAGACCGATTTTCGCCTGGAACGCAGAATAGACGCCCGGAGCATCGCCTGGACCCCCCGGGGATGGGTTGCCAAAGACGGGCTCATAGTCAGCTATGACGGAAAAAAGACCGAGCAGCAGTGGTTTAACCGCAAACTTCTCCAGTTGCCGGTGACACCCGCCGACTTCAACAGCGGGGAAGTCCTGCCCCACACTCTTGGATGGCTGGACTTGTACCACTATGCCAAAAATATAGAGCGGGAAGGGTTCAGCGCGACGCCCTACGAGGTCGACCTGCAGATGAGGCTTGCCTCGCCTCTTGCCACTTTCATCCTGACCCTGCTAGGCATCCTCGTGGCCCTCAAGCAGGGGCTCCACGGAGGCATTGCCGCCGGAGTCGGAATATCGCTGGTGGTGGCCTTCGCCTTCCTTGCCATATCCAGCATCGGAAGTTCGCTCGCCTCCGCCGGCACCCTGCCTCCCTTTTTGGGGGTGTGGGCGGGAAACATACTCTTCGGGGCAGCGGTCGTCTATTTCTGGCTAAAGGAAACCTCACGCTGATATAATGATATAAACGGAGGTTTTCTCACGCGAAGCCGCGAAGGCGCGAAGCGCCAGGGGAATGGAGCCCGATTCGACTTTGAAAAAACGAGCCTCACTCAGCCAACTCCCGCTCACTGCCGCCTCCAGCTTCCAATTCCGCTATGGATTCAAGGAGCCTCCTTGTGTTTCGGGGAGTCCTCAGGAGATACGCCGTTTCTTCAAGTGCCTCGTAGTCTTCCAAAGAAATCATCACCACGGATCGTTGGTTCTTACGTGTAATGATTATCGGGCTGTGGTCGTCGCAGACTCTGTCCATTGTCCTGGCAAGAGTGCTGCGCGCCTGTGCGTAGGTAAGAGCATCCATGAGTCGCCTTCTTGGATAGTTTGCGATTTTGGGGCCGGAAGTTCGGTATGGGGGCGGCTATGCCGCTCCCATACCGAACTATCCTGTGGGGGTGCGGGGGGCACTGCTCCCCGCGTCTTTGCCCTCCGCCACCCCTGCCGAAGCACGTTCTCAGGCGCCTGCGGCCGCTCCGGCCAGGATGGTCGTTCCGGGAAGCGGGGTAAAGACCCTTCGGGCCAGTTCCTGGTCGAGCATGTAGAGGCCGCCGCCGTCGCTTCCGATGAGCTTCAGTTTCTGCACGATGTTGTCCGCGCTGGTCTCCTCCTCCACCTGTTCGTTTACGAACCACTGAAGAAAATTGACGACCGCGTGGTCTTTGACTTCCGTTGCGAGGTTTACCAGGTCGTAGATCAGGCCCGTTACCTTGAGTTCATGGTTGTAGACGGCTTCGAACACTGAAAGAGGCGCATCCCACGAGGTCGGAGGGCCTTCGATGGTTGTCAGCTCGACTTTTGCGCCCCGCTCGTTTACGAAATTGAAAAACTTCATAGCATGGGACAGCTCTTCGAGTGCCTGGACTTCCATCCACCGGGTGAAACCTTCGAGATTCAGCCGCTTGCAATAGGAGGCCATCGAAAGATAGAGGTAAGAGGAGTACAGTTCGGCATTTATCTGTGCGTTCAAGGCATTGCTCATTTTTTCATTCATGGTTCCCCTCCCTTTGGGTCTGTTTGGAATGCATTTTTGAGAAAGTTTGTACCGTTATTGCGGCCGCCAGTAAAAGGAAAAGCAGGTCGCGCGAAAGATACCAGATGAAGTTGGGTGAGGCGGCGGGTTTTACGCTAAAGCAGCCGCAGTCGATATCGATGCCCCTGGCGGCTGCCGAGGCAAGGGCCGCGAGGAAGATGAAAAGGAGCATATCGGCGAGCGAGAGGGCTCCGGGAAGCCAGATGCCGGAAAGGATCAGCAGCCCCACCAGGGTCTCGAGCCATGGCAGAATTACGGCCGCACCATTTACCAGTTGCGCCGGGAGAATTTGATAATTGGAAACAATGGCGGCAAATGCGTGCGGATGGAGGAGCTTGCCGGCGCCCGCGGCAATAAAGACAGCCCCGAGCAGCAGGCGCGCGAGCAAAAGCGGGTATTTTACGGCCCGCGACTCAAGCCTGTCGTGATTCATACAGTTTTCCCCCTTCGACTTTTACGGGCCGCAAACGCCGCATTTCCTGCAGTTTTTCCCCGGCCGACATTCGGGACTTTCCTTTTCCGCAAGGGCCCGTCCGTATTCTTCCCACAGGTAATTACGTTCGATCCCGTGGTCCAGCACCTCCCAGGGAAATTTTTCCTCCCGTTCGCGCTCCCGCATGACCCAGAAGTCCGGATTTAGAGGAGAAGCGCGCATCGCGCGGGTCCAGGAGAAGTTTTCCCGCGCCACTTTATCGATAAAATAGGAAACCCTGCGGTCGCCCCGTGAAAGGAGCGCCTGGACGTAGGCCCATTTGGGCAGATCGAAATGGACCCGGACGTTGGGGACCTTTGCCAGGGCCTTTTGTATCCATTTGGCTTTTTCCTTGAGCTCGGCTACGCCGGCAAACGCAGTCCACTGAAAGGGCGTAAAAGGCTTTGGCACAAAGGAGTTAACGCTTAGCGTAACGGTCCCCAGCCGGGTCTTCCCCCGGCTCGAATGCAACACGTGATGGCGGATCTCTTTGGCCAGTTCGACAATGGCCTCGAGGTCCGCCCTCTCTTCGGTCGGAAGGCCGATCATGAAGTATAGCTTGATATTGAGAATGTTTTTTTCCGCAAGCATTTCGGCCGCCCGGAATATCTGCTCTTCGGACAATTTTTTGTTGATAACGCGCCGGAGGCGCTCCGAGCCGGCTTCGGGGGCGATCGCCACCGCGTGATGCTCGCTCGCTTCGAGCGCCGAAAGGATTTGGGAGCCGATCGTGTCGGCTCGAAGCGAAGAAAAGGAAAGGGAGCCGCCCCGATCGAGCAGCGAGGAGCAAAGATCGACGATCTCCGGATGATCGGATACGGCGGCGCTCACGAGCCCGATGCGATTGGTCCCGCACTCCGGGGAGGCCGCCTGGAGCAGTCGTTCGGCGCTGTGATAGCGGACCGGCCGGTAGACGAACCCCGCAGCGCAAAACCGGCACCCTCGGCCGCAGCCCCGGCCGATTTCCAGGAGCATGACGTTACTGAATTCGGTATTGGCGGTAAATACGGCAGTGCGGCACGGATCTCCCTTCGATAGATCCGCCCGCCGTACCGGTATCCTTTCCGGCAGATCCCGGGCACACGGGCGTATGGCCTCGAGAGTTCCGTCTTCTCCGTATACGGGTTCGTAAAGAGAGGGAACATAGATTCCCGGGACCGATTTGGCCAGATCCCGCAAGATCTCGGAGCGGCTGCCCGAGCCGTTCCGGAGTTCTTTAAAGAAGTCGAGGAACTCGCCAAGAATCGCTTCGCCTTCCCCTGCGAAGACAAAATCGAGGTAATCGGAAATCGGCTCGGGGTTTATGAAGAGAGCCACCCCGCCTGCCGCAACCAGGGGAAGGGTCGAGGCGCGCTCCCGCGCACGGGGGGGGATTCCGGATAGCTCCAGCATTTCGACGAGGTTCGTATAGTCATTTTCATAGGGGACCGAAAACGCGACGAGATCGAAATCGAGAAGAGGCCGTTGCGATTCGACCGAGAGGAGCCCACCGGGAGATTGCCTGACAAGGGCCACATCTTCGGGCTCCGGATAGAAAACCCGCTCGCAGACTACCGTTTCGAACCGGTTTAGCGCATGATAGACGTATTGAAAACCGAGGTTGGACATGCCGACCGCATAGCAGTTGGGGAATGCGAGGGCAATGGTGATTTTGCCGCCCCAGTCTTTTCTGACCGTGCCTCTTTCGCCTTCGAGCCACTTTTGCTGCCGCTGTTTTATTTTCCAGGTCATATTTTTAACGCTCCGCAAGGGAGTATATCAAAAATGGGGTGTGTTTATGAACAGAGGAAAAGAGTTGTTCCCCATAGGGAACTCAAGTAGAATTTCGCAATGATGGATACTTGCAGACATAAACAGGCATTTCTTGTATGCGGGACGCACAGCGGGTGTGGCAAGACCACGATATCGCTAGGGCTTCTTGCGGCACTCAAAGCCAGAGGGCTCGCGGTGCAGCCCTTCAAGGTGGGGCCCGATTTCATAGACCCGGGGCTCCACACCCTGATCGCTGGAGCGCAAAGCCGGAACCTCGACGGATGGATGGTCGGGAAAGAATGGAATGAGAGGCTTTTTCGATGGCTGATGGAGGGGGCCGACGCGGGTCTTATAGAAGGCGTCATGGGGCTTTTCGATGGTCGCGACGGGAGAACGGAAAGGGGGAGCAGCGCCGAGATGGCCAAATGGCTGGGGGTGCCCGCCGTCCTGGTGGTGGATGCCCGTAGCATGGCGAGAAGTGCCGCAGCCCTGGTCTATGGGTTTACCCATTTCGACCCGCAGCTTCGATTTGCGGGGGTCATTTTCAACCGGGTCGGCGGAGAAAAACACCTTGCGTATCTCAAAGAAGCCATGTCTTCCTCATGTCCGGAGGTGGCCGTTTTGGGGGGCATTCCGAGGGAGGAGGCGGTCGCCATACCTGAGAGACACCTGGGGCTCGTGACCGCGGAGGAACTGAAACTCGATTCGACCTGGCAGGACCGATTGGCCGCACTCCTGGAAAAACATCTCGATATCGCCCTGCTGTTGGAGAGGACAAGGTATTGTGCGGCGGGAGGCCTCCAGGAGATGTCTCACGCGAAGTCGCGAAGACGCGAAGAGAAAAGTCGCGAGGTTGAGATCGCAGTGGCGCGCGATGCGGCCTACTGTTTTTATTACCCCGACAACCTGGAACTGCTCGAACGGGCCGGGGCGCGGCTTCATTTTTTTTCTCCCCTGGCAGGCGAGGGGCTTCCTGAGAATTGCTCGGGCGCCTACCTGGGGGGAGGATACCCCGAGCTTTTCGCCGAGGCCATTTCGCGCAACTCCGCTTTCCTCGACTCGCTTCGCGAGCGCGCCGGCCGGGGAATGCCGATCTATGCCGAGTGCGGCGGACTCATGACCCTTGGCCGCTTTATCGAGACCCGAGAAGGGGAACGGCGGACGATGGCGGGCATACTGCCGTTCGGGACCCGGATGCTCGGGCGGCTCAAGACCCTGGGGTATACGGAGGCGGTACTGCGCCGCAGCTGCCTTCTGGGAGAGCCGGGCGGGGTCATTCGCGGTCACGAGTTCCACTATTCCGAAATCGTGGAAGAGGCGGCCGGGCCATCTGTCGAGTTCGCCTATGAGATTCACGGGCGAAAAGAAGATGTCCCGCGCCTGGAAGGCTACCAGGTGGGCTCGGTTCTAGCCAGCTATGTTCATCTTCACTGGGGGAGCGCTCCGGAGAGCGCCGAGCGGTTCGTGCGGCAGTGTGCCGGGTGGACCGAAGGGAGGTAGGCGGATGTCTGGCGCAAAATCGATCATGTTCCTGGGCACGGGCTCCGACGTTGGCAAAAGCGTTCTCGCTGCCGCCTTTTGCCGCATTTTCCGAAACGAGGGCTTTCGTGTGGCGCCGTTCAAGGCGCAAAACATGGCGCTCAATTCGTTTATCACTCCGCAGGGCGGGGAGATGGGACGCGCGCAGGTGGTCCAGGCCGAAGCGGCTGGAATCGCGCCCCATGTGGACATGAACCCCATACTCTTAAAGCCCACCTCGCACATGGGCTCCCAGGTCATTGTGCTCGGAAAGGCCATAGGGAATTTTTCCGCGGGCGGTTACTACGAATACAAAAAAGAGCTTCTCCCGATTGTCCGGGGCGCCTACGAAAGACTCTGCGCGCAAAACGACGTGATAGTCATCGAAGGAGCCGGAAGCGCGGTCGAACTGAACCTCAAGGGGAGCGACCTGGTGAACATGGCCATGGCCGAGATGGCCGACGCCAAATGCATCCTGGTGGGAGACATAGACCGCGGGGGCATATTCGCCTCGCTCCTGGGCAGCTACTCTCTCCTCGAGCCTTCGGAACGCAATCGGGTGATCGGGTTTATCGTGAACAAGCTTCGGGGAGACCCGCGCCTTTTTGAAGACGGGGTAAAGATCCTGCAGGAGCGTTCGGGCGTGCCGGTCCTTGGCGTTGTCCCCTATTTCCAGGACATATCCCTTCCCGAGGAAGATTCGGTGGCCCTGGGGCGCAGAATGGCCGCAACACGGGAAAACGCGGTTCCGGATACCGTGCGGATCGGGGTGGTCCGCCTTCCGTTCATTTCCAATTACACCGATTTTGACGCTTTCGAAAACGATCCCGGAGTCGACCTGGTCTATTTCGAGCGGCCGGCTGAGATTTTCGGTTTCGACGCCGTGATCCTTCCGGGGAGCAAAAACACGATCGAAGATCTGGAGGCGCTGCGTAAAACCGGCATGACCGATGTTTTGTCGGCCTATTACAAATCGGGCGGTGTGGTGGTTGGCCTTTGCGGGGGCTACCAGATGATGGGGACTGTGGTGCGCGATCCCCACGGCATGGAAAGCTCGATAGAAACGGTCCCGGGTCTTGGCCTCCTGGAGATGGAAACCGAAATGTTTCCCGAAAAGACGACCTCGCAGGTGGAAGCAGGCATGATGAGCGACTCGCTGCCGTTTCCCGCGCAAAGCGAGGTGCTTTCGGGCTATGAGATTCACATGGGCAGGAGCACCCCGGGAGGCTCTGCCGCACCGATCTTCAGAATCGTTCAGCGGGACGGAAAACCGACGGATATCGCGGAGGGGCTCTCCCAACCCGACGGGCGCGCATGGGGTACATACATCCACGGGATATTCGACAACGACGGTTTCCGCAACAGCTTTATCGAAGATATCGCAAGAAGGTCGGGGAAAAAACTCCCGGCCGTCTCGGATGCTTTTTCCTTCCGGCTGTGGAAAGAGGAACAATACGACCGGCTCGCCGAACTGGTGCGCACCCACGTCGACGTAGCCCGCATAATAGAACAAATGTAGGTTGGGGTGAGCCCTGCGAACCCCAACATAAGGAAGGTGTAGGTTGGGGTGAGCCCTGCGAACCCCAACAAGAGGAGATGGCAATTGTTTGCCTGGCAGCTCATTGCGGCTTATTTTCTGGACCTTGCGGCGGGAGATCCCCGTTGGATGCCCCACCCGGTGCGATGGATCGGCAGCCTGATCGCCGGGAGCGAAAAGGCCCTCTATCCTGCGCAGGCTTCCCCGCAAGAGATGAGATTTCGCGGGTTCGCTCTGTGGGGCCTCGTCATGGCGGTGGTGTTTTTGGCCGCAAAAGCCTTCCTGGGTCTTTCGAATGCGATCGGTCCGCACCCGGGAGATCTCGCCGCCATCTGGCTCGCCTATTCGACGCTTGCCACCCGCAGCCTTCATGACGAATCGCGGCAGGTCGCAAAGGCGCTGCGGGCGGGCGACCTCGATCTGGCGCGCTCGAAGCTGTCCTTCATCGTCAGCCGGGAGACTTCCCGACTGGGTGAAGGCGACATCTTGCGCGCGCTCGTCGAAACCGTTTCCGAAAACATCTCCGACGGGATCGTAGCGCCCTTGTTTTTTCTCGCCCTGGGCGGCCCGGTCGGGGCCATTCTGTATAAAGCCGTCAATACGATGGATTCCATGCTCGGGTACAAAAATGAGCGCTACCGCTATTTCGGTTCTTTTGCGGCCCGGGCCGACGATGTGGCCAACTGGGCGCCGGCGAGGATATCCGGATGGCTCATGGTGGGCGCCTGCGCCTTAATGGGACTTGACTGGCGGGCGGCGGCGCAGATCTTGAGGCGGGATGCCTCAAAAATGACAAGCCCGAACGCGGGATATCCGGAAGCGGCTGCTGCGGGTGGGTTGGGCGTTCAACTCGGCGGGGCCAATTGCTATTTTGGCGAGATTGTCGAAAAACCGCGCCTGGGGGAACCTCTCGGCCCCATAACGCTTACAACCTACGAGCGGATGATCGGCCTTATGTACCTGACTTCCGGGCTCGCCGCCCTATCAGCCTTGTTTGTTACAGCGGTTATGAGGATCATATGGTGAAAAATCATTGAAAGGATCTTCATAATCCTTTAAATATTTGGGAAAAATGACGGTTTTTTGCCAATCCTCCCGCGCGGCCGCGGAAAGGGAGGATTTTTTGTTTTCTTGAAGGATAGCGATGATCGAAAAAGCGAACATACTGGTTGAGGCTCTGCCCTATATACGTCGGTTTTACCAGAAGACGATCGTCATTAAATACGGCGGGCATGCGATGGTGGCCGAAGAGCTCAAGGAGAGCTTCGCAAAGGACGTGGTCCTGATGAAATACATCGGGATTAATCCCGTGGTGGTGCACGGGGGCGGTCCGCAGATAGGCAGGATGCTCGAGCGGATCGGCAAAAAGACGGACTTTTACCAGGGAATGCGCATCACCGACGCCGACACCATGGACATCGTGGAAATGGTGTTGGGCAAGCTCAACAAGGAGATTGCCTCCCTCATAAACATGCACGGCGGACGCGCGGTGGGACTTAGCGGCAAGGACGGACATCTCATCGAGGCCAGAAAGCTCAAGCTCGTCGGGGAGGCCCTTGAGGACCGACCAGCCGAGATAATCGATATCGGGCTGGTGGGCGAGGTGGAGCAGATAAACCTTGAAATACTGCAAATATTTTCGCAAAGCGATATAATCCCCGTCGTCGCGCCGGTTGGGGCGGGCAAAAGCGGGGAAACCTACAACATAAACGCCGATCTGGTGGCCGGGGCGATCGCCGGGGCGCTAAAAGCCGACAAGCTTTTGCTCATGACCGATGTGCCCGGGGTCCTGGATGCGCGCGGAGAGCTCATCTCGAGCATGACGGCCGAGGAAGCGGAAACGGCCATGAAGGATGGAACGCTTCGGGGAGGAATGATCCCCAAGGTACGCTGTGCGATAGACGCCGTAGAAGCCGGGGCCGCAAAGGTACACATAGTGGACGGCAGGCAACCCCATGCGATTTTGTTGGAAATGTTCACAGACGCTGGAATCGGAACTCAAATTCTCAAGAGGCAGCGGGGCGGAAAAGATGAAAACATTTAGCGGAGGCATAGAGCAGGAGTGCGCCAAACATATATTCGGGACCTATTCGAGGTTTCCGGTCGCCTTTGTCAAAGGCGAAGGGTGTACGCTCCGGGATGATGCGGGAAAAGAATACCTCGATTTTCTGGCGGGGATCGCGGTGTGCGGGCTGGGGCACTGCCATCCGGAAGTGACCCGGGCGATCGAGGAGGGCGCGCGACAACTCATCCATGTCTCCAATCTGTTTTACACCTATCCGCAGGTGGAACTGGCGGCGGAATTGACACGGCTTTCGTTTGCCGATAAGGTGTTTTTTTCCAATTCGGGGGCGGAGGCCAACGAAGCGGCGATAAAGCTTGCCAGAAAGTACAGCAATGATCGTTTCGGTCCCGGCAGGTTTCACATCATTTCGATGAAGGACTCGTTCCACGGACGCACCATGGCGACGCTTTCGGCGACCGGCCAAACCAAGGTGCAGAAGGGATTCGAACCTCTGGTCGAGGGCTTTTCTTTCGTAGATTACAACTCGGTGGAAGCAGTCGAGGCGGCCGTTACGGACAAGACGTGCGCGGTACTGCTCGAGCCGGTGCAGGGAGAGGGCGGGCTGCATTTCCCGGCGCCCGGGTATCTCAAAGATCTCAAGGCGCTGTGCAGGCAAAAAAAGCTCCTGCTCATTTTCGATGAGGTCCAGTCGGGCCTTGGCAGAACGGGAACGCTCTTTGCCTATGAGCAGGAAGGGGTAAGCCCCGACATCATGACCCTTGCCAAGGCGCTGGCAAACGGATTGCCGATGGGGGCGATGCTCGCAACCGATGAGGTCGCGCAGACGTTTACACCCGGCAGCCACGCAACGACATTCGGAGGAGGCCCTCTGGTGGCTTCGGCTGCCCTGGCCACCTTAAAGGTTATCTCCGAACCCGATTTCCTCGAGAACGTCCGCGATACCGGCGCCTATCTGCTCGCCCGGTTCGCAGAACTCAAGGAGCGGTTTTCGTTCATTAAGGAGGTTCGCGGCCGAGGCCTCATGGTGGGCATGGAACTCGACATGCCGGGCGCGCAATTCGTCACCAGGTGCCTGGAGAAGGGCGCCGTAATCAATTGCACCCACGATACCGTCTTGAGGTTCGTCCCGCCTCTTATCGCCGGCCGCGCCGAAGTCAACCGGATGGCCGGGATTCTCGAAGATGTCTTTGAGGAGGAATCCGTATGAAACGCGATCTGCTGTCGGTTCTGGATCTTTCGGCCGAGGAAATTCTCCGTCTGATCGATAAGGCCGAAAAAATGAAGGCCGAGCTTGCCGCCGGCACCCTGCCCAGGACACTTGACGGAAAGGTCGTCGGCCTGATTTTTCTAAAGCCCTCGACCAGGACGCGAATTTCCTTTGAAACCGCCGTCTTCCGCCTGGGGGGACACCCCATATTCATGACCGGCCAGGACACCCAGATCAGCCGCCACGAACCCCTGTCCGATATGGCGCGGGTCCTTGCACGCTATATCGACGCCATCGTGGTGCGCACATTTGCTCACAGCGACGTCGAGGAACTGGCGAAATACGCCTCCGTTCCCGTGGTAAACGCCCTGACGGACCACTCCCACCCCTGCCAGATCCTGGCCGATCTTTTGACCGTCCGGGAAAAGCGCGGGTCGCTCGAAGATCTCACGGTGGCCTGGGTGGGGGATGGAAACAACGTTGCCAATTCGTGGATCTATGCGGCCCTGCGCCTGGGTTTTTCGCTAAACCTCGCCTGCCCCCCCGGCTACGAGCCGGAAAGCGGAATAGTCGACCAGGCCGTGCGCGAGACAAACGGAAAAGTGAAGCTCACCAACGATCCCCGGGAAGCCGCATCGGGCGCCGATGTGCTCTATACCGACGTTTGGGCCAGCATGGGACAGGAGGAAGAGGCCAGGGCCAGAAAAGAGGTCTTCGCCCCCTACCAGATCGATTCGCGCCTGCTCTCGTGCGCTGCGCCAGACGCCATAGTTCTCCATTGCCTGCCCGCTCACCGAGGCGAGGAGATCTCCGCTGAGGTCATCGAAAGCCCCCGAGCCCCGGTCTTCGACCAGGCGGAAAACCGGCTTCACCTCCAGATGGCGCTCCTCGACTGGTTGATCGGCTCCCAACAGCTTTGACGGGATTTACAGGATAACGGCCAGGAGCTGAAAGGCTTAAAGACAAAAGACTTTAGACAGGATTACAGGATTAACAGGATTGAAAAACCCGGAGACAATACCGGACAGGGTTCCAGGAACTGAGAGGCGCAAAGACAAAAGACTTTTTGACAGGATTACAGGATTTACAGGATTGAATTAGCAGGACCGAGACTAATGCACGACGCTGCCTTGACAGAGCAAATAATCGGTTGTGCGATGAAGGTTCACCGAACGCTTGGACCCGGTTTTCTTGAATCGGTCTATGCGAAAGCGCTCGGTCACGAACTGTGCAAAGCCAGACTGTGTGTGGAGCGTCAGAAGAGCGTCATTGTTATGTATGATGGCGTCGTGGTCGGCGATTTTGTCGCCGATATGCTGGTGGAGGGTTCGGTACTAGTCGAGATTAAAGCTGTCAGAACGCTGGCCCAGGCGCACGAGGTTCAGCTTGTGAACTACTTGACGGCTACCGGCGTGGAGATCGGATTGCTCCTGAATTTCGGTGCGTCCGGTCTCCAGATGAAGCGCAAGTACCGCACATATCGGGAGTAGGTAATCCTGTCCAAGTTTTTTGCTTTTAACCTGGGTGGCCGGGGAGACGGGAAACGGGGAGCTGAAAAGGCCCAAATGATTTTGGTTTTAATCCTGTAAATCCTGTAATCCTGTCCAAGCTTTTTGCTTTTCCCTCGGCGTGGCCGGGGAAACGGGAAACGGGGAGCTGAAAAGGCTTAAATGAGTTTGGTTTAATTTGGTTTCATTTGGTTTAATCTTGTAACTCCTGTAATCTCCTGTCCAGGTTTTACTGGCGGATGAAAAGGCGTAACGGAGCACTTCAAAATCCTGTAGGGAGTTTTTTCTAATGGACGTTAAAAAGGTTGTTCTGGCGTATTCCGGCGGACTTGACACATCGATCATTCTCAAATGGCTCATCGAGACCTACGGGTGCGAGGTAGTCGCCTTTTCGGCCGACCTGGGCCAGGACGAGGAGTTGGACGGCATTGAGGCCAAGGCGCTGGCTACGGGTGCGGTCAAGGCCTGCATCGTGGATTTGAAGGAGGAATTCGCAGGCGAGTTCGTATTCCCTGCGTTTCGTGCCAACGCGATTTACGAGGGCCAGTATCTCTTGGGCACCTCCATTGCCCGGCCGCTCATCGCCAGGCAACAGATCCGGATAGCCGACGAGGAAGGCGCGGATGCGGTGAGCCATGGGGCCACGGGAAAGGGGAACGACCAGGTTCGTTTCGAGCTCTCCTACATGGCGCTGCGCCCCGACATCAAGGTGGTTGCGCCCTGGCGTGAGTGGGACATGAAGTCTCGAAGCGACCTCATCGCGTTTGCCAAAAAGCACGGCATACCGGTTCCGGTGACCAAGGCAAAGCCCTATAGCTGCGACCGCAATATGCTGCACATAAGCTACGAGGGGGGCATCCTCGAAGATCCGTGGCGGGAGCCCGACCCGGAGATGTTCGTCATGACGGTCAACCCCGAAGATGCGCCGGACAAGCCCCAAATCATCGAAATCGACTACGAGGGGGGAGACCCGGTGGCAGTGGACGGCGTGCGCATGTCGCCCGCGACGCTTCTGCAGCATTTGAACAAAATCGGGGGCAAGCACTCTATCGGTCGGGTAGATCTGGTGGAAAACCGGCTGGTCGGGATGAAATCGCGCGGCGTCTATGAAACCCCCGGGGGTACCATCATGCGGACGGCGCACCAGGCGGTCGAATCGATCACCATGGATCGCGAGGTGATGCGGTTGCGAGACAGCCTGATCCCGGAGTATTCGCGGCTGATTTACAACGGGTTCTGGTATTCGCCCGAGATGCGCTACCTGCAGAAAATGATGGACCTTGCGCAGGAAAACGTCCGGGGGACCGCCCGGTTGAAGCTCTACAAGGGGAGCTGCCAGGTTATCGGGAGAAAATCGGACAAGTCGCTCTACCAGGAAAGCTTCGCCACCTTCGAGGAAGACGACGTCTACCGGCAGGATGAAGCGAACGGCTTTATCCGCCTGCTCGGTCTGCGGCTGCGGATCGATGCGCTCGTAAAGAAGGGGACCAAAGGCAAATAGATATGGCCGAAAAGCTATGGAAGGGCCGCTTCGAGCAGCCCACCGACAAACTGGTGGAGGAATACACCGCCTCCGTGCATTTTGACTCCCGGCTCTACCGTCACGATATCGAGGGGAGCATCGCGCATTGCCGTATGCTGGCCGAGTGCGGGATCATTTCCCATGACGAGGCCTCTCTGATCGTGCAAACGCTGGGCGAGATCCTGCGCGATATCGAGCGGGGCAAAATCGAGCTGGATTCCTCCCAGGAGGACATCCACATGGCGATCGAAAACGAGCTTACCGCGCGAATCGGCGAAACCGGCGGCAAGCTCCACACCGCCAGGAGCCGAAACGACCAGGTGGCGCTCGACATGCGGCTATTCATGCGCGAAGCGCTCACAAACATAAGGGACCTTGTGAGCCTTGTGCAGACGACGCTGGTGGACATGGCGGAAGCGCATCTCGGAGTGGTCATGCCGGGGTTTACCCATCTCCAGCATGCCCAGCCGATTCTTTTTTCCCATCACCTGATGGCCTATTATGAAATGTTTGGCCGCGACTTCGCACGATTTGGCGACTGCCTCGGCAGAACCGATGTCATGCCTCTGGGAAGCGCCGCGCTTGCCGGATCCCCCTTCCCGACCGATATGGAGTGGACGGCCCGTCATCTCGGCTTTTCCAGAGTCATCTCCAATTCGATCGACGCGGTGAGCGACCGCGATTACCTGATTGAGTTTTGCTCGGCTGCGGCCATCCTCATGATGCACGTAAGCCGCATGGCCGAAGAGCTTGTCATCTGGTCGAGTGCCGAATTCGCCTTTATCGAGATAAGCGATGCCTTCTGCACGGGATCGAGCATCATGCCCCAGAAAAAAAATCCCGATGTGCCGGAGTTGATGCGGGGCAAGACCGGTCGGGTGTATGGAAACCTGTTCGCGCTCCTTACCCTGGCCAAGGGACTGCCTCTGGCGTATAACCGGGACCTGCAGGAAGACAAGGAGCCGGTTTTCGACTCCGTGGACACGGTCCTGACGACATTGCGTCTGCTAAGCAAGATGCTTCCGCAGATTCGGATCAACCGGGAGAGAATGGCCCAAATGGCCGGGCAGGGCTTCACTGCGGCAACCGATCTGGCCGATTATCTCGCAAGACGTGACGTTCCCTTCCGCAAAGCGCACCATGTAGCAGGCCAGATCGTGCAACACTGCATTCAGGCAGGCAAAGACCTGGGCGACTGCTCGCTCGACGAACTCAAGAGCTTCCACAAATCCTTCGATGAAGATATTTTCGCCTACCTGGATATTTCGAGCATCGTCGACCGCAGGAAATCGGCGGGAGGGACCGCGACAGACAGGGTACGGGAAGCCATCGCACGGGCGAAGGCGGATCTGGAGTCCCGCGCACCGGATTCCTCGAAAAGCCTCCAGACCAAAGAATGAGGGGGAACATGCGAATTCTTACAGGGCGGTGCGACCGCCTGCCGGGATGTTCGAAGCCTTCGGCTTCGGGCCGGGTTTTCCGCGGGTGGTTTCCGCGGGCTGACGGGCGCCTGGGAATCATTTTCCTGTGCGCGTTGAGCGCCGTGATGCTTTCCGGGTGCGGACGCAAAATGTTTCCACACCCCATCGGGGCCCCCCCTCCGCCACAGGTAAACGATCTGAGCGCCAGGGTAAGCTCCCGGGCTGTAGTGATCTCCTGGACCCCGATCGTTGCTGCCGCGGCCAGGGGGATTCACTACTCGATCATGAAAAGCGATATCAGCTGGGAGAAGCGCAATTGTTTGGAATGCCCCCCGTCCAGCCAGCAGCAGGTAGAAAGCATTGATGCCTCGGCAGCGCAGCCGGGACCGGGCGGCATGCTCCGGTGGACCGATTCCCATGTGGCCTCGCACCGGGCGTATCGGTATCAGGTAGCCCTGGTGAATGACAATGGGATTTCGGTGAGCCTTTCCAATCCGGTGATAGCCAAGATCTACCCCGGGCCGGTAGCGCCGGTGGACATTACGGCAAGCACGCAGCCGCGCGGGATTCTGTTGCGGTGGAAGCAGGCGCCCCGGGACCTGGCGGGAAAACCGATAAAACCGGAGGATTTGTCCTTTCGTGTCCAGAGGAGCTCCGGGGCGGGGGCTTGGGAAGATGTCTCGCCGCTCGTAAAGGGCGACGCCTATTACGATCAGCGGATCGCTCCGGGGCAGGGCTACACGTACCGGATCGTGCCGGTCCGCTACATCGATGAAGAAAATGTGTACGGGGAGCCTTCCCGGGAAATCTCCACCAGGGGGCCGCATTCGATGCTCCCGCCCCCTCCGGGAAAAGTCTGGGTGACCCCGGGACATGGGGGGCTCGAAGTGCACTGGAGCGAAGGGGGCGTGAAAACCGCCGGCTTTTACGTCTACCGAAAGCAGGGTAAACAAATTGTCCGGCTGACCGCAAGCCCCGTGCTGCATCCGCCTTTCGTGGATCGCGGGGTTAACGGCAGGCGGGGCTATTCATACGCCGTATCTGCGGTGAGCGCCCTGCCCAAACACAAGGAAGGCCTGCTTTCCGCGTGGGTCGCTGTGGGAAACCTGCTGACGCATTAAGGGACCATTTACCATGCATCATTTTCAATACAAGCAAGACGAGCTCTACTGCGAGGACGTTCCCGTCAGGAGGATCGCCGAGGAAATCGGCACCCCCTGCTATATCTACAGTCTGGCCACTCTCCGGCATCATTTTCTGACGTTCGATTCGGCCTTTACCGATGCCCGCCACCTTACCTGTTACTCGGCAAAGGCGAACTCCAATATAGCGATCCTGAAGCTCTTCGGCTCCATGGGCGGAGGGGTGGATATCGTCTCGGGCGGCGAACTCTACCGGGCGCTAAAGGCGCAGGTGCCTTCGAACCGCATCGTCTACTCGGGAGTGGGCAAAACGGTGGAAGAAATCGATTTCGCGCTTCGGGAAAAAATCCTGATGTTCAATATCGAATCCACCCAGGAACTCGAGCAGATAAACCGGCGCGCCGAAGCGATGAACACTCGAGCCTCGGTTTCTGTACGGGTGAACCCCGACATCGATCCGAACACGCACCCCTATATTTCCACAGGGATGAAGAGAAATAAGTTCGGGATCTCCACCGATATCGTCATGCAGGCCTTTGAGGATGCAAAGAATCTGAAAAATGTCGACATGATCGGCCTGGATTGCCACATCGGCAGCCAACTCACCGACGTTACCCCCTTCGTGGATGCGTTAAAGCGGCTGCGCGCTCTTATAGAACGGCTCAGGCAGCGCGGGGCCGATATCCGATATCTGGATCTGGGCGGGGGGCTTGGCATCGTCTACGACCAGGAAGCGCCTCCGCAGCCGCATGAATATGCTCGGGCGCTTTTGCGCGAGCTCCAGGACATCAATTGCACGCTGATTTTTGAACCGGGCCGCGTGATTGTGGGAAACGCCGGAATTTTAGTTACCAAGGTGCTCTATACGAAGCGGACCCCTGTCAAGAATTTCGTTATTACCGACGGGGGCATGAACGATCTTATCCGACCGAGCCTCTACGGGTCCTATCATTACGTGCAGCCGGTCGCAAAAAACCTGCAGGAAAACGAAATCGTCGATGTGGTGGGACCGATTTGCGAGTCGGGGGACTTTTTGGCCAGGGACCGCGGCCTGCCCCTGTCCTCCCAAGGCGACTACCTCGCCGTGATGAGCGCCGGGGCCTATGGATTCAGCATGTCCTCCAACTACAATTCCCGCCGTCGCGCTCCGGAGGTGCTGGTAACCGGAGGGGATTATTTCGTCATCCGGCGTCGAGAGACCTGGGAAGATCTGGTGGGGCCGGAAACCCTCCCCGATTTCCTCGAAGGGGGCCTGCAATGAGCCGGACGCAGCGCACAATCCCGTTTACGAAAATGACCGGCAGCGGTAACGATTTCATAATTATAGACAACCGGGACCTCAAGGTGTCGCCGGAGGACGGGCGGGAGCTGGCACGGCTTGCCTGCCGCAGGAAGCTCTCCGCCGGCGCTGATGGCCTGATTCTGATAGAAAACGATCCCGAAACCGATTTTGTGTGGCGTTTTTTCAATGCGGACGGCTCGGAGGCCGAGATGTGCGGAAACGGCGCGCGCTGCGCGGCCCGATTCGCGATTCTAAAGGGAATAACGGCCAAGGAGCGGTTTTCTTTTCGCACGCTTGCCGGGATCATTCAGGCCCGGGTTTCGGGCCAAACCGCTACAGTTGCCATGACGCAGCCGCACGACCTGAAAAGAGACATTTCCATCGATGTGTGCGGCCAGGCGATGAGCCTTGATTTCATCAATACGGGCGTCCCGCATGCGGTATACTTTACGGGCTCGCCACAGGAACTCGAAGAGATGGACATTTGCGGGCGCGGGCGCGCCATCAGGTGCCACGAGCGCTTTCAGCCTGCAGGCACCAATGCCGACTTCGCGTTTGTAAGCGATCCCCATCACATGCAGGTACGGACCTACGAGCGCGGGGTCGAAGACGAAACTCTGGCCTGCGGCACAGGGTGCATAGCGGGAGCGCTCACAGCGGCCGCCGGGGGCCTTGTGGAATCCCCCGTGCATGTCCTTACCAGGAGCGGGGAAACACTGACCATTCATTTCGAAAAGGTCCTGGAGGGAAGTCGAACAAGCTTTTCTGCCGTTTTTCTGGAAGGCGGAGCGAGGGTTGTCTACGATGCCGAGCTTTGGGATGAAACTTTGAGAGCATAGGAGGAGGCTGCAATGTTTAGCGGCGCGATTGTGGCGATTGTTACACCTTTTAAGGCAGGCGAAATCGATGAAGCGGGTTTGAGAAAGCTGGTCGATTTTCAGATAGCGAACGGAACCAACGGCATCGTCCCCTGCGGGACCACCGGAGAATCTCCCACCCTGTCCCACAAGGAGCACGAGCGGGTGGTCGATATCGTTATCGAACAGACCGCAGGGCGCGTTCCGGTCATCGCCGGATCGGGCTCCAACAGCACGGAGGAAGCGATCTCTCTTACCGCCCATGCCAAAAAGGCGGGCGCCGACGGTGCCCTGATGGTGGCTCCCTACTATAACCGCCCCTCACAGGAAGGTCTCTACCGCCATTTCGAACGGGTGGCAAAATCGGTCGATATCCCGATCATTCTCTACAACATCCCGGGCCGCACCGGGGTAAACATCGAACCCGCAACCATCGAGCGCCTCTCCCGAATCGACAACATCGTGGGCGTAAAGGAAGCCACCGGTTCGATGAAACAGATCACCGACATCATTTCCCTTTGCCCCGAGAATTTCACGGTGCTCTCCGGCGACGACTATCTTACCTTCCCTCTCATGTGCGCGGGGGGAAAAGGGGTCATATCGGTTGTGTCCAACGTCGCCCCAAGACCGATGGCAGATCTTTGCAAACTCTTTTTCGAAGGCAGGTTCGAAGAAGCCCGAAAGCACTATTACAAGCTCCTGCCCCTTTGCCACATTCTGTTCCTCGAAACCAACCCGACGCCCATAAAGGCCGCCCTGGCGATGATGAACATGATCGGTTCCGAGGAAGTGCGGCTTCCGCTGGTACCCGTGTCGGAGTCTAACAAGGAGCGGCTCAGGAAAGAATTGAAAGCGCAGGGACTTCTCTAACGGCGGGAACCGCAGGGGGCATGGAAAATGATACGCGCAGCAGTCGCCGGAGTTGCCGGCAGGATGGGTTCGAGGATCGGACAGATCCTGAGGGAGTCGGAAGAAATCGAACTTTCGGGCGGCTTCGAATACTCAGGCCATCCCCTGGTTGGAAAAGACCTGGCGGAAGCGATCGGTGGAAGCCCCACCGGCAGGAAGATCTGCGGGGGGATCGAAGAGGTTTTGGGAGATGCTGACGTCGTAATCGACTTTACCAACGCCGCCTCGTCTCTTAAGCACCTGCAGGCCGCATCGCAGCGCGGGCTTCACATGGTCATAGGCTCGACCGGATTTACGCCCGCGCAACTCGAAGAAGCAGGAAAACTCGCCGCCTCGGTCTCGTGTGTCGTTTCTCCCAACATGAGTGTAGGCGTAAATATTTTGTTCAAACTGGTCGCCGAGGCGACGCGGCTTCTGGGCGAGGACTGTGATATAGAGATCATCGAGGCCCACCACCGGTTCAAAAAAGACGCCCCGAGCGGAACAGCGCTCAAACTCGCGCAGATAGCCGCTGCGGCCCGTGGCAGGGACCTGGGCGAGGTCGGCGTCTATGCAAGGCATGGGCTGATCGGAGAACGCACGGGCGCAGAGATCGGCATCCAGACCATCCGCGGCGGAGACATCACAGGCGAGCACACCGTCATGTTCGCCTCGCTTGGCGAAAGAATAGAACTGGTCCACAAGGCCCACAACCGCGACAATTTCGCAAGAGGCGCCATCCGGGCCGCCAAATGGGTAGTCACCCGTCCCCCCGGCCTCTACGACATGGGGGATGTGCTGGGCATAAAATAGCGGAGGCCCCACCTTCTTTTATACGTCCTATATGACTTATAAGTCCTATAAAATCTATGAGTGCCAATGGAAAGGGCGGTCCCTGGGACCGCCCTTTCCATTTCCGGCCAACCGCAAAAGAAAACCCGGGTGAAACTCTCTCCCCCGGGTCGCGGCCGGTTTGAACCGGCCGAATTTTCAGGATTTTATATCTTGAATGAAGTTAGAAGCTGAACTGGATGCGCGAATCGAAGATGTTGGCGTCCCCGTTCTGTAAATACCCATTGTAGGCGGTGCTGGTGCTGACTCCGTCGACATGGGCGTGGATGTAGTCAAACAACATCCGGACGTTCGGGTTCAGGTACCAGATGAGGCTGCCTGTCCAGTTGGTTTCTCTTCCACCGCTGATGGTCTTGTCGGTGAGATCGAGGCTGGAATAGCGGGCGGCCAACTCCCAGGCGCCCCAGGTCCCTTCCCAGGGGTTGAAGTTGCAGTTCAGCTTGGGCCTGTCGAAAACGCCGGCGCCCTTGTTGTAGATGCGATGTTCGCCGGTGAGGAAATAGTAGGCCGCAACATAATAGCCGCCGAAATTCGGAGAGCTGATCGTGGTCTTTGCGCTCGTCGTAGAGGCGTCCGTCACAAAGGCGTCCATGTATTCGCCCTGGACCGAGAAAGGACCGTAGACGAAGGCGAATTCCGGGTCGATTATGTCTGCCCCGTCCGCAATCATCTTCGCGGCGACCATACTGGGGTCCAGATGGAATTCGGGAAAATCGGTGAAAATCAAATCCGGATAAGTGGCTGCCGTGGCCGGAACGTTTCTGGAACGGAACCTGTGCATATAGCTCAATCCAAGGTGCAGCAGTTCGCAGCCGTCGTCTTCGTAGAGCGGAAGAGCGGTGATGCGTGCGGCGATGTTCGTGTTGGTGTAATCGCCAAAGAATTTCCCGGAGCCGTTGTCAGTCTGTTGAATATAGCCGCCGAATGCCCATGTCATGCGCTGGTTGAACTCCGTGTCGAACAGCATCACGCCGGTCGAGTAATCGTGTCCGTTCTCGGTGACAAAGGAGTTGGCAAGGCTTCTTTCGGTGAAATCGAGCCACTGGTCGCTGGTAAGTTCTTCCAGGGAGAAAGGCATCTTCATGTGCCCGACTCTTACGTTTGCGTACTGGGGGCATCCGACATAGGTCAGCCACAAGTCCTGAGTGAGCGGGTACCCGGCCCCGTTACTGAAATCGAGCATCGCCATATAGGTAAAGTCGTGGTAAAGGGTGCCGTCCACCTCGATTCGTGCGCGTCTGGCTTCGTCGCCATAGCCTTGCGTGGTTGGGAAAGCCTTTTTCAGGTTGGCGTTCGCGCTTGAATAGCCGAAATCGACTTCCGCATACCCGCCGACATGCGCCGTAAACTCGCCGTTATTGGTTTCTAGGAATACTTCGTGGTTTTTCCAGGAAGCGGTGACTCCCAGGGGGTTCGCCTTCTTGTACTCCTTGGCTTCCTCGGCTGCCTGGGCCTTCACTTGTTTGGCAACCGCAGCCTTCTGCCTGCTCTTTTCCTGTTGCGCTTGCTCCAGGAGCTGGTTGTACTGCTCCGGGGTGATCTGGTGATTTTGTTTCAAAATAATCAGAAGTTTTTCCGCCAGGGTCTGGTCCTGCGCAACCGCCATAACCGACCAGGATACGGAAAATAGAAGCGCCATCATGATCAAAAGATATTTTCGCATTACTCTGTTTCCTCCTCAACGTTCACGTTATTTTCATCTTCTCACGTTACAGCAGCCCCCCGGTCTTTAGCCCCTCCATCACCTCCTTTTCATTCTTTGGCTCCCGCTCCCGCGAAACGCGGGGAGCGTGAATTTGCCGCAAACTCCCTTCCTCTCGGCGCCTCCGCGTGAGAACCAATTTCACAGGTGGGTAAAATCGATGAGAGGATTGGTGCTGCGTAGAATGACCCGAAAATGTTACGTGGCTATGACGAATTGTTACGCGTATATGACGAACATGTGGATATTCGATGACCGCCGGCGGAAGGAAGGCTCCGTTTTTAACTCTCTTTACACTAAGGTACCGGGTGGTTACAAAATATCAAGGAATGAGTCGTCGTGTGCGCTCAAGTATCTGAACAGGGGAATACAATGATGACCTTAAGAAAGATGTTGTTTGTTTTTGTGTTCGCGTTTTCGCTTGTCCTTGCCGGCGGGAGTGTATTCAGCACGAATGCGAACGCGCAGTGCGCGTTCGCTCCGTGCGCTTCCTGTGTGTGGCAGGCGCCGGTCTGCAGCGGCGGGTGCAATAGCTGGGAGCTCCAACACCAGTCACGTGCACTGGCGTGGCAACAGTTCTATAACTATTGACAGGGAATGAAGCGCCAACTGAGCCGCGAAGCGGCGTGGGGGTGCGGGGGCGAAAGCCCCCGCGCTTTTGCCTACCCCGACGTTGGTTCCGGATCGATCAGAAATCGACCTGGAACCGAGAATCGAAGATATTTGCATCTCCATTATGGATATTGAACGCGGATCCGCCCGAGGCGCTTGTCTGCGGTGCGCCGTCGATATGGGCGTGGACGTAGTCGAACATCCATTTTAGATTCGGATTGAGATACCAGATCAGACTCCCGGTCCAGTCCTGCTCGGTTCCGCCATGTATCGTTCCGTCGTTTAGATCGATGCTGTCGTAGCGTGCGGCAAGCTCCCAGGCCCCCCAGCCGCCGCCGGCGGGATTGAAGTTGCACCTGGGGACAGGCCGGGCGAAGACCCCGTAGCGAGGATCGTAGACGCGGTGTTCTCCGGTAAGGAACCAGGTAGCCATGACATAGTAGCCGTCAAGAGTCGGACTGGAAACCGATGAGGCGTGGAGGGTCGACGGGGTGCCGCTGTAGGAGTACATGCGGGCATCGTTGAGCAACGCCTGGAAGTATTCGCCCTGGACCGAAAAAGGCCCGTAGTTCAAGGCGAACTCTGGGTTGATTTCGTTAACGCCCTGCGCCGCAATGGGACCGGTATTGACCGTGTTGATCCCGCTCAGATGCCACTCGGGCCTGCTCAGGTACTCGAGTTCCGTATAACCGGTGGCGTTGACGCTGGCCGGGTTGTCCGTACGGAACAGGTGGCGGAAACCGAAACCAAGGTGCAGCAATTCGCAGCCTTTATCGGCGTACCACGGCGCGGCGGTCACCCGTGCCGCCAGGTTCACGTTATCGTAGGGCTGAAAAGAGGTCCCCGACGAGTTGTCCTGCTGCATATATCCTCCGACCGCCCAGGTCATGCGTTCCTGGAATTCGGTGTTGAACAGCATGATCCCGAGGTTTCGATCGCTGTACTGATTGGCGGTGACAAAGGCATTGGCTACCGACCGCTCGGTAAATTCAAACCAGGCGTCGCTGGTCAACTCTTCCAGGGAGAAGGGCTCCTTCATGTGGCCGACCCGGATGTTCGCAAAACAGGGAAAGCCGTAGTAAGACATGTAGGCGTCCTGGACTACGGTGCTTCCGCCCCCGAAGTCCAGCTGCAGTTTGTAGTCGAAATCGCCGAAAAGGGTGCCTTCGAGAATTGGTTTTATGCGCCTGGCCTCGGCGCCATAGCCCGCAAGTTTTCCGGGGGCGGCGGAACTGATCTTGTCAAGGGCGTTGTAGAGCCTGCCGTTTATGGTCGCGCCGCCGAAATCGAACTGGGCGTACCCGCCGACGTGCATCGTGAACTGGCCGTTATTCGATTCGAAATAGACCTGGTTGTGTTTCCAGGAGGCGGTAACTCCCAGAGGGCTCTTTTCCTTTTTCTCCTTCGCCGCCCGGACCGTTTCCTCCTTGACCTGCTTTTGCACGGCGGCTTGCTGCGAAGATTTTTCCCTCTGCGCCTCCTTTAACAGCTCATCGTACTGCGCTTGAGTGATCTGATGATTTTGCTTCAAGATAATCAAAAGCTTTTCGGCAAGCGTCTGATGGTCCTGAGCGCGCGCCCCCGGCGCCCGGGACAGCGAAAGCATGAATACCAATACTAATGCGAACGATGCAATTCTGCAGCAGCCAACTCTTTCCCCTGTGACTTTCATACGATCATCTCCTTCACAATAGAACAGTCGAAAACATCGGGAATCTCAAACCACTCGAAGCTGGAAACATCAGGAGATAATTGAACTGTGACTTTTTTTTCTTCCGCAGCGGGCTTGTGGCTCTTCATTCGCCAATCGGAGCCATTCTCGATCGACCTCTTGTTCGCCTCCTTTCCTGTGTTACAATTTGTGCAAAGTTCGTTCCGCTTTGTTTGTTGTCGCCCTATTCCGATCTGCCGAGGAAAGGACGAAAAACAGGAGTCGATATATTCGTCGTGTTTGCATATTTCAGGTGACATCTACTGTAACTGTGAAGTTTCGAGAGGGCGGCTCTTGCGGTCTTAACGGGGGAAGACTTCTCGGGACGGACGGCCCTCGGAGTTCTGCCGGGGTGAAACCCGAACTGAAGCACGGATTGGACAGTATCCCCCCTTTGCAAAGGGGGGAAGGGGGGATTTCTGGGGGTATCAGGTTGATATTCTAAGGAAATCCCCCTAAATCCCCCTTTTTCAAAGGGGGACTTGGGTTCGAATCACCCGGCGCGTTGCAGGGCTTCCGGGTAGGCTCTGATTCTATTTAACCGCCGCAGTACCCGCCGCTGATTCCATGGCAGTAGGACGGATAGCTGTTTGCGCAGCAGTTGCAGTTTGCGGTGGCAGCACGCGCGCCGGCGGGTGCGAGAAACCCGAGCAGCGCGAAAAACAGGAACGCAGTCATGATCGCTTTTTTCATGGTTTTCCCCTTTCGCTGACACTTTGTTTATTTTTCAATGGTAATTACTTCGCTCGAGGATGGCGTGCTCCACGCACAAAAAAATGGCGCTTTCTCACGAAGAGAAGCGCCATGGAAATCAGGCGCCG
>JBMFWU010000071.1:0-8327 GCA_049964955.1 Syntrophobacteraceae bacterium
CCGCTTATGGCCTCAACGAGCGGGTAGCGCAAAGAGATCGGCGATTTGCAATGGCGGCACTTTCCGCCGAGAAAAAGAAAGCTTGCTACAGGAATATTGTCGTAGGGTGCAATGGCCTCGCCGCAACCCGGACACCGGGAGGCCGGGCGAACGATCGACTGACCTAATGGTAACCGGTGAATGACCACATTGTAAAAGCTGCCGAAGACAGCGCCTGCAAGAAAGGCTGCGATCTGCCCCCCGACCTGCGGGATGGATGCGACAAGGAGTTCGTTCATCTCTTTATCCGTTTTTTGCCTGTTCCTCTTCCGGTTCCTCCTTCTTTTTGAAACTACAGGAGGGATTTATACAAAAAAGAGTGGCGCTGCCGGTCTTCGATCCCTTGCGGAAAAGGACGGGCGCGCTGCACAAAGGACAGCTTTCCTCAACCGGCTCGCCCTGGAAGAGCATCTTGCACTCGGGATACTTGTTGCACCCGTAGAACTTGCCGCGCTTTCCGGTGCGTGCGACGAGCTCGCCCGTGCACCCCTCGCGCGGGCAGTGTATGCCGGAGGAAACCGCCCGCGTATTCCGGCACGCCGGATATCCGGTACAGGCGAGAAACTCGCCGAAGCGGCCGCGTTTCAGCGCCATGGGTTTACCGCATTTTTCACACACCTCCCCGGTCGCCTCGGGCTGTTTGGCCTCGACCAGGTGAATGTGTCCCTTCTCATCGCGCTCATAATCGGAAGTAAAGGAGCAGCCGGGATATCCACTACAAGCAAGAAACGCGCCGTTGCTGCGGCTAAGCCGAATGCTAAGGGGCTTTCCGCAGCGCGGGCAGGTGAGCTCGGTCGGCCAGCCCGAGCCCTTGAAGTTGGCCATGCCCTTGCGCGCCGATTCCAGGGTCTGGGAAAAGGGGCCGTAGAAGTCGTGGAGCAGGTGGCTTGAGCTGCGGTCGCCATGCTCGACTTCATCGAGGCTTTTTTCCATGTTGGCGGTAAATTTGGTATCCACTATGTCGGGAAAATTCGCCGAAACCAGGCGATTGATGATCATCCCGAGTTCGGTTGGCGACAACCGCTGCTTGAGGCGCAAAACATATTCCCTGTCCAGGATGGTGGAGATGATGCTCGCGTAGGTGCTCGGCCGGCCGATCCCGAGGTCTTCGAGGGTCTTTATGAGGGTGGCTTCCGTATAGCGCGGCGGAGGCTGCGTAAAGTGTTGCTTCGGATCGAGAGAAAGAAGCTCGAGGGGTTGGCCTTCGGTGAGATCGGGCAGCCTTTCGTCGGATTTTCCACTCTCCGGCTCATCCTGCCCCTCTTCGTAGAGGGCCAGAAAACCGGGAAAGGCGATTACCGAGCCGGTCGCCCGGAAAAGATACTCTCCCGCGGAGATATCGACGGTTGTCTGATTGATGAGGGCAGCAGTCATCTGGCAGGCGACGAACCTTTTCCAGATAAGGGCGTAGAGGTTTGCCTGCTCGCGACTGAGGTACTTTGCCATCGATTCCGGAGTGCGGGCGACATCCGTTGGCCGAATCGCCTCGTGAGCCCCCTGCGCGGTTTCCTTCGATTTGTAGGCGACCGTTTTCGCAGGAAGATACTTCTCCCCCCACCGGGCTGCGATAAATTCCCGCACCGCATCGGTCGCATCCTTCGAAAGCCTCGTGGAATCGGTACGCATATAGGTGATGAGGCCCACAGCGCCTTCGTCCCCGATTTCGATCCCTTCGTAGAGCTTCTGGGCGATGCTCATCGTCTGTTTGGCCGAATAGTGAAATTTGCGGGCCGCATCCTGCTGGAGTGTGCTGGTGATGAACGGGGGAGACGGGTTTTTCTGCCGCTGCTTTTTTTCGATCGCGCTGACTGCCCAGGCGGACGATTTGATCGCGCGGAGATGTTTTTCGGCTTCCTCCTGTGTGCCGATAGCGCACTTTTTCTTCTTAAACCGGAGGAGCTGCGCCCCGAAAGCGGGAGTGGGAATACCTGCTCCATCGGCAAGAGCTTTGAGCTGCGCTTCGATCGTCCAGTATTCCTCTTTTTCGAAGGCGTGGATCTCCTCTTCCCGCTCGCAGATGAGCCTCAGGGCGACCGACTGCACTCTTCCCGCGCTGAGCCCGGCGCGCACTTTTTCCCACAGGAGCGGCGAGATCATGTAGCCCACGAGCCGGTCGAGGATTCGCCGCGCCTGCTGCGCTTCATAGAGTTTCAGATCGAGCTCGTTCGGCTTTTCGATCGCCTCGAGAATCGCCTTACGCGTCAGCTCGTAGAAAAGCACTCTTTTGAGCGGCTTTCCCGCGGCGCCGATCTCTTCGGCAATGTGCCAGGCAATGGCTTCCCCCTCCCTGTCGGGGTCGGGCCCGAGGTAGACCGTGTCTGCTTTGGAGGCGGCCTTTTTGAGCTCATCGATTACTTTCTTCTTTCCTCCCATGACCTGGTACTGCGGCTTGAATTCACCATCCAGGTCGACTCCCAGCTTATTTCCCGGAAGGTCCTTTATGTGGCCCACGCTGGCTTTGACGATAAAGTCCTTGCCCAGATACCGTTCGAGAGTTCTGGCCTTGGTGGGAGATTCGACTATCAGAAGAGATTTTGACATGAAAAAACCCCGATCGAGAAATCAGAATAGGAAATGAGGCGCCGGCGCACCGCGCCTCTGGTACCCCTGCAATTCGGCAATTATAGCCCGGAAATAAAATATTTTCGCACCGGCCGTAAAACAAGCCCTCCGGGCGCGGTTCGGCGCAATGGCGAACAGGGCGCCCCGTCGCTCCCGAGGCCCCCTCCCCGATGCAGCGCGGCAAGAATACCCAAAACCGGGTCGATGGTATAGGCACAATTACTTGGGAAGACCTATATAGACCAGATAAATCGCCATCGCCAGCCCGACAAATGCCAGAAAAAAAGCGATTGCGGCGACGAGGCTCGAAAAACGGAGGTGTTCGGTTTCCCCGCGGTCCAGCTCTCTTACCAGGACGACGTAGCGCCAACCCGAAAAAACATTTACTGCCACCCCTGCGGCGATGAGCGCTGTGCCGAACCAGAGCGAAAGGCCGTAGGGCTGGACCTGCAGAGTGCGTTCTATTGTCTGGAACTCCTGCAGAAAGAGGCCGAAACGCGCCACAACGAACCCGAAGCCCATGAGGGCGAGTCCGGTGCGAATCCAGGCAAGAAAGGTTCGCTGTGCTGCGAGATAGTCGCCAAGAGCTGGTTTCTGCCCCATTACGAGAGTCTTTCTATTTGTTTGAGCGGCAACCGGATGGTAAAGACCGCCCCTTTTCCGGGGATACCGGCCGCACTGATCCTCCCGCCATGGCGCTCGACAATCTTTCGGCAGATGGAGAGGCCCATGCCCGTTCCGCTGTATTCCCCGCGTTTATGGAGCCGTTGAAAGGGCTTGAAGATAAGGTCCGCATATTGCGAGTCAAAACCGATACCGTTATCTTCCAGCACGATTTCGCAAAACCCGTCACTACCCGCCGAACCGCCGATCTTTATTCGAGGAACTTCCTCACTGCGGTATTTAAGAGAATTGTCGAGCAGGTTTTGGAAAAGCTGAATCATCTGGCTTTGATCGGCTTCGAGGGCGGGTAGCCCGTCAATATCCAGTCTGCATCCTGTTTTTCTCAGCACCGGGTCGACGATCTCGGCCGCCTCCCGCACGGCGACCCCAAGGTCTATCGTGGTGAAGACCTCTGCTTTGGAGGTGATTCTCGAAAACTCCAGCAGGTCGTGCAGGAGTTGCCGCATGCGGGCGGCCGAATTTGCGATCCGTTCCAGATAATCCTCTGTTTTGGCCCCAAGCCCCGAGGAGCAGTTTCTGGCCGCCATATCGCAGAACGTCTGAATCTTTCGCAGCGGCTCCTGAAGGTCGTGAGAAGCCACAAAGACGAATTCCTGCAATTCCGCGTTGGCCGTCTCGAGCCGGGAGGCATAGTTTCTGAGTGCCTCTTCGGACCGCCTGCGCTTTTGCGCCAGTCGAATCGCTCCCACCCCGTAGGAGAGATTGTCGCCAAGTTTTTCCAGAAGACCGGCCTCGGCCTCGTCAAAGGCATCCGGCTCCGCAGCATAGACCGTGAGCGCCCCGATGACGCTACTCTCCACTATGATGGGTAGGGAGAGAGAGGACGCATACCTTCTCCTCGTCGCCTCGGCCCGCCAGGGAACAAACAGGGGGTTGGTCAACGCGTTTTGCGAGACGGCGGGTTTGCCGGTTCGAATCGAGGCCCCGGCCGGTCCTCTGCCCCTTTCCGTATCCGCCCAGGTTATGTTTGCCTGCTCCAGATAGCCGTCTTCATGCCCGGCGAAAGCAACCGGTCGAATGCTTTTGGGCAAGTCCTGTTCGGCAAAGCCCACCCAGGCCATGCGGTACCCGCCGATTCCCACCATGATCCGGCAGACCTGCTGAAAAAGCCCCATCTCGTCGGTCTCGCGGACCATGGCATTATTGAACTCGCTAAGCGTTCTGAAAGCCCGGTCGGCCTTCCTGAATTTCTCCTCGGCTGTCTTCGTGCCCCATTCGAATTCTCCCTCCCGAACCGCCCGCAGGGTCTGCTCGGCTTCCAACAACCGCTCCCGCAAAAACCTGTTTTCTAAAAGGAGCTCTTCGCGACCCGGCTCGCAGCCATTCATAAACGCACTACCTCAATTTTTCATGGATTGACGATTATACAGAAAAAACCGGGTGACGCAAATTCATGGTCTGCAGATACGAAATGTTATTGCCATCGGTATTGCCCAATGACTTTTCGCTCCTATTTTTTAATAGGTGGATACCGCCAAGTCAAACCAAATTCTTGCTCGATCCGAGTCGATGATGATCAAACCGCCAACGGCAGTGTCGCCAACCTGCCGAAACGGCGCCGCAGGAGACGCTTCATGGGGGAAAACGGGGTTCGGGTCCTTCTCATCGAAGATGACGAAGACGATCACTTCCTGGTAAAGACTTTACTGGCTGATGACTCTTCGAATGGCTCTTCGAAAAGATATCATCTTGAATGGGCTCCGAGCTACGAACAGGGAATGGCTCTGCTTTCCGCAGGCGGCTACGACGTCTGTCTTCTCGATTATCGCCTGGGTGCCGGCGATGGACTGGAGTTACTCCAGGAAGCGGTGGGCCGGGGGTGCGACATTCCGATAATATTTCTTACCGGCCAGGGCAGTGACGAGATCGATCTGGGAGCGATGCGGGCGGGTGCCTCCGACTACATGTCCAAAGACCAGCTGAGTCGGCAGAACCTCGAGCGCTCCATTCGCTATTCCATGGCCAATAAGCAGCGGGAGTTGGCCGAAAGGGCTTTGCGCCAATCCGAGAGCCTCGCCGCATTGGGAAGAGCGCTTTGCACCGTGGCCCACGATATAAAGACTCCCCTCATCGCCATCGGGGGGCTCACCCAAATGGTGTGCCGGCATCTGGCGAGTGACTCCGAGGATCGCAAAAAACTCACTATCGTGCTCAAGGAAACCGCCCGGCTGGAAAAGATGGTTCAGGACATGCTGGAATTTTCAAAGCCCCTCGAACTCGAAAAGAGCCTGGAAAATCCATGCCGACTGGTTAAAGAAACGCTTTCGGTCGTGCAGAAGGCGGCAGAGGAAAACGGCATTCTCCTGGAGGCCAACTTGAGGGAATGCTCCAGCGTAGCGATGGATACGGCCCGCATGAAGCGGGCGCTCATAAATCTTCTCATGAACGGAGTTCAGGCCTCCTCGGGAGGGACAACGGTCAAAGTCGATCTGCACCGGCAGGGCAGAGATGTCATTTTCGACGTAATCGACTGCGGGTGTGGAATCCCCTTCGAGAAAAGGGCGGAGATTTTCTCCCCGTTTTTCACCACCAAAAAAAATGGGACCGGGTTGGGTCTGCCGATAGTCAAAAAGATCGTCGATGCTCACAACGGACGACTGGAGATACGCGACAACCCGGACAGAGGGGTTACCTTCCGGATCGCGCTTCCCGTTTTCCGCTGAGACTCAGAAATCGACCTTCATGCTCATCGTTGCCACCAGGGCATCGGGGTATTTTCCTCCCGGATGAACGATGTATTGCAGGTCAGGCTGCACAGTGGCCCACGGGGTGACCTTAAACCGATAGAATGCCTCCAGGGCCAGTTCATAGGAAAAAGACAGCCCGGCGCCGCTGCTGAGATAAGCATACTGAGGGCTAAAGCCGGCGATGTCCTCGGGGCGGCAGGCAAAAAGACCCGTCCAGGTCACCCCGCCGCCGATATGCTGGTAGATGGGGTCGATCGTTTTTTGCGTGCGTCCATATTCCAGGAAGGCGCGCACTCCGCGACCATCAGCGGGTTCCCCCGGAGGCTGCCAAAGGGTCTGATCGAAGATTGCGTAGCCGCCGTATGCGCCTTGCTGCTCCGAGCCGTCGAAACGGGTGAAAGTTCCTGTGTGATCCCAAAACCCTCCCCGCACATTGCCTGCGTAGGGGAAAAAGGGCGCGCTCCCCCATTTCAGTCCGGTCTCCCCGATCAGAAATGTGCCAAAATCGGTAAGCTGGGCGGCTGAGGGATTGTCGATGATCTCTCCGAACCTGTCCGACCGGTTCGCATAGTAGGCCCCCAAACTCAGGTACCAGAATTTGCAGGGGGTGAAAAACACATTCGCCGAGGGCATCGGGTCGGGCGTAGTCGGAAAAACGAAGAGTGTGGGACTGACCTGCGAGGAGCTGTTCAGAAACGACAGCCCGTTATCTACCACACTGAATTCGGTGTTGGCGTCGACTTTTCCTATTTTGATGCGAAGCCTTCCGTTACAGAGCTTCTGCTGATACCACAGCTCGAAGATCTGCAGGTACGGCATGGTGTTCTGCTTATCGAAAATTTGTAAATCGCCCACCAGCACCTTGGAAGGGTTTCGGCCCCCGTGGTCTTCCAAATCCATGTAAAATTTGGCGCCGCTCCAGCCGAGCAATTTCCCGGCATCGATTCCCAGGCTGAGATCGCTCGTGGAGGCCGCAACCAGGGTGTTGGTGCGAATACCGCCACGAAAATTGATAAACCCCTCCAGCACGGAATCGGCCTCGATAGTAATGCCTTCGGCCTCGAGCCTTTGGCGCACCCCGCCCCACCCCCCCGTGGCCTTGTCCGAAAACCCCGAACTACCGGCCTGCTGCCCCCGGGCGGATGGTGGGGCGAGCGCCAATACAATCAAGGCAAGAGCCGCACAGATAAGGCAAAACCGTTTCACTCAATTTCTTCCTAACGGGTAGCGGCATGAAGAAGATAAACCCTGATAATGATCTAATTAGCATCCATCCGGAGACCCTACCTAAAGCGACGGACCGGGTCGGATTCCCCCCTTTGCAAAGGGGGGCAAGGGGGGATTTAAAAGGAGTATATAGCTGATTTATTTGCAAATCCCCCTAAATCCCCCTTTTTCAAAGGGGGACTTGGGTTGGAATCACCACCCGACGAGTTCCGAGCCTTCATAGACACCGCAACGCGGCATGTCAACGCTTATGGGGCACAGCCCCCGAGTTTTTGCTCTTCGCTAATGCAAAACCGCGCAGGAATCCTTCTGTTTGGCCATCTCCTCATCCCGCAGGATCTTTCGCAGCACTTTCCCTACCGCGGATTTGGGGAGCGATTGGCGAAACTCTATCGTCTTGGGAATCTTGTAGGCGGCGAGCCGCTCCTTGCAAAAACTCACGATGTCCTCCGCTGTGGCGGTCTCCCCCGGTTTTAACACGATGTAGGCCTTGAGCGTCTCTCCCCGGTACGCGTCGTCCATTCCGACCGAAGCGGCCTCGAGGACTTTGGGGTGCTGATAAAGCACCTCGTCGATTTCTCTCGGGTAGATATTGTATCCGCCGGCGATCACCATGTCCTTTTTACGATCGACAACGAATAGGTAGTCGTCTTCATCCTGCACGACGATATCCCCGGTGCTGAGCCATCCGTCCCGCAGCTGCTCGGCCGTATCCTTCGGGCTTTCGAAATACCCGGCCATGACCAGAGGGCTTCGAATCAGAAGCTCCCCGGGCTCTCCGCGCCGCACCTCCTCCATTCCCTCCGCCACATCCACGATCCTGATATCGGTATCCGGAAGTGGCACGCCGATGCTGCCCGTTTTCTTCATCCCCAGGATGGGAGAACTTATCCCCAGGGAGGTCGTCTCGCTCATTCCCCATCCCTCGGTAAAAAGGATTCCCATCTCCTTCACCCTCTCAATCAATTCCCGGGGCATGGGGGCCCCTCCCGAATTGAGAAGACCGAACTTTTCGCCAAGCTCCAGTTCTTCGGCCCGCGGATGGTTGATGAGGGCCGTAATCATGGTGGGGACGACGGGGAAAAAGGTGATCTCCCGGAATTTTCCGAGCGTCTCGACGATTTCGTC
>JBMFWU010000071.1:8427-10525 GCA_049964955.1 Syntrophobacteraceae bacterium
TCGCGGCAGAGCAGCCGAATAACCGGAAGAACCAAATCGAAGGTGATAAGCGTGCTCATCCCGGTCTTTTCAGCCGTATGCTTCAGTTCTGCGGCCGTATACATCGGGTTGAGGTTCACCACGACCGCGCCAAGACACAGCGTCGCGTAATAGGCGATCAGGTACTGGGGGCAGTTGGGCAGATTGATTCCCACCCGGTCGCCCTTGCGCACCCCGAGCCCCGCAAGAGCGTGCGCCATTCGCCACACCGAGCGGCGCAGCTCCCGAAAGGTCATTTGGGTCCCGTAGAAATGGTAGGCCGCCTTGTCCGGAAAATTGACAGCGGGAATATCAAGCAAATTGTGCAGCGGAATACGAGGGTAGCGGATCGTAAGAGGAACATTATAGTCATAATGCCTTTGCCAGGGTCTTGATTCCATGCGGATAACTCTCCTTCGTTGCGGATTGTTCAAGACGATGCCCGCCGGTCCGGCCGCAGACTGGTGTCCAGGCGAAAACCCGGGAACGCGTCAGGCGATTCGAACCCAAGTCCCCCTTTGGAAAAGGGGAATTTGGCAATTAAATTGGTTGTATACTCCTTTAAAATCCCCCCTTCCCCCCCTTTGCAAAGGGGGGAAATCCAATCCTGTCGCCGGGTTACATGGGGTTTCCGAGGGAAGATGGGAAAGAGGAGCGGGAGAGAGAAGCAGGAGAGCCTCTTGCAAAACTACCTGTGGACAGGCACGTACGGTACTTTTTTCTTCCCCCTTTTTAAAAGGGGGATCGAGGGGGATTTCGAATACTTAGGTGGGTGCAGAGAATAAAAATCCCCCCGCCCCCCTTAAAAAAAAGGGGGGAGGACCTGTCCTATCCCCCCAATGGTTAGACGGCTCGCTCGATGATCGTAGCCACGCCCTGGCCGCCTCCCACGCAGGCGTTTGCGCATCCGTAGCGGCCGCCCCGATCTTCGAGTATGCGGGCAAGGGTGCCCACAAGGCGAATTCCCGTCGCTCCCAGGGCGTGCCCTATGGCGATTCCGCCACCCTTAACGTTGACTTTTTCCGGATCGATTCCCAATTCCTTTATGCAGTTTAAGGCGACTATGGAAAATGCCTCGTTTATCTCCCAATAATCGATCTCTTTAGCCTGCAGCCCCGCTTTTTCCAGGGCTTTTCGGCTCGCCGGAACCGGTCCCGCCCCCATGATCGTGGGGTCCACTCCCGCAAAGCCGATGGATTTTATGACCGCCAGGGGCTTGATCCCCTTGGCCAGCGCCTTCTCCCTGGACATGAGGATCATAGTGGAGGCCGCGGCATTCAAGGGCGAAGAATTTCCGGCGGTGATCTGGTGATCTTTCTTATAGGCCGGAGAGAGTTTCAGAAGGCCTTCGAGGGTGGTATCGGCACGCACGGCCTGGTCGGTTGCAATTTCGGCAACCGTTCCATCGGCCTGCTCGGCCTTTACGGGAAGGATCTCGCCGGCAAAAAAACCTTCCTCCTGCGCCTTTGCGGCGAGTTTATGGGAGCGCAGGGCCCATTTATCCATATCCTCCCGCGTAAGCCCCGATTTCATGAGCAGTTTCTGGGCCGTCAGCCCCATGTTCATGGAGGTCATCATGTCCCAGTGCAAAAATTCGGGCGCGGAGTAGAGGGCGAGGTTCGGCGCGATCAATCCGCCCTCAACAGTCCAGAGCCCCATGGGGACCCGGGTCATGTGCTCCATCCCCCCGACCATCACGGTGTCGGCGTTATCGGTTGCGATTTCCATGAATCCCATGTGTATGGCGGCCATGGAGGAGCCACACTGCTGGTCTACGAATTTGGCCGGAATCGTTTCGGGAAAATTGGCAAGAAAGATGGGAAACCGCCCCCCGTAAGCCCACTGCTCTCCCACGGCGGTCGCGCACCCGACAATGAAGTCATCTATTTCCCCGGGGCTTACTCCCGTCCTCTTGGTCAGTTCGGGCAAAAGCTTTGCCAGCAGCTCGTCGGCCCTCAATCCGGCAAAGACATCTCTTGCGGGGTCCTTGGGGCGACAGCGCGACTGGGCGGTCCTGAGATATCCGGCAATGATCACTTCTTTCATTTTTTCGTCTCCTTTCACAATCAATCGTCGAAAA
>JBMFWU010000071.1:10625-27176 GCA_049964955.1 Syntrophobacteraceae bacterium
GGAAGAGCTGCACCGCCCTTCCCTGCTTCATCACCACCTTTCGCCCCAGAAGATCCATCGCCTGGATTCCGGTTGTGCCCTCGTGGATGGGATGAATTCGTATGTCCCGGTAATATTGTTCGAGGGGAAATTCCCGGCAGTAGCCGTAGCCCCCCAGTATCTGGAGACCCTGGCTGACCGAGGTGATCCCGTTTTCCGACGGGTAGCTCTTGGCAACGGGAGTAAGCAGATCGAGAAGCAGTTCGTAGCGTTCCCTCGCCGCGGCATCCTGCGTTCCGGCCATGTCGGCGTAGAGGGCGCACTGGAGAATCACCGAGAGAGACCCTTCGGAGACCGCCCGCTGGAAGAGGAGCATTCGCCGGATGTCCGCATGCTCGATGATCGACACCTGCGGCAGCCCCGGGTCCTTGGTCGAGGGCTTTCGGCCCTGGAGCCTCTGGCCGGCGTATTCGAGCGATGCGTAGTAGGCGGCCGAGGTGATGGCGGTTGCCTGCATGCCCACGCCCAGCCGCGCCTCGTTCATCATCTGGAACATGTAGGTTAGGCCCTTGTGCGGTTCGCCCACCAGAAAACCACGGCAGTCGCCGTTTTCCCCGAGGCTTAGCTGGGTGATGGGACAGCCCCGATATCCCAGCTTGTGGTAGACCGCGGAGACGCTTACGTCGTTTGCCTCAAGACCTCCGTTTTCCGCCGGTCTCTTTTTCGGAACCAGAAAGAGCGAGATCCCCTTGACGCCGGGAGGACCGCCTTTGATTTTGGCGAGCATCATGTGAACGACGTTATCGACCCCGTCGTGGTCGCCAGCGGAGATGAAGATTTTTTGCCCGGAAATCTTGTAATATCCCTGGTCGGTGGGCTCGGCCCGGGTGAGGATGTCCGAAAGCGAGCTTCCGGCCTGGGGTTCGGTGAGCGCCATCGTTCCCTGCCACTTGCCCGCAAGCATCGGGGGGACAAACGTTTCTTTGAGCGCATCGGAAGCGTGGGTCAAGATCAGGTGCGCGGCCCCCGTCGTCAGAAGTGAATAGCCGGTGGCCGAAAAATTGGCCGCTGCAAACAGGTAGTCGCAGACCATGCGGATGGTGACCGGCAACTGCTGGCCGCCCGCCTCGTAGGGCATGGGAGACGCCAGCCAGCCGCCCTCGCCCCATTCCTTCATCATGGTTCTCACCACCGGATGAACCTTCACTGCCCCCTCTTCCAGAAACGGCTCCTTTTCATCCATTTCGCGAAGATAGGGGTAGAGCAGGTTTGCGGCCAGCTTCATCGCCGTATCGATGGCAAGATCGCACGTCTGCCGCGTATGGTCCTCGAAATAGGGCAGGCTGAAAAGCCGCTCGACGTCGTGCACCTCATAAAGCAAAAAGTCCAGGTTTCGCCTTCCGGCGAATTTATTGGCCATGGGTTGAGCCTCCCTCAAGCCGGGTAAAAGGTTCGGCCCGATTGCGCCATCTCTTTCAGGAGCGGTGCCGGCCGGAACCGAGGTCCGTAGCGTTTTTCGAGTTCCACGAGCTTTTCGTAGACGTTGGCAACGCCCCACTTATCCGCGTAGCGCAATATCCCGCCCCGGTAGGGTGGAAACCCCGCGCCGTAAATCATCGCAAGATCCATATCCTGCGGCCTGTCGCAAACGCCCTCCTCGATCATGAGCGCGGCCTCGTTCACCGCAAGAGCGAGCATGGCGTCCACGATTTCGCCGTCGGAGACCTTTTTGGGGGAAACCCCGTTTGCACGCAGATACTCCGTTACGACATCAACCACCTTCTGGTTGGGCACCGGTTTTTTCCCGCTGTAGTCCATGTACCCGGCCCCGGTCTTCCTTCCGTAGCAGCCCGTGCGGTAGATCGCCTCGGTCAGCGGGTGAATTTTGTACCGTTCGCCCAACCGCTTCTCAAAGGTCTTGTTAACGTGATAGTTGATGTCTATGCCCGTAAGGTCGGAAAGCTCCCGGGGACCCATGGGCATGCCGAAGTCCTTCATGACTCGTTCGATCTGATCGGAGTCCACACCGTCCGCCACAAGATGGATCGATCCGCCGAAAAGCCCCCCGAGCTGCCGGGATACGTAAAATCCGGGAGCATCGTTTACCACGATGGGCACCTTTCCGATTGCCCTCGCAAAACCTACCGCCGAAGCAAGGGTCGGATCGGAGGTCTTTTTGGCGCAGATCACTTCCAGAAGCTGCATGCGATGAGCGGGGTTAAAGAAGTGCAGCCCGATCATGCGCCCGGGGTCCTCCAGGATGGAGGCCATTTCAGTAATCGGAAGGGCCGAGGTGTTGGTGGCAAAAATCGTCTCGGGCCCGCAGAGCCCCTCGACCTTTTTCCACAGCTCCTGCTTTACGTGCATGTCCTCGAGCACGGCCTCGATGACCAGGTCGGCCCCTCGGATCTCTTCGAGCGATACGGTCGTCCGCAGTCGCTTCTCCAGAAGCGAATCGAGATCGGCCGCACTCATTTTCTTTCGCGAGATCGCGTGGTCGAAGGTCTTTTTTACTCCCGCCAGGGCCTTATCCGCCGCACCCTGGTTTATTTCCCAAAGCACCGTTTCAAACCCGCTTTTGAGCAACACATGCACTATCCCCGACCCCATCACCCCGCCGCCCAGCATCGCGACCTTTTTTATCGGACGCGGCGTGATCCCCGCAATGCGCGGAAGCCTTCCCGCGGCCCTCGTGTTCAAAAATATGCCGATGAGATTTTTGGCCACATCCGAGAGCGCGCATTCGCAAAAAAGATCGGCTTCACGCCGCAAGTCCGCATCGATATCGAAGGAGAGGCCCTTTTCCACGGCTTCGATCACCTTGAACGGGGCAAGGTATCCTTTGGCTTTGGTCGTTGCCAGAAACCGGGCGCCGTTGGAGACGGCCCTGAGTTCGGCAGCGCTTGGAAGACGGTTGTGCATGTTTCGCGTGCGCCGGCTTTCGAGCGAAAGCCTCCCGGAAAGAAACCTTTCCGCAGCTGCGCAAGCGGCCCCGAGGAGATTTTCGGGCTCGGTCACCTCGTCTACCAGACGCCGGTAAAGGGCCGTTTGAGCATCGATCGGGTCTCCCTCCATCATCATCTGCAAGGCATTATAGAGCCCTATCAGCCTTGGCAGCCTCTGCGTCCCGCCCCCACCCGGAATGAGCCCCACCTTCACCTCCGGCTGCCCCAGGCGAACCGATTTCGCAGCCACCCGGAAGTGGCACGCCATAGCGATTTCCAGGCCGCCCCCGAGCGCGTTGCCGTTAATGGCGGCAATCACCGGTTTGGGACCGGTCTCGATCCGGGCAAGAAAATCGGACATGGCCTCAACCAGCGCCAAAAGAGCCGATTTATCCACTGCCCTGTGAATTTCGGTAAGATCTGCACCCGCTATGAAATTTTTACCCGTTCCCGTGAGCACGAGCGCCCTGATCTCCGGGTCTTCGAAGCCGCTTACGACCGCTTCGCCCAACTCAAGGGTGAAGTGCTTCGACAACTGGTTTACCGGCGGGTTGTCCATGAAGAGCACCGCCACGCCATTTCGGATTTCCACTCTCAGACTGTTATAGTCGGTCTTCATCTTTATCCGCTCCTTCCGGCACTGAGTTCCCGCACTCTTTTCAAGCCTCATCCCTTCGCGACTTCGCGGCTTCGCGTGGAAACACTTCTCGTCACCGAATCGGCCCGGTCGGAAGCACGCACAAGAACCGCCGCGGTAAGAAGCTCCGTCACCTGCTCGATTTCTTCGAGCTTGTCCACGCGCGCGGAATCGCGCAACACAAACCACCGGATCGCCATGTGCACGAAGGCACCGAAAAACATGTTTCCAAATACCCGGGAATTTACCGTCGGTCGAAACACCGCCTGAGCCTTCCCCTCCTCTATGACATCCTCGATCAGGGCGCCGTATCTTCGAAACAGTTCGAAGGCGTTCGAGGAGTAAAACCTGTCGTTTGTCTGCACGCGCAGGAGAAACAGTTTCAGAAACTCGCGATCTTTAAGAAAACAGGAAAAATGATGTTTTATGAGCCTTCGAAGCTTTCGCTCCGGGCTTTTCACGTCGAAGGCGCCGGCCGCCTGCTCGATATAGGACTCGAGCCGATTTGCGGCAAGGGAGAGCAGGATGTCCTCCTTACTCTGGAAATACTCATAGATTGTCCCGTCGGCTACCCCGGCAAGACGCGCAATCTCGGAAATCTTCGCCTTCGAAAAGTCTTTTTCCGCAAAGACCTTCTTTGCCGCCTCAAGGATTGCCCCCATTCGAGTGGGTCGGGCTGCCTCCCCAGTCCCCGGCTCGACCATCGCATCGACCAGATCCACTACGGCTTCAAAATCCGACTCGCCCGACTCCGGCTCACCGGTCGCAAGACCGCTTATGGTCTCCATGTCCAGCGCGCCGAGAACCACGTCCCGGATAAGCCGTAGGGGAACATCCGCACGAAATGTCTTTGCCTTCACCCCCCGGTCCAAAATGGAGGAGACCAGGCGGGCGTACTCGCGTACGGTCCCGTAGGCGGGGCTCGTGTAGAAGGCCTCCGAGGAGCGGCACTCCATGGTGAGAAGCCGCGCATACTCCCTGTGGGCGTCGTGGTAGCTCAGCTGAAGCCAGATGAGCTTTCGCAGCTGCCCGAGCGGGTCGGGGATGCCGTTTAAATGCTCGATCAAAAGCGCCAGTTGACGCTTGAGTTTTTCACCGGGAACCGAAAAGAGCAGGTCCTGCTTGCCCTTGAAATAGAGGTAGATGGCCGAATCGGTCACATCGGCCCGGCGCGCGATCTCGGAGATAGACGAAGAGGCAAAGCCCCTCTTTGCCATCACCTCTTCTGCGGCCGCCAGGATTTTGAGTTTCGTCACCGCCGCCTGGCCTTCGAGGGGCATCGGTTCCGGTGTGGTTTCCCGTGCGTTATGAATCATATTCAGTTCTCTAAAAGCCCATTAATAAAGGATATAAAGCCTTGACAAAAAATATTATAGGGTGATAGATGAATATTTGTAAAGGACATTCTGGCTCGAATTCGGGCTTCGTGGGCGTTCGAGGCGGCTTTTTTGCCGGGATTCGGCCACCAATCCCCCAGAAAGGCATGGTGCGGGCCGGTGAACATTATTCATTTTTAAAAAAATCGAATTGTAATTCCGGGCCGCCCGCAACGGGCCCCCCATGCAATCCCTCAACCACACTGGAGAACGTTCATGGTTTCATTTCGGCTCGATGGAAAGGTTGCCGTAGTAACCGGGGCAAGCCGCGGCATTGGCCGGGCGATTGCGCAGGAACTCTGCGACAACGGCGCGGAGGTCGTTTTGGTGAGCCGCAAGATGGAGGGGCTTGCCGCTGCGGCAGAAGAGATTAATGCCGGGGGAGGAAAAGCCGTGCCCATGGTTTCCCACATGGGGGACCTCGCCGCGATCGGGGAGTTGTGCCGCAAGGTGGAGGAAAAGTACGGCAGGCTTGACATTCTGGTAAACAACGCGGCCGCAAATCCGCACTTCGGGGAAATGGACAGCGTAGAGGAGACAGCCTGGGACAAGACCTGGGAAGTGAACCTGAAGGGGCCGTTTTTCCTGATCCAGAAGGCCGTCCCGCTCCTGAAGGCTGCGGGCGGAGGCGCGATCGTGAACGTCTCCTCGGTAAACGGCGTTCGCCCCGGGCTCTTCCAGGGGGTCTACTCCATCACCAAGGGGGCCGTGATCACCATGACGCAGGCCTGGGCAAAGGAGCTTGCGCGCCACAAGATCCGCGTCAATGCGCTTCTGCCCGGCATTACCGAGACGCGTTTCGCATCGGCGCTTTTCACCAATGAGATGGTCCACGAGAAGATTCTTTCCCTGGTCCCGATGGGACGCCATGCGCAACCCTCCGAGATGGCGGGTGCGGTGCTCTACCTGGTCTCCGAGGCGTCCTCGTATACGACCGGGGCATGCATTGTCTGTGACGGTGGATATCTGGTCTAGTTTCCAAAAAGGAGGGGTTATTATGGTAAAAAAGGCGTGTATCCTGTTTGTTTCCCTGTTGCTGCTGGCTTCCCCGGCGCTTGCAGCCAAAATCAACGGGGTGAGTTTCCCCGATACGGTGAGCGTCGGCGGGCAAACTCTCACCCTGAACGGCGGGGGCGAGCGCATCGACTTCGGTTTTAGCGTCTATTCCGCAGCTCTTTATCTTAAGCAGAAAAGCACCGATGCGCAAAAAATCGTATCCGCCGACGAACCCATGGATGTAAAGCTTCACGTCACTTCGGTCATGGTAAGCGCAAGCAACATGAAAAGCGGCTTCGAGAAAGCCTTCAAGGATTCGGCAACAGGAGATATCGCTCCCATCCAATCAAAAATCGACACCTTTACGGCCGCGTTCAAGGGGCTGCGAAACGATGACGTCTATGACTTCGCCTATGTTCCGGGAAAAGGCGTCGTTATCTCCCATAACGGCGCGGTGCTTTCCACCATCCCCGGCATGGATTTCAAAACGGCCCTCTACGGAATATGGCTCGGCCCCAAGCCCGTCCAGAACAGCCTGAAAGAAAAAATGCTCGGACAATGAACAGTGAGCAGTGAACGGAAAAAGCCTGCCTTCGCCGCCCGCTGAGAATGCAAAACGGCTCACGTCCATTGGGACGTGAGCCGTCTTTTTTCACTATTCACTGCTCACTGTTCACCGTTCACTGCTCTATTCACTGCCCTTCAAACAGCCTGCGAGGATTATCCTCGATGATGGTCTTGATGTTCTCCTCGGTCGCCCCTCCCCGCTTGAGCGCGGGGATGATGTTTTTGAACAGGTGCGTCGGATGCCAGTTGGCGATAAACCCCATCGCCGCCTCGGGCACCCGGGGCGGTCGGCCCAGCCACGAGCAGATCGTGTCATGGGAGATGAGCAGCCGGTCGCAATAGCCGCTGGCGATCAGCTCGAGCAGGACCGGGTAGCGGTCCGCATCCCTCGGGCAGTTGGCCAGGACCTCGAGCCCCATGCGGTCCCAGGAGACGTATACCCCGTGGTCGAGCGTTCTCACCTGGTAGGCGATATCCAGGTTGTCGCTCATGTGACCGATCTGAATGCTTTTGGGGTTGGCGCCGGAGGCTATGAGAAACTCCGCCTGCTCGGGCCCCATGGTCCCCTCCTGCGTGTGCGTGATTATCGGGACCCCGGTTTCTTTCTGCACGCGCGCGGCCGCGCCAAGCATCAGCTTCTCGTAGTCGGTGATCGCGCCCTTGCTCGTTCCGACCTTCAAAACGCCCGCCCGTGCGCCGCTATCCCCAATCCCCACCGTGACCTCGCGCAGAAACAGCTCATAGAGCATTTCGCGCACATCGCCGAACATCGAATGGAAATGCCAGTAGGCGGGCGCCCCCTCCCCCTCGTAGTAATACCCGGTGGAGCTGATGATATTTACCTCCGATTTTTCGGACACTTCCTTCAAGACATCGATGTTTCTGCCCCCATCGAGCGGGGTGGCGTCGACAAGGGTTTTTACGCCCATCTCCCGCAACTGCCGCAGAAGCGCCACCCCGTTTTCCACATACCTCGCGTGGTCGAAAGGCGCTATACTCCGGTCACCCTCCCAGCCCGGGTAGCCGTACAGGATGTGTTCGTGCACCAGGGTTACCCCCAGATCCGCAGACGAAACAGGCCCCAACACCGTGTTGACTCTCACCGCACTCATGGATTTCCTCCTCTTTGAGCGAAACTCCCCGTGAATACACAAAGGCTTTACGAGCGCGGGCCAGGTCTATCTCCCGGCGCGTTTGCCTTCGCCTTCTCTAAGGATGCAGCTTTCCTTTCGTCCATGGCAAGTTGCGTGCCGACGGCAAGCGGTCCTGCGCGGACGGCGTAACCGGCTGCAGCCTAAGGATTTTTTCCCGTACCGAGGCCGGGGGCGCGAGGATTTGTGGCGAAGTTCTACGATATGCCGGATGTCTTCCTCCGACATATCGGTTTTTTGGGGCGGGTGCGGCAAGAAAGGCCTTGCCGCACCCGATTTGTTTGCTGCGGTTTATCTGTGAGCACATCGCTGATGCGCTCACGACGGGCCGGAAGCGACTCTTAGCCCTTGGAGGCGCCGGCGACGGCGGGCACAGGCGCAGGGCTGCCTCCCGCCAGAGGGGACCCGACATAGAGGACCGTTTTGCCAAATGTTGCGTTCATGGCCAGGGCCCCCGAAAGATAGATTGCCAAAACCCCCGAAATGAGCGAACTCCATACCGCCAGGTTCACAAAAAAGGCGGGGGCGAATTTAAAATCCAGGGCAATAAGGCTGATGACGATGAGTTCGACGAACACGCCCAAGATAAAGAGAACGCTCGGGCTCTTGAGAAAGCAGGGGAGCATGATCGCGAGCCACAAGCCTGCGGGCAGCCAGAGCCACGCCTCGACGCCGAGATCCAGAGGCATTTTGGCCGCACCGAGAAAATATTTGCTGGTAAGACTAACCGCACCCGTCAGCATGAAAAAGCAGGCGAAGACGAGGAAAACGTTTCCCCCCGCCACACTCTTGTCACGGAATTCGATATAGGCCGTAACGAGTTGAACGACGAAGCCGCCAAGGAACCACGCGGTGAGTATCGGCGCCGCTTCGTGCGTACACTTGCCGGAAAACAAGGCAAAAAGTCCAAAGCACGCAATACCCAGGGCCCCCAACCCTGCCGGCAGAGGGGTCGCGAACTGATGTTGCTGACTCTCGGACATAATGGGTCTCCTTTTCTGCGACATCGGAAATTCCATCGATGATTTCCAGGCGGATTTCGCAACGGGAATCGTTTCTCGCCCTCCCGTTTGCAGCCCGCCACACCATTTCCCCGTAGAAGGCGGGCTTGACGGAAACGCTCACGGCCAGCCTCCTCGGGAAATTCCGGGAAACAACATGGCGCCTCTTTGCCCGGCCCTCCTTTCCGCAGGAAGCGTATACGTCCGAAATCCTTCCCGCATGACAGAATCGACACTGCAACCGCGCTGTGCCGGAACTTTCCGGCTACGAAAAACCAGGCGAACAGACAAAAAAAGGTGAGTCGTGTTTTGGAGTCTCTACTTCGAACTTTGACTTGGAAAGACACCCCACCCACAGGAGACGGGAATGCGCAATGGAACCATTGGATGACATGATAGCGAAAACAAAGTACTTTTGCAAGCGGCGGTTGGCGGCGACTGGCGCCGCTGCCGGGTTGCCCGCCTGCTTTGCGGGCGGGCGGCTCTATTTTAGGCAGTTTCTTTCAAGCCGTGCAGATTCTTTTAATGAGTGTCCATCCGGAAACTCCTGGAACGTGCGGGTTGGCTCAAACCCAAGTCCCCCTTTGAAAAGGGGGACTTGGGGGGATTTTACAAATAAATCCGCGGGATACTCCCTCCAAATCCCCCCGCGCCCCTTTACAAAGGGGGGGAAATTCGCTCCAGACCGTGACTGAGTCGGGGTTTCTGCAGAGACGCCAATCACCACCATGAGCCCTCCGTCAACCTCTCTTCACCCGAAAATGCAACTTTTCATATAAAATTTATTCACAACACTTCCGTTTCCTTTGTTGCTTCCGCTGAAATCTGATATTAATGTCGGAGTAAAGAGGAAAGCTGGAGCTTGCCTGCAAAAAACACAACACATTGATTCGGAAGGATTTGAAAAGTCATGCCTCAAGGTACTGTAAAGTGGTTCAACGATCAGAAGGGTTTTGGATTCATCACGGTCGAAGGTGGCGGCAAAGACGTCTTCGTTCATCACAGCGCTATCGAAGGCGAGGGTTTCAAAACCTTGGCGGAAGGTGATCGCGTCAGCTTCGAAATCGAACAGGGCGCCAAGGGACCCGCGGCAGTAAGGGTGAAGAAGCTCTAGGGCTCCTCTATTCCGCACAGCACAGAGGGCCGGGGGAAAGCTGTCTCCGGCCCGTTCCGCCGGCCGCCCTCACGATTCGCCGAGGGCCGGTTTCCCCTGCAGGGTGGTCGAAAGAGGCCAACAGATTTTTTACGCATGCAGCGGGTTTTGGGCTGCAGGGCGGTTGGTATTGCTATGCCTTTTAGGAGGCGCTTTCCGGCCTGTCTCGTTGGCTCAAGCCGAAAGGCAAGAGACGATTTCAGGCGCGCCTGACTCCCCGGGGTTCACATGCCCTGAACCAGTTGCCCATACTCTTTGAGAAGGTGGAGGGAATCCACCGTTGCCACCCAGGTGAGCCAGGTGAGAACGAGGACCCCCAGGGTGAGCCCGATTTTCCATCCCTTCGAAATTCCCGGACGAAGCCAGATCAGGGGCAGCGCCAGGGGCCCCACGGTCAATACCGCGAGGATAAGGAACGAGGTTCGAAAATACCACCTGATCCTTATTTCTTCGAGCTGCCGCTTGATCGACTCATCGATAAACTCGCCGCAGTGCTTGCACTTTATCGCCTCGTCCTGAATTTCTTCGGCGCAAAATGGGCACTTTTTCATGATCTTCGCGTTCCCCCCCGGTAAGATAAACACTACGGTGTGCAATCATAGAAATTTCCGGCAAAACCCGCAAGTTGAAACGGCTTTTCCGAAGGAGATGAAGGACCGCCCTGAAATTTTTACTTCCGGGTTTTGGAAAAACCATGTACTTTTCCGCAAAGACATGTTGCGGGGGGAACCTAAACACCAAATCCTTAGCGATCAGGATAGTGCGATGTCAAAAATTTCCTTTACAAGCTGGAAGCAGGTTGTCGAATTTCACAGCCCCCTCAAAAACGGGGAACTGGACAGCCAGAGCATAGAGGTGAGGCAGGACCCGCTTACGGGTCATCAGAGCGTATTGAACCAGGCGCTCCACGGCAAGATCACCTTCGCTTTCCCGGAAACCGATTACGACTACCTTCGCCGGCGCATGAGCGAAACGGTCGACCAGTGCTTCATGTGCGGCGGCAAGTGGCGCGCCACCTCCCCTCGATATCCCGAACAGCTCTTGCCCGGAGGAAGACTGCAAAAGGGCGAAGTGGTCCTTTTCCCCAATCTCTTTCCTCTAGCCGCCTATCACGCCGTCGTCATGGTGGGGGAAAAACACGGGCGAACTCTCGACGAGTTGTCGCCCTCCCTTCTTTCCGATGCCTTCTCCGTATCCCTGGAGTTTATCCGCAGGTGCTTCGAAAAAGACCCGCAGACTCCCTATTTTACGATCAACGCCAATTTTATGCCCCCGGCCGGCAGCAGCATCATGCACCCGCACATCCAGATACTCGGCTCGCCCCTGCCCGGGACGCATCACCGGATGCTTCTGGAAAAAAGCCTCGGCTATCTCCGCAATACGGGCTCCTGCTATTGGACCGACCTCGTTGAAACCGAAAGGGAGTCGGGGAAAAGATGGCTGGCTGATTTGGGCAAAAGCTCCTGGTTCGCCGCCTATTCCCCGATGGGATCAAATGAGGTGAACGCGGTGTGGCCCGAGAAGTCCAATTTTCTCGAATGGGAGGAATCGGACATTTCCGCGATGGCCCTGGGGATCAGCCGCGCACTTGCCGCCTATCACGAAATGAAGTTTTCCTCCTTTAACTTCACCTGTTTCAGCGGACCTATGGGGAAAACCCTGCCCGAATTCCGCTGCTTTTTGCGGCTGGTCAATCGTCAGAACATGCATCCTCACTACCGCACAGACGACTTCTATCTGCAAAAGCTCTTGAAAGACGAGATAATACTGACTCCCCCGGAGGATCTGGCATCTTTCATGAGAAAGAAATTCAGCTAGTTCCACAGCCGGTAGGCTATGAAGGCGGTGATTGCCTGTGCGCACAGGATCACCGCCACGCAGGCGGGCCAGCCGGCTTTGTCCCAAAAAAACCCGGGAACGATGGAGCCCGCAAAGCCTCCGAAATAGTAGATGGAGACATAGAGCCCCGCGGCGGAGGATCGCGCCCCTTTGGCCGCCTTGCCCACGTTGCTCGAAGCCGATGCCTGGCAGATGAAAACACATGTGGCCACCAGGGCAAGCCCGGCGAGAATGGCGGGCAGGGCGTGCAGAAGCGTCAGCAGGATGCCCGCCGCCCCGACAAGGATCGCTCCGAGCAGAGCCAGCCGGAAACCGATCCGGTCCATGATTCGCCCCGCCATCAAGGTCACGATCCCTCCGACCATGTAGACGATAAAAACCTGGCCCAACTGGGCAGGGCCAAGGGAAAAGGGCTTTTCCGCAAGATAGAAGTTTACGTAGGTAAATGTTGCGACCATGCAAAACAATATATTGAATCCCACGGCATAGGTTGCCAGCAGCTGCGGATTTTTCAGATGCGCCCCAAGAGCGCGAAAGGAAATCGAACCCTTTTTGCCCCGTTCGAAGTTTTTTTCCCGCGGAAGCACCCACTGGGTAACCAGCGCCCCCGTCAGGGTGATACTCCCGAGGGCGATAAAACACAGGCGCCATCCCCACCGAGCCGTCAACAGGCCGGCAAGGAGCCGCCCACCAAACCCTCCGGCGACCGTCCCCGTCACGTAGAGCGCCATCGTGCGGCCCACGGCGTTTCCGGGAGACTCCTCGCTGACATAAGCCATCACAGAAGCGATAATGCCCGGAGTGAACAGGCCCTGCACAAAGCGCCAGGCGATCAACTGGCCGAGGTTTGCCGAACTTGCCGAAAAAAGCGTCGCCATGGCAAGGCAGACGATCGCAGCTACGATCACCCGCTTACGGCCGAGCCAATCGGCGGCGGCGCCAAGGAAAGGCGCAGCAAGAGCTACCGCAAGCACCGGCGCGCTCACCGTGAGACTCACCTTCAGTTCGGAGGCGCCGAAAAGGCGCCGGAAAAATGGCAGCAGTGGCTGTGTGGCATACAGATTTAGAAATGTCGCAAACCCGCCGACAAACAACCCGCTCAGAACGGCTGTCCTGCCGCGGCCCACGGCCTCCCGGCCCCGCCGCACTCCCGCGGGCGCCTGCTCCAACGCTCGCTCTGCGGTACCCTCGATAATCGCCATGCGAAGTCCTGCCTTTGAGGAAATTGCTCCCGGCCCTCGGGAGCAAGTTAGGAAATGTAATCCCCCCGAATTAAGATTTCAAATATACTTTTCATGAAATATTGATATAAATAAGATATTAAACTTCGGAGCTCATGATGGAACTCAGACACCTGAGATATTTTGTCGCCGTGGCCGAGGAGCTGCATTTCGGGCGCGCGGCCGAGCGGCTCGGGCTCGCCCAGCCCCCGTTGAGCCAGCAGATACAGGCCCTGGAACGGGAAATCGGGGTGCTGCTGCTCGATCGGACCAAAAGGCGCGTGGAGATGACCGCTGCGGGAGAAATCTTTTTGCAGGAATCGCGAAAGATTCTCGCAGCGGCCGACCAGGCGGTGCTCGCGGCCCGCCGCGCCGCCCGGGGGGAAATCGGCACACTCGCCGTGGGCTTCGTAAGCTCTGTGGTCTACGGCAAGGTAACTTCCATATTCCGGATCATGCAGGTGGAGTACCCGGAGGTGAGGCTACTGCTGCAGGACCTTAGCAGCGCCGAACAAGTCGAGGCGATGAAGGCGCACCGGTTGGACGTGGGGCTTGTGCGGCCGCCGGTGGAAGCAGACGATTCGTTGACGATGCGGGTGATCTGGCGGGAGCCTCTGGTTGTGGTTCTGCCTCGAAGCCACCGCCTCTGCGGACAAAAGAGAATCGCCATCAAAGAGCTTTCCGAAGAATCTTTCCTGATCGTCCACTCCCCCGGGTTTCTCGATCAACTCGTTCGCATCTGCGCCCTGGCTGGATTTTCCCCCCGCATAATCCAGGAAGCGCACTCGACCCCGACCATCGTGAACCTTATTGCAGCCGGAATGGGCGTTTCGATCGTCCCGGCCTCGCTCCGAAACCTGCACCGGCAGGGCGTGGTCTACCGCACGATCGAGCCGCCCGCGCCCACCATCGATCTAGCCGTCATGTGGCGAAAAAGCGACCGGTCGCCGGCCCTGCGCTCCTTTTTAGAAATCGTCTGGAGGGTGGCGGGGCTTGAAGGCCCCCCATAGAGAAATCACCCTTCCTTACGACAGGTTATGAGAAATACGCTGAAGACCTGGACACTTCCGTCCGAAGCCGGCCTTTGCACGACGGCTGCGGTTTTGTCCCGCGCGTTGGAATAGCCGGCCCGGGTAAGGATGTCTCCGAGCGTTTTGCGATCGAACCCATCGTGAAAGACGGTGGGGTTTTCCCCGTGGAATTTTCCTTCATCGGAATCGAGGTCCGCAAGGATCAGGTGCCCGCCGGGAAGGGTGACATTGTAGAATTGTTCGATGAGCGGGGCGGTCTCTTTCACGTGATGGAGCGCCATGCTGGAAATCACAGCATGGTAGCCGCCCTGGAGAATGCCGCCCCGGGAAGGGTCGAGCAGTTGGGTGTGAATGTTTTTGAGGCCCTGCGCCTCGATTTTGGCGTTAATCACTTCCAGCATCCCCTGAGACCCGTCTACGGCGGTTATCGAACGCACCAGAGGACTCAGCCGCAGGGTGAGCAGGCCGGTCCCGCAGCCAAATTCGAGCACATCCATTTCGGGTGTGAGTATCTTTTCGTCCAGTATGGCCGCGGCAACATCGTTTCCCAATTGTACGCGACCCGGATTTTGGTCCCAGGTCGCAGCTTTTTTGTCAAAATCGAATTTTTCGTCCGCCATTATTTTCTCCCTTTTTCCTCCCGTGTCTCACGCCGCGATTGAGTTCGACCACCCTCCGGTGATACAAACACCCTGTCGGCAAAATCGGAAACACTCAATCAGGAAGGAAATCATTATGGATGCGCACAACCACTCCTTCGTCGAAGAATACGACGGCATGGTGGCTTTCGGGCTCTCACGGGAAGTCGATGAAAACTCCCTCAAGTACTACCTGCAGAAATTTTCAGACGACGATCTTCTAAAGGTCCTCGTCCCCCGCCTTTCCGATGAGGAAATAAACCGACTGTTCGAGCTGATGTCGGACCTCATGCGCAACCACCTGAACGATAACGAATATCACGGGTTGTTTCTCAAAGACGAGCACGAGTGAGCCGGACAGGGATCGGACAGCGCGTCGTTTAGTGCCGCAAGGAGCCTGTCGTTTTGCTCCGGAAGCCTGACGGCCACGCGAAAATAATGCTCGTTCAGCCCTTCGAAAGAGGCGCAATCGCGGATGAGGATGCGGCTTCGCGCAAAAATATCGGTTCTAAGGACCGATGACGGTGGAAGCCCCCCGTCCAGGCGCACGAGCAGGAAGTTGGCAACGCCTGGAAAAACCTCCAGGCCCGGAATGGCGGAAAGCTTTCCCGCAAGCCGCAGCCGCTCCTTTTCCATAAAAGCGAGCGTTCCCAGCCGGTACTCCTCCCGGCTCAGGCAATAGGCGCCGGCAGCCTGGGCCTGGGTACCCACCGACCAGGGAGGCACAAATCCCCTCACCTGCTCGGCAATCTGCGGGGGGGCGAGCAGGTAGCCGATCCTGAGGCCCGGGATGCCGTAGAATTTGGTAAAAGAGCGGATGAGCGCGACGTTGTGGGCCCTCTCTAAAAAGCGTTTGAGCGAGGCTTCTTCGCAAAAATCGACGAACACCTCGTCAACCAGGAGAAAAGGACCCGGGCCGGCCCCTTTTTCGACTATCCAGTCGATCGCATCGGCCCCGAGAAGAGAACCTGCCGGGCTTGACGGATGGGTGAGAAGCACCGCATCGAACCCGCCGCCCCCCAGGGCCGCCTCCAGCCGTTCGACCCGGGGCTGAAAGCCTTCCTCGGGTGTCGAAAACAGCTTTTCCACCCGTGTTCCTTCGATTTCGAACGCCTTCACGTACTCGCCGAAGGCGGGCAGCACGGCCAGAGCGCTTCGAACCCCCAGGGCCCGCGGCAGCCAATAGATAAGCTCGGTCGAACCGTTTGTCACAACGATGCACGCAGGATCGATATCATGGAATTTCGAGATCGCCTCGATCAGACGCCGGCTGTGAATATCGGGGTAGCTTTCAAGAAGCCCGAAGCAGCCGGAAAGGACCGCATCGAGGCCGGGAGGCGGCCCGAGCGGGTTGATGCTTGCGCTGAAATCGAGGATCTCCTCCGGGGAGCACCCGGCCAGGGCCGCGAGCTCATAGATGTTTCCGCCGTGAACGATGTTCATGTATCGAGTCCAAAAAGCAATTCGTAAAACAGGAGCGGCCGCAGCGCCAAACGACCCTGCGGCCGATAGACTACCCTCTGATTCTGCATCGATTTCTACTGGGCGCCCTGCGAGAGTATAAACCCTTTCGAATAGCCCCCGGTGCTCGACGGCGTGCCGGCAATGCGAGCCAAATAGGCGGCCCCGAGATCTTTTATGTGGTCGTTGACATTGTCGAAATAATTGAAGTGCGCCTGTTCTTCGTCGATGATCAGTTCGAAGAGTTTTTGCGTGGTACTGTCGCCATGTTCCCGGCAAACCAGCAAAAATTGATTGTATTTTCCGATCGTGTCATCTTCCAGGCCTGCATCGTGTGCGAAAACCGCCTCGCTTTTCTGCCCTTTTACGACTTTATCAGCGAGATCCGATGTCGGCTCCCCTCCGAGTTCCTTGATGCGTTCGGCAAACATCTCCGCATGCCGCATCTCGTCGATTGCGATCAGCTTGACGTTTTTAGCCAACTCGCCGTAATCCTTGTCGTCAAGACCATAATGCTGGTTCATATACTGAGAGATAGCATGCAGCTCCATCGACCT
>JBMFWU010000072.1:0-26235 GCA_049964955.1 Syntrophobacteraceae bacterium
GGAGCGCGCCAGGGCAGATATCCATGCGCATAGCCGTTGAGATGGACCACTTCGGGATCATCACATTCCGTGGCCACAAGATTTGCCTGAACGAAAGGAATGTGCTTTTTGGCAACTATAAGCCTGCGGGTGAGTTCTTCGAAACCAATCGGGATTTTTTTATCGAGAAGCCTTCGCCCCCTCTCGGAGATGCTCTCGACCCCGGTTTCGATGGAAACGCACCCTGCCTCCCCAAGCAGTTGGAGCATACACTCGTCCCACAGATCCATTCTCATCTGAACCCCGAAAGTGAATCGCCGCCTGCGGAACAGTTCGAGCAACTCCTTATCCGGCATGAATATTTCATCAATAAAGTAGACGTATTCGACACCGGCGGCGAGAAGCCCGTCGAGTTCTTCGAGCACCGTGGCCAGAGGCCGTTTTCGATACCTGTTGCGGAATGTCTCCTTGGCGCAGAACTCGCACCGGAACGGACACCCCCTGGAAATTTCCATTTCCGCCCCCGGACCACGCGGTGGCGCATCGAAGCGGTGATGCTGGTGAGGATGGCTTTGCAAGACACGACCGGGCCAGTGCAGGGCGGGCAGACGCTCCATGTCCGTTTCCCGGGGAGATTCGGGCAGATGAACACGTCCCTCTTCGATGCAGCAGGCCGCAGCTATGTCTTTTATGGTCGTGTAGCGATTGCCGCCGCCATGACGGGAGGTTTTCCACTGAGGTACCGGGATGCAAAAATCGCCAGGACCCCGGTATACGGATTGGACAGGGCCTGCCTGGGTCCGAACACGTTAAAAAACCGCAGAGCTGTCACAGGGATGTTGTAGGCCTGTCCGACCAGCAGACACATGCATTCCTGGTCATACTTGGAAAGCGCATACACCGATGCCGGAGCCGGGGTCTTGGTCTCGGGAGTCGGTACCGGAAAAAGAACCCGCCCCGAATCGTCCCGTAATTCCCAATCGCCCGATTTCAGCTGCTCCAAATCCCGCAGTTTTCCTTCGCACAACGAGCCGTCCGGTCCGCAGTAAAGCCCTTCGCCATAGATGCTCATGCTCGATGCGACAACCAACCGCTCGACAGGGCGCCTGCTGATTGCCTCCAACAGCACCGCCGTGCCTGTAGAGTTGGTGGAAACATAGTCGGCGATCTCATACATGCTTTGTCCAACACCCACACGCGCCGCGAAGTGAAAGACCGCATCGATGCCTCGAAGAGCCTGGTTCACAACGGCTGGATCCCTTACATCTCCAACGACCAATTCCACCTCTTCGTTGAGATAGTCGGGCCTTTCGGCCCCGGCACCATGCACCTGACCAACCAGGCTGTCCACCACCCGAACACGATACCCGTATCTGATCAGTTCATCGGCAATAAATGACCCGATGAATCCTGCACCCCCGGTTACGAGGACATGCATGCGAAAAAATCTCCTTCCAGCCGGGGAAGATCGATCGTCGAAGCTCAGTTATTGCCGGATCGATTGCTCGCGAAAAAAAGACAAAAAACACTCAGAATCGCCTGCTTGCCGGAACCACCGCAAACAGTGTCAAGGATGACGCCAATATGTGTCCAAAAGTAATGATCGTTAACCGCGTGTCCATACCCGGAACTCTCATTTCTTGCGAAGCCGCGGATGCTCCTGGATACTTGACGGCATTCTTCGCCCTCATTACGTTAAATACGATTAGCCGAAATACCTGAAGTGGTGCGCTGTGGATGAGAGGAAAGCCGATGAGCGTAAAAAAAGTGGTGATTATAGGTGGGGTAGCCCTCGGGCCAAAGGCGGCATGCCGTCTCAAAAGGCTCGACCCCGAGAGTGATGTGACCATCATCGACCAGGACGAATACATTTCCTACGGCGGGTGCGGGATCCCCTATTTCATCTCCGGAGACATCAGCGACGTCGAGGAACTGATGAGCACGAGCTTTCACAAGGAAAGAACGCCGGAGTTTTTCCGCGATTTCAAGGATGTCCGGGTGAGGCCCCGGACGCGAGCGCTTTCCATCGACCGGGTGAAAAAGGTGGTGCGGGTTTTGGACCTTTCAACCGGCTTGGAAGAAGACCTTCCTTATGACGCCCTGGTGATCGCCACGGGAAGTGCTGCCAACAGGCCTCCTATTCCCGGCATCGATCTACCGGGGGTGATCACCGTAACCGACCTGCACGCGGCCATAGCGGTGAAGGAAAAACTTTCCAAAGGAGAGGTGAGCAGGGCCGCAATCATCGGCGCCGGACCGATCGGGTGTGAAATGGCCGAGGCGCTCGCAGATCTTTGGGGCATCGAGACCCACATTATCGAGATGGCCGACCATGTTCTTCCCGGAGCGCTCGACCACGCGCTTGCCGAGACCGTTCGGGTGCATTTGGAAGAAAAGGGCGTTCGTCTCCATCTGGGGCGCAGGGTGAGCGAAATACGAAAAAAGGGTGAAAACGGCCTCCTCGAAGTGCAGGTGTCCGACGAGACGCCGATCGAGGCCCAGATCGTGATTCCGGCGGTAGGCGTGCACCCCGATTCCAGACTCGCCCGGGAAGCCGGACTCCTCGTTGCACCCTCGGGGGCGATCATGGTGAACGTAAGGCTCCAGACCTCCGACCCGAACATCTACGCGGGCGGAGACTGCATAGAAATCCCGAATCTCATTACGGGAAAACCCGTCTATTTCCCGCAAGGCTCGCTTGCAAACCGACAGGGCCGGGTCATCGGGACAAATCTCGCCGGCGGCTCGGCCAGGTTCGACGGCACGGTGGGCAGCTTCGCCATAAAGATTTTCGACCTCTCCGTCGCCTCCGTGGGCCTGACGTATCAAGCAGCTCTGAACAACGGGTTCGACGCGCAGTCGGTCATCGTCGTTCAGGCCGACAGGGCGCACTTCTACCCGACCCAAGACGTGATCTATCTGCAACTGACGGTCGACCGCAAGACCCGTCGCATTCTCGGCGCCCAGGCCGTGGGGGCCAACGGGGATGCGGTCACCGGCAGGATAAACGCTATTGGCGCAACCCTTCTCGACCGAGCTACCGTCGAGGCCATCTCCAATCTCGAAATAGCCTACTCCCCGCCCTTTGCCTCGGCCCTCGACATTGTCAATGCGGCCGGAAACACGGCCGAAAACATCCTGGACGGTCTCAGCCAACCGCTACGCCCCGAGGAGTTCGAAAAGTGTTTCCTGGTCGATGAGAGTAAAGACTGCCTCTGCCTCGACGTTAGAGAACCGACCGAAGCCGCCCCCTTTGTCAAACGCTTCGGCAATCGTTGGGTCAATATTCCCCAGGATGCTTTGGAAAAAAGAAAAGAGGAGGTGCCCAAAGACAAGCGGCTGCTTGTGGTCTGCAGTTCGGGGGCAAGGTCCTATGAAGCGGTGCGGCGCCTTGCCAAGTCGGGAATCACCAACACGGCAAACGTCATGGGAGGCACCGCAATGCTCGAAAAATCCGGTATTCTTACGCCGGAAAAAGGAGAGGAAGGCACGGAGTAATTGGAGGGGGCATACGGTTCCAGTCCGAACCTTACGTCGGGTTCACTGCTCACTGCTCAGCCATGTTTTCGCCAGTGATTTCATCATTTCGATCCATTTGTCGAAGCTTTCGGGTTTGGTGATGAACGAATCCGCTCCGGCCCGGGCCGTAAATTCGATGTCCCTTTGCTCGCCCGAGGTTGTCAGGATCACGATCGGGATGGACTTGAGGAGGGGCTGCGATTTTATTTCGACGAGGGCGGCGCGTCCGTCTTTTCGAGGCATGTTGAGGTCGAGCAGGATCAGTGCGGGCAGGCCGTTTTTCCCCGAAGCGCAAAGCCGCGCAAGGTAGTCGAGCAGTTCCATTCCGTCTTCGACACAGAAAAAGAGAGCCCGCGCGCCGCTTTCCGTGAATGCTTCCTTCGCCAGCATGCAATCGTCGGCATCGTCGTCAGCCATCACAACCGCTTTGTTGTCGCTACTGAATACCTGCTCCACAGTCCACTCCGCTCTGTTTTACGGGAAGCCTCAGGATGAAGGTCGAACCTTTTCCCTCCCGGCTCTCGACGCTGATTGTTCCGCAATGTCTTTCGGCTATTTTGCGGCAGATGGCAAGCCCCATCCCTGTGCCTTCGTATCCGCCGCGACCATGAAGTCTTTCGAAAGGCTTAAAGATCTGCTCGGCAAACTGCTGGTCGAACCCGATGCCGTTGTCTTCCACGCAAATTTCACAAACTCCCTCGCTTTCGGACCTGGTATACACCCTGATCCAGGGATTGAGGGGAGCGCGAAACTTTAGGGCGTTTGCGAAAAGATTTTGAAAAAGCCGCGACATCTGGCTTTCATCCGCTTCGATTGCGGGCACCTGCTCGATCATCATCCGGCACCCGGTTTCTTTGATCGACACTTCAAAGACATCCGCAGCCTCCCGAACGATTCGTGCCAGGTCGATCTTTTTAAAAGGCCCCGCGGGGGTCTCGGCGACCCTCGAAAACTGCAGCATATCGTGTAAAAGAGCCCGCATGCGGCTTGTCGAATTGACGGCTTTGGCCAGGTATTCCCGGCTGGTGGGGTCAAGAGAGGACGTAGAGCGCTTTATCGCCAGGTCGCAAAAAGTCTGGACCTTGCGCAGAGGCTCCTGCAGATCGTGAGCGGCAGCGAACGCAAACTCCTGCAGTTCCCTGTTTATCAACTCGAGGCGCGCGGCATAGACGCGCAGCGCTTCTTCGGAGTCTCTTCGCTTTTGCTCCGAGCGAATCGATGTGATGCCATAGGAGAGGTTTTGGGCGAGATCGTTTAGAAGGTCGGACTCGGCCCGATCGAAGGCGTCAGGTTCGGAAGCATAGATACCAATGGCTCCGATGACAGTTCCTTCGACAACGAGCGGTAAGGATATCGAGGAGGCAATGCCCCGTTGGGCCGCTTCGAGCCGCCAGGGCGCAAAGGCCGGATTGGTTTCGGAGTTTTGAGAAACCGCCGGTTTCCCGGTGCGGATGGAGACCCCGCAGGGGCCTCGGCCCCTTTCGTCATCGGCCCACGAAATGTCGGCCCGGGCCAAGTAGCCCTCATCGCAGTCTCCGGCGGACGCCACCGGGACGACCGATTTTTTCTCGTCATTTTGGGCAAAGCCCACCCACACCAGTCGGTAGCCGCCGACCTCGGCAACGATCCTGCAAAGTTGCTGCAGTAGTTCCATTTCATCGGTTTGCCGCACCATCGCCTGGTTGAACGCACTGAGAGTCCGGAACGCTCTGTCGGCTTTGCGCAATTTTTCGTCGACGATTTTTTTAGCCGTGATATCGCGGTTAACTTCGAGAAACCCGACAGGCTGCCCCTCTTTCCCTACCTGCATCGCCCACCTGCTGTCGGCTATCAAGCTCTCGCCATTTGCCCTGGTTTGCTTCAACTCGCCCTTCCACTCCCCCTTCGCCAGGACAATTCCGGTAATTTCTTCGAGCGGTACGGGAAAAACGGATTGTAAAAGCTTGTGGGCGATCTGTCCCAGGGCGCGCTCGCTATCGAACCCGTACGTCTCCCGGGCGCCTTTGTTCCAGAACGCTATCCTGCCCTCCATATCCCGGATGAGAATGGCGTCATGGGCAAAATCGATGATTTCGGTCTTGTTTCTCAGTTCATCATTGGCACGCACCAGCTCTGCGGTGCGCTCCCTGACCCTTTCTTCGAGTTCCAACCGGTATTTGCGGAGTTCTTCCTCCATTTGTTTACGCTGCGTAATGTCCTGGATCACCGCGATCGTACGTTCGGGGCGTCCGTCTTCGTAGCGAATGATGTTGCCCGAAACATCGGCCCAGAGGATCGAGCCGTCTTTTCGGATGTAGCGCTTCTCGTACTGCCATTTATCGGTAGTGCCGTCGCGGACCTTGTCATAGCCTGTAAGGTCTTTCTCGTGGTCCTCCGGATGGGTGATGTCCACAAAACTTTTCCCGCAAAGCTCTTCTACCTTGTAGCCAAGCATATCCGCAAAAGCCTGGTTGACACGCAGCATCCGGCGGGTGGCCGGATCGGAGAGCGACTTGCCGACCGCTGCCCGTTCGAATATTGCCGCGAATTCTCGCTCGCTTTCCCGAAGCAGTTCCTCGGAGGCTTTCCTGCTTTCCTGGAGGGCAAGAGCGGCCTGTTCGCGTTCGGCGGCAAGTGCGGCCTTTTTGTCGGCCTCATGAGCGCGCCGCTCTGCGCGGGTCAGCACGGAAGCAAAGAAGGCGATAAAAATTCCGGTCCCGACAAAGATGAACAACACCGGGAGATTCATGGGATACGGAACCGGGTCCCACGAAATCAGATTGCAGGCGACACTGAGTGCCGTTGCGAGCAGTCCCGGAAGGAATCCTCCAAAGAGAGCGGAGACGCACACCGCGGGGAAAAAAGTGACAAAGGGGCCGTGTGCTCCGGGTCCGTTAGACAAGGCATGACGCGCCGCCGCTCCGACTGCGACGGCGAAAACGGCTACCGCGTAGCCAAGCCACGCAGGGCGATTCGTTCTATCCCCTCGCATGCGATTGTTCCAATGTCTGACTGGTTTGTGCTCCGGGCAACCGAACGCTGAATTTTGCCCCTGCGCCGGGGGTGCTCGTGACCTCTATTGCCCCGCCATGCCGCTCGACGATTTTCCTGCAAATGGCAAGACCCATACCCGTTCCCTCGAATCGACTGCTTCTTCCGTGAAGTCTTTGAAAAGGGGCGAAGATCCTGTCGCTATAGTGCTCCTCGAAACCGATGCCATTATCTTCGACGGTGATGAGCAACTCGCCGTCGACCACGGCGCTCTCTACCCGAACGACGGGTGCCGTTCCTTCCCTGTGGAACTTGAGTCCGTTTCCGATAAGGTTTTGAAAGAGCTGTCTCATCTGCGTGGGGTCGGCATGCACAGTGGGAAGGTCTCCAACCTGGACTTCCCCTCCGGTGTTTCTGAGCCGCACCTCAAGATCGCTCACCACCTCTCGAACAATTTCCGACAGGTCGACTTCTGAAAAAGCGTCGGCCCGGCTTGTAACGCGCGAATATTCCAGGAGCCCGGCAAGCAGGGACTGCATGCGTCCGTTGGCATTGAGCACCCTCTCCAGGTAGCCGTTGCCCTGTTCTCCGAGCGACTCGCCAAACTTTTGCCGCAGCATGCCCGCAAAAGTCCCCACCTTGCGGAGCGGTTCCTGCAAATCGTGCGAAGCGATCGAGGCGAAATCCTGGAGCGTCTGGTTGCTCTGCTCGAGCTTTTTTACAAATGTGCTGATCTCAGCGGTGCGCTCGGCGACACGCAGTTCCAACTCATCGCGGGCCTTGCGGGTTTCTTCCTCCATCCGCTTGCGCTCGGTGATGTCTTCGGTAAAAATCACGACACCCCCGACGTCTCCTTTCGAGTCATGCCAGGGTCTCACTTCCCAGCGAAGCCACTGGACGGAGCCGTCCAATCTCTCGAAGCGGTCTTCCTCAACCTTCAACACTTCGCCGGCCAGTGCCCGGCGGTGAATTTCCTTCCATTCGCCGCCGATTTCCGGAAACACCTCGTAGTGCGAAAGGCCCGTAACATTTAGGTCTGAAAGGTTATAATCTCTTGCCCACCTGCGACTGCAGCTCAGATAGCGCATCTCGCGGTCAAACATCGCAAGGGAGACGGGAGCATGTTCGATAAACAGGCGCAGCCGCTCTTCGCTTTCCTGTAATGCTTCGGCCGCCCTTCTTTTTTCGGTTACATCATGGAATACGAGCACCACGCCGGAAACCTCGCCCCTGCTGTCTGCGATCGGGGCGGCGCTGTCCTCTATCGGAATTTCCCGCCCATCCGGCGTCACAAGAACCGTATGATTTGCCAAAGCCACTGCGGCGCCCTCGTGAAGCACCCGCTCGACAATGTCTTCGGCAGGGACGCGACTCCTTTCATCGATAACCCGGAAAATCTCTCCGATCGGCTGTCCCAAAGCCTTTTCAATCGACCAGCCGGTAAGAGCCGCAGCAACCGGATTTATGAAGGTCACCGTTCCTTCCTTATCCGTGCTGAGGACTCCGTCGCCGATGCTGGCAAGAGTCACTTTGAATCGCTCGCGCTGCTCGCGCAACCGCTCTTCGGCCCCTTCGCGCTCGGCAAGAAGCCTCGCCTGCACCTCCAGGGCTTCCCGGGTTCGCTCCTGAGCCCGAAAGGCGGCTTCGGCAAACCAGGAAATCAAAACCCCGGAGGCCAGGAAAACCAATATGCCTATCAGGTCGGCTGTGCTTTTAGGAGTGAACCGGCCGACCGGAGCAATCCAGAAATAATCGGCGAAGGCCAGTGAAATCCCTGTGGTGATGGACCCGGTGGGCAAGCCTCCGTAAAAGGCTGCAATCGCCACGGCGGGGTAGAACGTAAGAAAGGGCATGAAGAGCCCGAGAACTCCCAGAAAACCCCGGCGAAAAACGGCGGCGAGGATTGCGACAAGAGTTGCCACGACGCAACGGAGCCAGAGCGGATGGTTCCTGCGGTCCCATACCATGGTGATTTCCTGTTGTGACATGAGGAGGCTTTTAAAGAACTCCGTTATTTTATACCATGCACGGGGAGCGTAACCAACCGCAAACTGCCGGTGTCGCCTCCGGGGCCCCGGATGGACCCAGCGCGTTGCATATTCAGGCGGGAAAAGGGAAAGAGTGTATTCGTTGCTACAGGCATGCAGTCGGGAATTACCCGATAGGAGTTTGCCCGCTTTTTACTGCCGGCTCAGGGGAGTTCGACTATTCGTATGTCGATCTCCCGCACGCATTGCATAAGGACCCGAAAAAGACTCTCTGCGGGGATACTTTGATTGGGCCGACCCGGGGTGAGGGTTGCCGTGTACATCCCGCAGAGGTGAATTTCGATATCCAGACGGGGAGGTTTGTAGGCAAACGTGGCGAAATCCTCTCCTTCGACGTAGAAAAATTCGATGTATACCGGACTTCCCCTGTCCGTCGTGAAAAACCCCTGCCCCTCTTTGACACCCCCCGTAGAGGGCTCACCCCAGTCCGGCTCCAGCCGACAGCGTGCAAAGCAGCGCAACGACTCGATCACCGAGGGCTTGATCCTCACCCCGAACCCTTCGGCAATGTCCGGATAGCGCCGGAAGATATTTTCAAAATCGATTTGCAACCCGGGCGGAAGCTGCAGCATGATTTCATAGAAATTGGACAAAAGAGGCTCGAAAACTCGCTGTACCGTATCGGCAGGGACTTTTCCCCGTAGCATCTGCTTTCGAAAGCTGGAAAATAGAACGTCGGGAAATTTTTCAAAGACGGGATTCACTTCGCTCTCCCAAGGGAAATAGGCACAAAGACCGCCTGCGGCAATGCAAAGGTACAGCCCCCCCGATACGCCTGTTTTGAGAGCCTATTTGCAAAACAGGGCCAATACCTGTTCCAGTATAGACCTTCTGTGATCGGCCAAAAGGCACCTGTTGACATGCTCCAGCCGATTCTCCATGTTGAACTGGCGTTTGAGCTTGAGGGCGAATCGCCTCCTGTCTTCACCCTGGAGCCAGCCAAAGAGGGTCTTCTCCCATTTGCCTCCCTCAAAGCCCGGGAGGCGGCATTCCTCGTTGATGAGGGTCCCCTCTATCGTGCAGTCGAGCAATTGTTTGAATTTGCCGCGCAAGTACTCCGGCCCCTTCGCGCAGACCCCTGGTTCGGTCTTAACGATCTCGATGGCCAGATAGATAAACCAGATCATCGAGCGCAAGCGCATCGTCCTGTCCTGGTCCGGGCGCTCTTTGGGCTTGGCGCGGGAAAACATGTGCAGGAAGCAAAGCAGGTCTTTTTCATCTTCCGCTCTCGATTGGTTGAAAAAACACTGTATCAGAATCTTTAGCGCCTCGTTCTGATGTGGAATCAGTACGCAGTCGTGATCGGCCCGGCACTGGATTCCGAAGGAATCCTCCAGGATCACCTCAACTGTCTGCTGGTCCCGGAAAATCGTGAAGTGCTCCGGGGTGATACGCTCCGCCATACGCTCGAGGGCGAAATTGATGAGAAACAAACGCACGGCCTCGTGTTTTGCCCCATTTTTAGGGGGGCGCCCGGCGGTCAGATCCAGAAGCCGCTCCACCAGGATCTCGCGGTCGCTTTGCAGTATCTGCGCCATGGGCGCCAGCGAAGGCGCCGAGGACCAGGCGTGGATGTGGCTGTCTATCGTCGCGTTGATTCGGGTAATGTGCCTGGATAAAGACATGCTCGCTCTCTCCATGGGGAGAAACCAAAGCCGCCCCGAAGGCCCGGCGATACCGTAAAGACGCTGCGCTGGTTAAGAAAGAAAAACGCCAAAGAGCGGGGGCTGTCGCCCCCTTGTACCGGCCGGAAGACCTGTGGGGTGCAAAAGACTGTGCCATGGCGCATTGCACGCACCTGGGGCTAACCCTACCACGGAATTTGCCCCCGGAGGGCGAGATGGTAAAAAGAATGCGTCGCTTCGTACCTGCGGTCCCCTAACGCCTCGCACCCCCATCGGCGCGTGATTACCATTATGGCTGTTGCCGGCGGCCGCTTAGTTCGTACGGTCGTGCGGCCATTGTGACCAAACGGAGGGCTACGGGTGATAAAGGGTTCGTGGGCGCTTGTGACAGGGGCTTCGGCGGGCATCGGGCGGGCGATCGCCCTGGGGCTGGGAAAACGAGGAGTAAATCTTCTGCTCGTTGCGCGCAGGCAAAACCGGCTCGAAGAGTTTGCCAAAGAACTGAAAAGTGGCTGCGGGATCGAGGCGGTGCCTCTTGTGTTCGATATCGCCGATTTGAATCAGTGCGAGTCGGCGCTGAAAAAAGAAGCCGACCGCGTGGGGAAGATCGCGATTCTTGTAAACAATGCGGGGATCGGCAGAGGGGTGGGGCCCCTGCACGAAGTATCGGCCACATCCTTTGATGCAATGATAGACACCAACCTCAAGGGGCTGCTCTACATGACCCGGCTTATCCTCCCGCACATGGTCGGGCGCAATGCCGGGCACATAGTAAACATCGGCTCGGTCGCGGGACGGTGGACGCTTGCGGGCAGCACGGTCTATTGTGCCACCAAATTCGCCGTACGGGCGATTACCGACGGTTTGCGCATGGATCTCATGGGGAAAAACATCCGGGTGACCACGATTGAACCGGGCATGGTGAAGACCGAATTTGCCCGGATGCGCCTGGAAGGCGACGAAGAGCAGGCCGAGGCCCTCTATCGGGGGTTTGAACCGCTCCAGCCCGAAGACATAGCCGAAGCGGTGCTCTGGAGCCTGGAGCGCCCGGCCCGTGTAAACATCCAGGAGATGGTCGTCTTTCCTACGGCCCAGGCGGGAGTGGGGCAGATGTACCTGCACCGGGAGGAGCCCTGAACCCGATGCTGTTGACTTTTACGAAAAATCCCCCTAAATCACCCTTTTTCAAAGGGGGACTTCCAGCGCCCCCCCTTCGGGCAGCGCTATGGCATTAAAAAAAATCCCAGGACTTTTTTGCTGTGCTCATCGATATGTAAAAATTTGCAGCTGATTTCGTCTTTTTCTATGTTTGAAACCGATGCCGTACAGGTTACCGTATGGTCTTTAATCGGAAATACGATCTTTATCGCCTGGTTCATCGTAAGCGGTTTCCCGACCAAATGCAAAAAACGCATCCCTTCTTTAGAAACATCAAGTATCTTGATATCGTTTCCTTCTTTTGCATCAATACTGCTGAAGTATTTGCCATAAGAACCGAGTTTCTTGCGATAATGCTGCCTTTTCTCAAAGAGTGCAGTGAACGTATTGCCACAATCGCATGTGACCGTGAGTGAGCGGGGGACGCTTCCCGCCTCGAATTGAATCGCAGTAGCCTTGCCGCACTGGGAGCAAACGGAAACTCCGTTTCGCTCTTCATCCAGGTAAATCGTAATTTTTTCCATCTAAGCTTTTCACTCTTTCATAAGTAGCAAACGGTCTGGAATTTGGGTCAGAAAAGCCTCTAACGCACCTTGATCCGCAGGCAGAATACAATCTTTCACAGACAATCCGCAACGCAAACTTGCGTGAGGTTCGTTTTTTTGCTTTACATTTGCTTTGCCCGGTGATAGGCGAGTAGCTGCCCTATTCTTGATTCCCATTGGAAATAACGATCTTTATTGCTCGCAAGGAGAAAAACCATGCAGTGGTTTAGCTTCCTGTCAGGTATCACGGTGGGGACCCTTGCCGGTACTGTTATATCGGCGTTTTGCCACGTCGCCGCAGATTCGGATCGGGTGGAAAATAGGGAGAAAGCCTCCCCGGTGAAGGCCTGCGCGGTCCGGCCGCACGTCAATTGATCCGGTCGTCCGCTGCCTGAGTTGCTCCCATTTCCCTTGGGGGGCTAGAAGAGCCTGCCTCCGATTTTGGCGTCGGCGGCGGGGGAGACGAAGGTGGCTTCGCCGCTTTCGGCCTTCGGGAACTGCACGCCCAGCACCAGGGCCTCGGAGAGTACCTCGCCGATTTTCCTTGGCTCGAAGTTGAGAACTCCCAACACCAATCTGCCCCGTACTTCTTCGATCGGGTGGTGTGTAAAGCGCCCCACACTCACACGTTTGCCGAATTTACCGAAATCGATGACCATCCTGTAGCTGGGCTTGGGAGCAGAAGGTTCGAGTTCCACCTCGAGGACCCTTCCGACCCGAATCTCCAGCTTGTCGAAAACCTCTTCCTTGCCCACAACGGGCAGGGTTTCCCGAGACATGGCGCTTTCCTCCGGTTGGTGAGAATAAAGAGCGGCTTTTCCCGGCAAAATAGCGCCAAAAGCGGCTTCGGGTCAATAGGGCGAAATCTCCTTGACAGCACCAAACACCGGTGCTAGTCGTGGCGTTTCTACAAAAATCACCCTTAATCAACGTCGGGGCGGACGAAAGCCGGCCCCAAAACAGGTACAACACTGCGACATGAAGGAGACGCCCCATGTTGAAGAAGCTGTTTTTTATCCTGGCGCTGATAATCAGCCCCATAGCGTGCGCACACGCCCAGGGCGTGGTTACGGTCGGAGTGCTGGCTCCTCTCAGCGGCTTTGCGGCTGCCGACGGAAACAGCGCGCTTACCAGCATCAAACTTGCCGCAAAGGATATCAATGCACACGGCGGGCTTTTGGGTAAGCAGATCGCACTCAAAGTCTACGACGATCAGGCGGACCCCAAGCAGGCGGTCGGATTTGCCCGGCGTCTGGTGGAGCAGGATCATGTCAGCTTCGTAATCGGTGCCTCCTACAGCGGGGCGACTCTTGCCGCAGCGCCCATTCTAAACGATGATCACGTGCCCATGATCGTGGCCTACGCCGTAGCGCCCGACATCACCAAAGGGCACCCGTATGTGTTCGGCGTAGGGCTCACGGGGCCGGTGGAAGGCCGGGTCGGGGCCTACCTGGCGCAAAAGCTCGGCGCTCGAAACATCGCGATGATCAACCTCAAAAACGACTTCGGCCAGGCCCTGGAGCAGGGCTTTACGAGCGAAGCCGCGAAGCGGCACCTGAAGATCGTTTTCAGCGAGGACTATCCGCTGGGTAACCAGAATTTTACCCCGATGCTGGTTCGCCTCAAAGGCACGCACCCTCAGGCGATCTATGCGAGCGGCTACTATTCGGATGCGGCCAATCTGGTGCGGCAGGCGAAGGCGCTTGGCATCCACGCTGCCATTATCGGCCAGGACGGCTACGATTCGCCCAAATTTATCGATCTTGCGGGCGGTGCGGCCGACGGCGTCTACATCACCACGCAGTTGAACCGGGACAGCAAGCGGGCCGATGTCGTGCAGTTTCTCAAAGATTACAAGGCCACTGCCGGAGAACCGGCGGACATGGTGGGCGCCTCGGGCTATGCGGCCATGGAAGTTATGGCCGAAGCGGTCAAAAAGGCGGGTTCGCTCAAAGGCGATGCAGTGCGTAAGGCCCTTTCGGACATGAAGAATGTCGATACCGTTGCCGGACGCATCTATCAGTGGAATGCCAACGGAAACCCTGTTAAGACCGCAACGGTGCAGGTGGTCAAGAAGGGCGCTTTTCATCTGTATAAAGACGTTACGGACAGAAAGCTGCTCACACCGTAATGGACTGGTCCGTATTCGGGTATCTGGCTCTTGAGGGTCTGGTCGTCGGCAGCATCTACGCGCTGATGGCGCTGGGGTTGACGCTGGTCTACGGGCTTTTGCGCGTCCTGCACGTGGCCCACGCCGGCGTCTATGCCGTGGGCGCCTACTGCGGGTGGCTCGCCTTCGTCCTGACCCACAGCCTGGTGCTGGCCCTCGTGGCGGGCGCTGGGGGGGCGGTGGTGCTGGGGGTGTTTCTGGATGTGTGGTTTTACCGGCCGCTTGCGGGAAAACCCCCGCTCATTCCCCTGATCGGCTCGATCGGCCTGTTTCTGGCTGCGGGGGACCTTTTGCGCATCGTCTTCGGGCCGTACCAGCACAGCTTCCCGGCGCTTAGCGATTCTCCCGTGGCGAGCCTTCACGGAGTTTCCATCACCGCCTCTCAGGTCTTTACGCTTGCAGCCACCGGTGTGCTCCTTCTGGCCGTCTACTGGGTGAGCAGTCGCACGCGCCTGGGCCTTGCCTGGCGGGCCATCGCCCAGGACCGCGAGGTTGCTTCGGCCATGGGGATCGACATTCCCCGCCACACAGCCCTGGCTTTTGCGCTGGCCTCGGCCCTGGCGGGCATCGCGGGCGTCATCGTGGGCATCTACTACAACCAGATTGCCCCCACCATGGGAAGCGAGCCTGCATACAAGACCCTTGCCATCGTCGTTTTGGGGGGGCTCGGAAACCTGTGGGGCACGGTTGCCGCCGGGTTGCTCCTGGGGGTGATCGAGTCGGTTTCCGCGGCTTACGCCGGAAATTATTTCCCGCCCGAGGCGGTGGCTTTCATCGCACTCATTCTCGTGCTGCTCTTCCGCCCCCAGGGTCTTTTCGGGAGATAGCGTGTATTATCTGACGCTTGCGACTCTTTTGCTCATCTACGCGACCCTGGCCCTCAGCCTCAACCTGATCACCGGTCTGGCCGGGCAGGTGACGCTCGGCCACGCGGCTTTTTTCGGCATCGGCGCCTATGTGCTGGCTTTTCTACTCGCCCACGGCATGAACTTCTGGATCGCGTTGCCGAGCGCGGGCCTTGCCGCAGGCATTACGGGCCTTGCGCTGGGGGCGGTCAGCCTGCGGCTGCGCGAGGATTTCCTCGCTATCGCCACCATAGGCATCAATTTCGTCGTGGTCGCACTCTTTCTCTACCTTCCCTTTTTCGGCGGCGCGTTCGGGATGAGCGGAATCGCCGGGCCCTTTCGCGAAGCGGGGATTCTTATCACCACGGCGGCTCTTTTCGGTCTGGTCGTTTGGCTCCACGAAGCGGTGCGCGCTTCCGACCTGGGGCTTGCGCTGATCGCGTTGCGCGAGTCCGAAGAAGCGGCCGAAGCGCTGGGCGTTAACGTCAAGCGCTTCAAGGTGACCGTGTTTTCGCTTGGCACCGCCGTCGCAGGACTTGCCGGCGGCCTCTACGCCACCTATGTGGGCGTGATCCACCCCCATGACTTCGGGTTTCCTCTCTCGGTGACCCTCTTGGCGATGGTGGCCATCGGGGGCATGGGCACCCTGTGGGGGCCTATCCTGGGTGCGATAGTTCTGGGCGGGTTCGCCCAGGCCTTCGCCTTCATCCACAACTATGAACTGGTGCTTTTCGGTCTGCTCCTGGCTCTTGTCATGCGCTACCGGCCCCAGGGGCTTTTGGGCAGGCGCCTATGAGCGGTCTCCAGGTCGAAGGACTCACCAAAACTTTCGGAGGCCTGGTTGCCGTGGCCGGTGTCTCGCTTGTCGCCGAGCACGGCCGAGTGCTGGGGCTCTTTGGACCCAACGGCGCCGGTAAGACCACCCTTTTCAATCTCATCTCCGGCGCGCTGCGGCCGGATGGCGGGCGCGTTTTGCTGGATGGGGTCGACATCACGCACTTGCCTGCCCATAAAAGAGCGCAGCGTGGACTTGCCCGCACTTTTCAGATCGTAAAGCCCCTGAACGAACTGAGTGTCCTGGAAAACATCATGGTGCCGCTCGCTCGCGAGAGTTTGCGCAGGCTGCTGCCCCTCGGGCGCTATCGGACTCCCGCACGCGAAGAGCAGGCGAGTGCCCTTCTGGAACGGGTCGGATTGCAGACCCATGCCCTGGCTCCCGCCGGCTCCCTGCCTCTGGGCATGAAAAAAAGGCTCGAGGTGGCGCGGGCGCTGGCGCTAAAGCCCAAAGTGCTCCTTCTCGACGAACCACTCGCGGGCCTCTCGCTCAAAGACGCCCAGTTGGTGCTCGAGGTGGTGAGCACCGCCCGGGAGGAGGCGGCGGTCGTTTTGATCGAACACAACGTGCGACTGGCCATGGCCGCCTGCGACCATGCCGTCGTCATGGAGGCGGGCGCCGAGATCGCCTCCGGGGCGCCGGAGGCGGTAAAGCGCGATCAAAGAGTCATTGACGCCTATCTGGGAGAAAGCTTCCGTGCTTGAAATACGAGGGCTTACGGTGCGCTACGGCCAGGCCGTGGCCGTAACGGACGTGTCGCTGGAAGTAAATAAAGGCGAGTGGGTGGCGCTTATCGGTCCCAACGGCGCGGGCAAAACCAGCACCATCAAGGCCGTCCTGGGTCTGGTATCTCACGAGGGACACATCCTGCTCGAGGGCGAGCCGCTCGACGGCCTTCCGGCCTGGGCACGCCAGGGCCGCGGCCTGGGCTATGTGCCCGAAGGCCGGAGACTCTTTGCAGATATGAGCGTGGAAGAAAACCTGCGCGTGGGCGCCTACCGCGTTCCGGATCGGCGTGTGCGGGAAAACCTTTCGAGAATCTACGAGATGTTTCCTGTGGTCGGGGAAAAACGGCGCCGGCCTGCCAAAAACCTTTCCGGAGGCGAACAGCAACTGGTCGCCCTCGGCCGCGCGCTCATGAGCGATCCGCGCTATCTGCTCGTAGACGAAGCATCCTTAGGCCTCATGCCGTTAAACGTCGAAGCCGTGTTCCAGGCGCTCGCGGAGATCCACCGCCAGGGCAGCGCCATCCTGCTCGTCGAACAAAACGCCCACAAAGCCTTAGAACACGCCGAGCGCGCCTGCGTGCTCGAAGTCGGCCGCCTCCAGTTCTCAGGGAGTTCCGAAGAAATCCGAAACGACCCCCGCGTGATCGAAAGCTACCTTGGTTAGTTTGAAAAGCAGAAAAGCTTTAAGAGCGCGGGGGCTGTCGCCCCCTGCACCCCCACGCCGCTGCGCGGCTCAGCCAAGTCAAGCCGGGAGAATTTGGCGTCCCAAATCAAGCGGCGGTGACCTTTAGATGTGCGTGTGGCCGCGAGCGTGGTTTGGGCTTAATGGTGATCTTAACATCACGGCCCAGTAGATTCAGGAAGTGGAACAGACGTTCCATCGAAAAGCCGCGCAATTTCCCTCGTGCCAGTGCTGACACCTTCGGCTGGTCGATTCCGAGGAGTTCGCCGGCCTCGGCCTGCGTAAGGTGGCGTTGGGCAACTATATTGAGAATCTGACGAGCAAGCTCTGCCTTGACGAGGCGCTCCTCGGCGTCGGGCAATCCCAGATCGGCGTATACATTGCCGCTTCCATGATAAATTTCTTTCTCTTCATTCATGATGTTCATTCCTCTTGCGCTGTTGTATTTCTTCCAACATTTTCAGGCGGGTTTTGACTATCTCTATCTCTTCCTTCGGCGTGGCGATCCCGTGCTTTGATTTCTTCTGGAAAACATGCAGAACGTAGACCGCATCGTCATACCTGACGGTATAGACGGCACGATAAGTGTCAGAGCTAAGATTTTCGATTATCTCAAGCACTCCTGCGCCGGAGAATCCCTTCAAGGGTTTTGCGTCGGGATGTTTTTCGCCGAGCTGGGCAAGGTAAAGGGCAAATCCGAAAACGTCCTGCACGCTTTCCGGCATGGCCTTCATATCTTTTAGGCTCCTGCCCACCCATTCGACCGGTTTTAATAGCTTGGCTGGCATAGAGAATAATATGCCACTTCTAGCATATGTTCGCAAGAGTCATATTGGGATAAAATGTGAAAAATCGTATTCCCTCTGACTGAGGGGCGTCACGAGAAGCAAAAACCTGTGCGGTGCAAAATGGGTCATTGAATTTAAGGGACGTAATACCAGGTTGATGAATCAGAGGAGATTTGGGAGTTCGGGGGCTGTCGCCCCCTGCACTCCCTCTTAAGAATGGTAAAGGTCGGGCTGCACTTCCCTCGGTCTATTTTCCAGACCTCTGCATGGCCACAAAGAAAGTATTGGCGCCCCTCCGGATAAGCAGAAGCAGGGGCTGTCCCTTCTTCATTTTTTGTGTGGCCAGTTTCCAGTCTTTTAAATTTTTGACCGTCCTATGGTTTACCTGCTCGATCACGTCTCCCGCGCGGAGCATGCCGTCCGATGCCGGACTGCCTTCCGCAATCGAGGTGATGACCACTCCGGTTTCCCCCGCGCTCAGGCCGAACTTCTGCCTGATCTCGGGAGTAAGATTTTGAACGGTCATGCCCCAGGAGCTTTTTGTTTTCGGGGCGAGGGCCTGCGTCTGGCCCAGTTTTGCCGGCATGGTTCCCAGGGTTACTTCGACAGTGGACGGTTTACCGTTGCGGATAATCGCAAGGCTCACCTTGGTTCCGGGCTTCATGAAAGCAACGGTGCGCGAAAGTTCGCCGGCGTTCAACACCTGCTTGCCGTTAAGCTTCTGAATGATATCGCCTCTTTTGAGGCCGGCTTTTTTGCCTGGTCCATTGGAAACAACATCGGCTACGATGACCCCCTTGGTTTCCGTAATGCCGAAAGACCGTGCGAGCGTCGGGGTGATGTTTTGGATCATGACTCCGATCCATGCCCTGATAACCTTCCCGGTCTTCAACTGAGGCAGAAGTTCTTTGGCCATATCGATCGGTATGGCAAAGCCGATCCCGAACCCCTTGGCAATGATGGCGGTATTGATACCGATCACTTCGCCCTGCATATTGAAAAGCGGCCCACCGCTGTTGCCCGGGTTGATCGCCGCATCGGTCTGGAGGAAATCGTCATAGGGGCCTTCGCCGATGACACGACCCTTTGCGCTGATTATGCCCGCAGTAACGGTGTGGCTGAGCCCGAAAGGATTCCCGACGGCTATGACCCAGTCGCCGACACGCATCTTCGCCGAATCTCCAAGCTTTACCGGAGCGGGCAGTTGTCCGTTCGGTTTTATCTTGAGCAGAGCGAGATCGGTCTTCGGGTCTCGGCCGACGATTTTGGCCTTGTACACGTTGCCATTGATAGTTTTGACTATGATTTTCGTGGCATGATCGACCACATGGTTGTTGGTGAGAATGAGCCCGCTGCGGCTGATCAGAAAGCCGGACCCGAGGGCATGGGTTTCCACCTGCCCCTGCGGGACGTTGCCGAAAAACCGGCCGAAGGGCGAGTTAAACCCTTGGAATGATTGTATGGACTTTTCTTTGATCTTCTCAGTGGTTGAGATATTTACTACCGAACTTTTGACTTTTTGGACCAGCTTTGCAAACGATACGGGTGGCCCCAGGGCTTCCGCACTCTTTGCGTACTGACCGTAAAGAAGAGACATGGACCAGAACATGACTGCAAAGCAGGCAATTCTTGCGATGGTCGGGGAGTTTCCATTACGACTTGTCATTTTGGTTCCTTTCCGAGAGTCCAGTTCCACGCCGTCCGAGGCTTTTCGTCCGGCATGCTTAGATCAGGTTTCTCAGCCACGGCTGCGCGTCGTCCGTATTCTTCAACTTGTTCAACGCCTCATTTTGGATTTGTCGTATCCGTTCTTTCGAAAGCTGCAATTTCTTGCCGATAACTTCAAGCGTTTCGACTGGGCCCCCGTCGAAGCCGAACCTCATTCGCAGGATTTTTTCCTCTCGCGGCTTGAGGGTGGAAAGGAGTTTGTGCATTATTTCAACCAGTTCCCTGCTGTAGTATTCCTCCACGGGAGAAAGCGCGTCCTCATCCTCCAGGGTCTCTTCCAGCCTGACTTTCGTTCCCCCAATGCATGATTCCAGCGATACGGGTTGAGCAGCGAGCATGAGAGCTCTTTGCACCTCTTTTACCGGCACCCCCGCCCGGTCGGCTGTTTCCGCCGGAGTCGGCTCGCGACCAAATTCCTTGAACAGTTCGTAGTAGCTCTTGAAGATACAATTTTTCAGTTCGATAAACCGGAGAGGCAGTCGAATCAGCCTGGCTTTGTCGTATATGCTCCGGATGATACTTTGCCGTATCCACCAGGCGGCATACGTCGTGAACCGGTTGCCCCTGCTGTGGTCGAATCGCACGACGGCCCTGATGAGTCCGATATTGCCTTCCTGAACCAGATCGTCGAAGGTCATTCCGCGGCCCCTGTAAAGTTTTGCAATACTGAGAACCAGGCGAAGATTCCCTTGAACCATCTCGTTTCGCGCCGAATCAATTGTGTTTATGATCTCTTTGGCCCGTTCGAGGGATTGGCGGAAGAAAGGGTTATCCGGCTGTTCCCGAGTTGCACGCTCCAGAGTGCGCATAATGATCTCAGGTGTCTTTTCCCTCACTCCGGGAAAAGCGTTCTCCAGCTTCAGAAGCTCTCGAACTTTTTGGCTCAGATCGGCAAAGATCTTGTCCCGTTTGACATTTTTCTCAACGATACCAGTCAATTCATTCCAGCCGCTTCCAATCGCCTTTGCCAGTTCCAATTCCCGTTGCATCGTCATGCGCGGGGAAAGTGAGACCTGCTTGATATAAAGGGCGGCTGTGTCCCGTTCAGACGTAATCTCCGATGGGACTGCTCCTCTCTGCCGGGAAAGCATCAGAGAAGCCATTTCGTCTCGTAACTCTAACTCCAAATCTATCGTCTGCTTATCGAGGGTATAGGGCTTCATTTTTCCGTTCCACTCCAAACGACCGCAAGACCACCTGACCGCCCATTGGCGGTAAAGTTTGTGAAAAGGCCGGAAGCATACATCAGTCGTTCGACTGACGATGGTTCTTGCCCCTTTGCACAATCATCTGTTTACAATGAATAGAGTGGAGGTGGGCCACGTTCGGACAGGTCGGATCGGAGATTAAACGCAGGCAAGGGCTCCGACACAAGCGGTATGCGCATGCGTTGCCAAATAGTGAAAACGATGCTGAACCGGCTCGTACCCGATGTATCGAATACATCCGGCAGTTCGTCGCCCAATTTCAGCGTTTTTTGATCTTCTAAAGCCGTTAAGGCTCTGCTGTGAATGGAAAAGCCGGGGTTGGGACGCCAAATCCTGATGTGTAGAGAGACGATTATGATGCACAGCAATATCGTCGCCAGGGCGAACCTGGATCGCAGAGCCTTTTGCAGTTGCATTTTCCGCTTCCTGTGCTCCTCATCTGCGCTGTGATCTGGCCGGCGCAATTTCAAGATCGAAAAAGCATAACATCCCTCAAGAAATCATGCAAACGATCTTTCAGAAGCGCTCCACAGCCGGCTTCCGGTGGAAGAGAGCCGCCCGTTGAGCCTTGTCGGGAGGCCTTATCAGGCTTTGCATCAATCGTAATGATACTTGCACGACACGATTATGATGGCGTCATCAGTGACTTTATAAATCAGACGATGAACCTCGTTTATGCGACGGGACCAATAGCCTTTTAATTCGTGTCGCAGGGGTTCGGGCTTCCCCAGACCGGTGAAGGGGCTTCTGTCAACATCTCGAATAAGCTCAACGATTTTTAAGTAGAGCTTTCTGTCCTGGACAGCCCAGCCGGAAAAATCCTCGAAAGCGCCTGACTCGAAGATCACCCGTTTCACTGCAAATCGTCCATTTGGGCTTCGACGAGGTTCTCGCCGTTCTCAATGTTTTCAATTGCTTTCAATAACCGTTCCTTGTTAGCCCCCGATCTGAGCAGGTAGGCCGTTTCGTCTACCTCGCTCACTACGATCTCGATATCCTTGTCTTTGAACAGAGCCTTCAGGGATTGAATGAACTTCTCATCCAATTCGTTGGCGTTGAGGCGATAGACGCTGTTCATGCTCTCAGCTCCTTTTCGCATGCCGATGAGCTTAACATCCCGGATCGGCACGACTCAGCTTTTGTTCAGCAGGGATTTTACGCAGGCAGCGGGTAGCGCCCCCACGATGGCGCTGCTGAATAAGCTCATAAATCTCGGTGTGCTCGGCCAAGTTCTTCAGGGATTTTCACGCCTCGGCACGAACAATCAACTCCTGCCCCCCATCAAGATATTTGGTGCCGATCGTAACGGCCCTCTTTCGCTCATGGGGATCGCGGTACCCGTTATGAGGCATCGACTGCTCGGGTCCTGCAGGCAGCATTACCTGAATAATAGCGCGCTTTTGCCGCCAAATCAAAGCTCACGCTTAAAAGAGGAATGATTGCAACAGGATCGGGGCGAAAGGCTGCTTCAGACACACCGAAACATGTGTCGATAACATGGATGGGGCCGGCTGGAGCAGCCATAAAATGGGGCGGCACGCGGTTGACGAGGGGGCTAGCGGGTGACCGGGAAGATCACCTGAGTGGTCCTTTTATTTCGCAATGGCGCACATCATCTTTCCGGCCCACCTCGTCAATGTCCATGGCACTGCCGAGGCCCCTCAAGGCGCATGGATTGGGCCTCTACTCGGCCTTTTCACCAATCCAATTCTCTACAGCAAGCAGGGGGATTTTGGAAAAATGCCTCGTGTTGCCCGTAATGACCGTCAAACCATGAAGGAGTGCTATGGTTGCTTTTATATGCCCCATAGAGCAGCTCACCGACAGTTATTGTGGTGGAGAACTGTTTGTCCGGCGCAACGGACGCCAGCTTTCGAATGAAAAAGAGCGATGGGGACTTTTTGATGACTTGGCTCAATGCATCCGTATCGAAGAGGTACATCAGGAAAGTCTTTCAGATGGGCGGTCTTTCGATAGCCGCCTTTCTTCGTATATAGCGGCGATCGTTTCCTCCAGTTCATCGAAATCTTCCCAAACGCCGATGGCGGCCAACAGGCCGTTTCCCTTTTTCTTGCCCATAGACTCGATCGTTTCCAGGTTTTTGAGGCTAACTACCGCCGCCACCGGTTTTCCCTTCTTTTCGATGATGAAACGCTCTCCATTGATGGCAACCTCGCTAATGACCTCGGAGAAGTGTTTCTTTATCTCCGCAACTCCAATTCTCCTGCGCACAGACATGATCAAGTCCGAAAAGGGCAAAAGAGCTTGTCATAGCCGTAGGAGGACAGTCCGAGCCGATCTGATACCAGAATAAGAAGCAAATAGAGCAGAAGTTCGTGCAGGGAAAGAGAGCACCCCCGAACCGGTTTTCGGTTGAAGTCTCGAGTGGCCTTGATTTTGATAATCACAATAAGTATAAATTATATGTAAAAAAAAGGAGTAAAAAAACGGAGTAGTATATGGGAATATCGTCCAGGAAGATGAATTTCCTCATTGAGGAAACGATCTGCAGGGACCTGACTGAAATGATTCCTCCCGGTAAGAGAAGTCAGGTGGTCAACGAGGCTTTGCGCAAGGAACTGGAACATATCCGCAGGCAACGTGCGGTGCAGAAGTTGATCGAGTCGTCGCCGGCGAACCGGAAGTTCTCCACACGGGAAATAGTCGATGGGTTGACCGAAGATAGGAGCAGGCATTAAATGGGGCGGCACGTAGTTGACGCATCGGTGATTCTCAAGTGGGTCTTCGGGGAGGAGCAGGAAGCCGACCGGAACAAAGCCTTAGGCCTTTTGAATGGCTGGGTGGAGGGACGCGTCGAGTTGCTCGCGCCGGACCTTTGGGTCTACGAGGTGGGAAACTTTCTGGGCAGGCAACTGCCCGGGCAAACGCTCGAAAAGTTGGAGTTGCTCCTTAATCTTAGAGTTCCCAGTATCGCACTGACCGAAAACATGCTCCGATTGTGCTTCGATTGGATGGCGAGAAATGGAGTTACTTTCTACGATGCCTCCTATCTGGCCGTAGCAGAGGAGACCAAGAGCATTTTGGTGACAGCGGACGCGAAGTTTGCGGAAAAGATGGGCCGGCCGCAATCCATTTGTCTTCTGAGGGATATTTGAACTCGCCTGTTCTCCCTGAGGGATGTGCTGCATCTGTCGGTATGCCGGCTCAAAAAGGTAAGAGATCTGAAGACCTTTGACAGGGGGGCTTATGATCGCTTTCAAGAGAAAATAGCCGCCGCTCGGATGGCTTTCATAAGAGATATTGCGTTGGTTGGCGAATCGGTAGTATGTTTATCCTCTGCAATCCTGCGAACCGATGTGATGAACTTTGCGGAGGCCGACCGGAATGCCCACCGAGGCGGACACTTGCCGAAAATTCGTTGTCCCGAGGCTTCTTACTGCCGGCTGGGACGTCGAGCCTCATTCCATAGCGGAGCAGCGCACCATTACCGACGGGCGCATCGTGCCCGCAGGCAAGGGATTCGTTCGCAAGCCCCCCAAACGAGTGGACTTCCTTTCTCCAGCTTCCGAATCTTCAGGAAACAGGACTGCATTGAACACTCCGCCCAGCAAGTCCGACATCCTAGTCCGGACGCCTTCACCGAGAGTTTCCTTCTAACAGGTAGCAACAGGTTTGCAACAATATTAGCAGTAAGCGGCGTTGGGGCCTTACGATTATCCGAAAGCTCTTTTTTTTGAAAAAAATGCAATTAAGACTGACCGGATTTCAATTTCGAACCGATATTACTTTTGACGCGAGACAATGAACTCACAGCAACAGAGATCTGGATCGCCTGCTGGCCCTGACTAGCTAAGGGCGGACGTTGGGTCGTGTTATTCAGAATCGATCAGGTAGTTGAGGTCTGCGAAGGAGCACTTGCCTATGATGGCGCTCTACTGATTGGCGCATTGTGCGAATTTGTAGAAACTCTTGAGAATGAGCGAACGGGCAAATTGATAAGCCACCTTCAGCTTTTCCAAAAGAGGCTCAAATATGGATTACCGACCGAAACCACAATCGTCCTCTATGAACTCGGCTTCTCTGACCGTGTAGTCTCGCAGGATTTGGCCACGTCTTTGAATATTTTGGCCGTACAAAAGAAGGATGTAGTCAATGCATTGAAACAGGACCGTCGTGCTGCCGTAGCGGTGATCGAAAAATATCCGACGTATTTTCAGGAGAGGATGAAAGAATTCGCGTAGTGGCGTGGTAAGCTGGCGGCCAGACATAGGGTGGGAAAAGGATGAGCCTAAAATCAGGGGAGCCTATGATGGCGACGACCGGATGATATTGTTTGCCGCTAACGATTGGTGGACTGCCCGGACCAGGAATCAACGCAACCTATGCCTGACTCCAGTCCTCAAGCGCCAGCCCGGGCACCCGTTCAAATTCTTTGATGTTGTTTGTCACCAATATCAGACCGAGTGCTCTTGCTTGTCCGGCTATCATCATATCGTAGGGTCCGATGGGGTGTCCGGTTCGATAGAGCGCGGCCCGTATCCGGCCAAAATGGTATGCGGCTTTTTCATCGAAAGGCAGTACTTCAAGCCTGGCAGCCATTGCCTCGATGTCGGCCAGGTTACGTTCCACCTGCTGCGAGTGTTCCGCCCCGAATACGAGTTCCCCCAGAGTAACCGCTGAGATGGCCATCTGGCCTTGATGACGCTGGAAACGTCTTTTGACCTGCTGAGGGCGATTTTTCAACGTGTAGATAACAATATTGGTGTCCAGGAGATATTTCAGCATTCCATCGTCTCGCGCTGCTGGTCTTCCGGTTGTTTTCGCTCTATCATGAAGTCGCCGGAAACCCCCGGTTCTTCGAACCAGTCGTCCCAAGACTTCCCCGCCGGCTCAATCACCCGTTTATTGCCAATAGCGATGATCTCCACGTCTTTTACGGATTCCGGAAAGGCGACTTCCTTAGGCAGACGGACTGCCTGGCTCCGGTTACTCTTAAAAATTCTGGTTTTTACAGCAGCCATGACATATTACCCCCATCGGAGACATTGATATTTGAGTAAATAGTGCCCTTCCGGAAATCCCGGGGCAGTCACGGACTGGATCGGATCCCCCCCTTTTGCAAAAGGGGGGTGGGGGGGATTTTAAAAGGAGTATACAGCGGATTTATTAACAAAATCCCCCTAAATCCCCCTTTTCCAAAGGGGGACTTGGGTTCGCCCCCCCCCCCGTCGCATTCCAGGGTTTCTGGATGGATACTAGTAGAATAGAAACAGGCAGCGGATATGTCAATTGGATATACAGGTCGGTGCGCACCGTTCTGCATGCGGGATGGCGGCTGTCGCGGCCAGTCGCCGAAAGCGCCAAATGAGCCGCGTAGCGGCGTGGGGGTGCAGGGGGCGATAGCCCCCGCGCTTTTCAACGGCAGTCATTACAGATCACAGATTAC
>JBMFWU010000073.1:0-9497 GCA_049964955.1 Syntrophobacteraceae bacterium
CCTTTTCATTGATTTGGGTGTTCCGGGGTAACATGAAAGACTGCGGTGGATTTTTCGCTTTTCGGCTAAAGAACAAATCTACCCTGGGGGACCCAGGGGTTCGCTTGACCGTATAGGAGAAAACACCTAAGATGCTGCAAACAAGCTGTGATCGCAGCAACGGTGGAGTTTTTGCGCAATTCCCCGGAGGAACTGCTGCATGTGGTTTTAGCGTAAACGATGATCTTTTGCGGTCAAGATCGGGCCGGGGGGTGCGGGTGTTTCCAGGATGAGTCGAGGGTTGGTATGGCTTATGGCCGTGGGGGCCGGTTTGACGGTTGCCGGCATCTACTATGCCCAACCGCTTCTCGACCTCATGCGCCAGGACCTCGGGATGTCCGTTTTTGCAGCGGGCTTTATCATCACGGCCTCCCAGTTGGGCTATGCTCTGGGGCTGGCTTTTCTCGTACCGCTCGGCGATCTTATGGAACGGCGCAAACTGGTGGTCGCAATGACCGCCGGGGGCTCTGTATTCTTGGCCGCAATGGCCTTTGCCCCCTATTCTTCGGTGCTTCTCGCGGCCGCTCTTATAGTGGGTGCGCTTTCAACGGTCGCCCAGGTCCTGGTGGCCTTTGCGGCCACGCTTGCCGCTCCCCAGGAAAGAGGCCGGGTTGTCGGAACGGTCATGAGCGGGCTGTTGCTAGGCATTCTTCTCGCCCGCACCGTAGCAGGGTATCTGGGGCAATACGCGGGCTGGAGAGCGGTCTTCGCGGTTTTTTCGGCAACTACGATGGCACTCGCCCTTGCTTTGTACCGCGGGCTGCCCCCTCACCGCGAGCACCTCGGCGTAAGCTACCCTGCCCTTTTGAAATCCATTGTCTCCCTGCTTGTCGAAGAGCCGCTATTGCGCCTTCGAGCCCTTTACGGCGCGATTGCGTTCGCTGCGTTCAGCGTTTTGTGGACCCCTCTCGCCCTTATGCTTTCTCGGCCTCCCTACCGGTTTTCCGCCGGGGCGATCGGGATGTTCGGATTTGCCGGCGTGGCCGGTACCCTTGCGGCCTCTCTCGCGGGCCGGATGTCGGACAGGGGCTGGTCGCACTCCATGACGGGGATCACCGCCGCTCTTCTTGCCCTCTCCTGGCTCCCCCTGAAACTGGGAGACCATTCGCTTTCCATGCTCATCGTCGGCATCCTGCTCTTCGACTTCGCGGTCCAAGGACTGCACATAACCAATCAGGGCCGGATATACAGCCTGCGGCCCGATGCGCGAAGCCGAATCACCTCGGCCTACATGGCGAGTTTTTTTGCCGGCGGAGTTTTGGGCTCGGCGGTTTCCTCCTTTGCCTACGCTCATTACGGCTGGAATGGAGTCTGCCTTGCCGGAACGGTTCTGGGTGCGGCTGCAACGCTTAGATGGCTCCTTAGTCTTAAAAACACCACAACTCCCGGACCGGAAAACAGGAGAAAAACATGAACCACGACGACGATCTTTCCAAGGCCTTCGACGCACAGGCGGCCCTCTTCGAGCGCGCGCCCGTGCAGTCGGACCCGCAGGCGATCGGCCGGTTGATACGAAATGCGGATTTTCCGGGCAGCGCGCTTGTGCTGGATGCCGGGTGCGGGCCGGGGCTGGTGAGCCGTGCGCTGCTCGAAGCGGGGTTTCGCGTGATTGGCGTGGATCTTTCACGGGAAATGATCGAACGGGCGCAAAAACGTTGCGCCGATAGGGGCAAGACGGCTCAGTTTCATCAGGGCTCTTTATTCGATGCCTTCCTGGACAACCTGGCGCCCTTCGATGCGACGCTATCCCGCTACGTGTTGCACCACAGCGTCGAGCCCGAAGAATTCCTCGCTCGCCAGGCCGCATTGCTGCGGTCCGGCGGGGTGCTGGTCGCCTGCGACCACATCACCGACACAAACAGCGCGCGGGCCGCCTTCCATCGCGAAATCGAAGTCTCACGCGACAAAACACACACCCGAAGCCTCACCTCCGGCGAACTGGTGGATATTTTCGCCTCCGTTGGTCTAAACGATGTTTCCCTGCAGGAGGAAACCTTCTTTCTCGATTTTGACGAGTGGTTCGACCGCGGGACCCCTGCCGACTCGAAGGAAAATGTACGCAAACGCCTTTTATCCGGCCCTGCGGTACGCGGCTTTGCCCCCTCTCTGCAAGCCGATGGCACCATACGCCTCGCTTGCATCCGCGCCACCGTGCGGGGCGTAAAAACGGTTTGGAATGGCTCCGGACGGTGATACACTATGTTGTAGGGAAGTTATCCCCTGTATAAGCTTTTTTGTATGGTGCGTCATGGAGAGGGTAAAGATCTATGTGGACGAAACTCGCACTGCCTTTGTAACCTGCGGCACATGCGGGAAATCCAGAGAATTGAATTTCTCGGGAAAGGAGATCCCTCATGCGAGTCTGGTTACCTGTAGCTGCGGCAGCAAATTTATCGTCACGTTCGAAAAGAGGCAATACTACAGAAAACAACTCGACGCGATTGGAACATGCTTTGTCGAAGGAGGTCCGCCCGAAGGCATAGCCGTCAGGATGAAAGACATTTCTTTGGGTGGAGTGTACTTTACCGTCCCGGAGGGCCATGCCTTTGAACCAAACCAGAAACTCGGCCTCGTATTTCGCCTGAAGGGTGAAACCATACGCCAGAGCGTTTCGGTTCGCAACACCGGTGGAGAGAATGTCAGGGCGGAAACAATAGCCATGGACGAACACAGCAGGAAAATCATCGGATTCTACCTCCTGCCCTGAAAATCGGGAAATGAACAAGGGTTTGCATTTCTCACACAAAACTGCTATGTGACGTGCTTCATCGCATGGGGAGAAGAGGCAGGCACCGAGGGGGATGGGCAGCAACCGCCCGATCTTTTTCGGTGTCCCGGCGTTACTTTACACAATCCGGATTGGTCAAGTTATGAAGATAGCTGTTATAGGCGCGGGGTATGTCGGTCTGGTCAGTGGGGCTTGTTTTGCCGAATTCGGACACACGGTCACGTGTGTCGATTATGATGAGGGAAGGATAGAGAGGCTCAGAGACGGGGAGATCCCCATTTACGAGCCGGGTCTGGAAACGATCATAAAGAAGAACGCCCAGGCGGGCCGTCTCATTTTTTCCACCCAATACACGCCGTGCGTCCCCGAAGCGGAGGTGATCTTTATCGCCGTCGGGACTCCGGCTTCACGGCGCGGTGACGGCTACGCCGATCTTACCTACGTCTACGAGGCGGCACGCCAGATGGCGCCCTTTCTGCGCGACTACACTGTGGTGGTAAACAAGAGCACGGTGCCTGTGGGCACTGCCGCACAGGTAAAAAGGATCATCTCCCAGACCAACCCGGAGGCCTCCTTCGACGTTGCGAGCAACCCCGAGTTTTTGCGCGAAGGGGCGGCCATAAACGACTTCATGCGCCCGGACCGGATCGTTTTGGGGGTGGACTCCAAGAAGGCCGAAGAGGTCCTGGGGGCGGTCTATCGCCCTCTTTACCTGATCGAAACCCCGTTTGTCATAACAACCATAGAAACTGCAGAGCTCATAAAATACGCCGCCAATGCCTTTCTTGCCACCAAGATCAGTTTCATTAACGAAATTGCAAACCTGTGTGAGGAAATCGGCGGCAATGTCCAGGATGTGGCACGGGGCATAGGGCTTGACGGACGAATCGGCAAAAAATTTCTCCATGCCGGCCCGGGCTACGGCGGCTCGTGCTTTCCCAAAGACACGCAGGCCTTGCTGCGAATCGCCCAGGAAAACGGGGTGGCCTTCCGGATCATCGAGGCGGCCATAGAAGTCAATGCGGCCCAAAAAGCCCGCATGACTCGAAAGATCAGGAACGCTCTGGGGGGGCATGAAGGGGGAAAGACCATCGCCATGCTCGGTTTGGCCTTCAAGCCCGAAACCGACGACGTGAGAGATTCGCCCGCGATAACCATCGTTTCCAAGCTGATCGAACACGGCGCCCATGTTCGGGCCCACGATCCGCAGGCGATGGAGGAGGCGGCCAAACTGCTGCCCGGGGTCACGTTTTGTTCGAGTCCCTACGAGGCCTGCGAAGGCGCCGACGCCCTTGTGCTGATGACCGAATGGAACGAATACAGGGCGCTCGACCTGCCTCGCCTGAAGAGCATTCTGAAGGCCCCTTTGTTCATAGACCTGCGAAACGTCTACCGCCCCGCGGCAATGAGGGCCATGGGGTTTGACTATCACAGCGTGGGAAGAGTCGCAAAAAATGGCAATGTTCCGGCGGCGTAACCGGCCAGTCCATTGGTTGGTTCTTTTCCCGCTCTTCGTGTGCACAATCTTTTGCACGAAGCAGACGCTCGCGGCCCCGGTGTCGACGGCTTCTGCCTCGTGCGCCCCACTCCATCTCGCACCCTCGATCCCGTTTACAATCCTCCGAGAATACCCCCACGACCCGAGGGCCTTTACCGAAGGGCTGCTCTTTGCCAACGGCTTTCTCTATGAAAGCACGGGGTTAAACGGAGAGTCGACTCTCAGGAAGGTTGACCTCAAAACCGGCCGCGTCCTCAAAGTATACGACCTTCCGGCCAAATATTTCGGAGAAGGATTGGCGCTGTGGGGCGGCTCTCTTTTCCAACTCACCTGGCACGCCGGGATAGCATTTCAGTATAGCTTGCACGGGTTTTCCCCCGAACGCCGGTTCCGCTATTACGGGGAGGGCTGGGGCCTTACCGCGGACAAAAAAAGCCTCATCATGAGCAACGGCAGTTCGGAGATTTTGTTCCTCGATCCCGCAACATTCGCCGTAAAGCGCACGCTGTCGGTCCTCGACATGGGTAGACCCGTCCGCCTGCTCAATGAACTCGAGTATATCAAGGGGAAAATTTTCGCCAACGTGTGGCACGACGACCAAATTGCTGTAATATCGCCCAAAACGGGCGAAGTTACCGGTTGGATCGACCTTTCGTCTCTTCGCCGCGAACTGCCTCCCACAGCCATAGATCTCAACGGGATCGCCTACGACGCCCAAAACGACACGATTCTGGTTACCGGCAAGCTATGGCCCCTGCTCTTCGAGATCAGGCCTGGACAGGATTAAAGGACTTAGCGGATACTGGATTCGGATTTACAGGATTTACAGGATTTACAGGATTTACAGGATCGGGATTTTTCGAAAGGATTGGCTCTCCTCGCAAGAATTTGCTTTTCATCCTGTTAATCCTGTAATCCTGTCCGGGTCTTTCGCCATTGCCGCAGGAAAGGCAAATACTTTAGACAGGATTACAGGATTTACAGGATCGGGATTTTTCGAAAGGATTGGCTCTCCTGGCAAGAATTTGCTCTTCATCCTGTTAATCCTGTAATCCTGTCCGAGTCTTTCGCCTTCACCGCCGGGAAGGCAAATACTTTAGACAGGATTACAGGATTTACAGGATTGGGATTTTTCGAAAGGATTGGCTCTCCTCGCAAGAATTTGCTCTTCATCCTGTTAATCCTGTAATCCTGTCCGGGGCTTTCGCCTTTGCCGCAGAGAAGGCAAATACTTTGGACAGGATTACAGGATTTACAGGATTTACAGGATCGGGATTTTTCGAAAGGATCGGATCTCCGGCAAGAATTTGCTCCTCATCCCGTCAATCCTGTAATCCTGTCCGAGGCTTTCGCCTTTGCCGCCGGGAGAACAAACCTGGGCGAGGATCGGGATTTTCCTTGAAAATTCAGCTCTTAATCCTATCCATCCTGTCAATTTATTGGATGAAAATCGGGGTTTCGTTCACACGCTGCATTTCTCCACGCCTCTCGGGATTTTTCAGCGGCGGCCATCCAAGCCGACGTATCGACTATTTGGTGTTTCTCCGCCAACTCCCGGGTTACAACCGAAGGGATGATTCTGCCGAGTTCAACGACCAGCGGAACGATCTCGTTCATGTGTTTTAGCGCCACCTCCGCCACGGAGGTTTCGTTCAAAGCGAGCGCCGCCGTGTGGAACATGGAGCAGTTGACCGCAATCAGCGTAAGCGTTACGTAGTCGTCCCGCAGGCTCCTGGAGACGGCATCCTCTCGCATCATTTTCCCGTAAACTCCGGAAATCGCACCGGCCAGCGAAGTGGCCGCCTTCTTTATTTCCGTTTTAGCGCCGCCACCTGTGGAACTCGAAAAATCGTCGAGCCAGAATAGCTGCGTTTTGACTGTGGTTTCTATCTTTTTGAGCAGCAGAACCACCTCGCTATATCGCGCAAATTCAGCATCCCCATTCTGCCGCTTAATCGCTTCGAAGCAGTGGTTTTCTACCGCCAGCAGGTCACCGACGTAATCACGCAAAATCTCGTTTACTTCCATGGACAATCTCCTTTTACGCGCAATCGGGGCATCGTTCATACACCATAACGGCCTGATATATCTAAGCTAAGGGTGCAGGATGAAATGTCAAAACGGCCCGGACCGTCTTCTCATGGTCAGCCCCAACCCTTGCCTGTCAGTCTGTTTGGCCCTGTTTCGGTCATGTTCTCCGGTAAAGGATCGATTCACGATATGGTCCAGGTGTTCGAGGCAGGAAAGAAGCGCTTCTTTTTTGGGGGGCGGCCCAATTTCCAGCAGATCGTCCAGGGCCGAACGCAGCTTTCGAACGACTTGCAGCGACGAAGCCCCGTAGAAGGATATCTCATCGAAGGCGAGCGACACATAATCTCTCCAGTCCGGAGTCGGGAACACCAGGCGAAGTGTTCCGTTTTCGTCCCGCACGCTACCCACTTCCAGATTGCATGTCGCGAGACGCCGCAGCAGGTCCTCTATCTGGTCTATCGCCTGCACGGCCGTGGTCGGGTCGTTAATGCTTGGAGAGAGGGCCTTGATGGCAATATCTACGAGCAGTCGAATGGGATATCGGGGGTCCTGCTCGAAGGTGCGCTCCTCTCCGAGTTTTATCGCCCCGGCAAGGTGCGATTCGGCCAACCGCTTCTTACCTCCGAAAAGTTGCAGGAGCGGGGAGCCTTCCATCACTGCGTCTCCCACCGCGTAGCGCAACACGATCACCCCTTCGGCTTCTCTCGCCATACGGACCAGAGACCGCGTGTCGATCGATTCGATCACCAAAGGTCTACCGGAAAAGCCGAGCGTTTGTGAGACCGGCATGTTTTCGGCCACGGTGGAAATAGGGCCATCTTTTTCCAAAACGGCGGCCTCGTTTTCGAGATAGACTTCCCGGATAGCCTCGCGGCCCCTGTGGCCGATGAGCCGCAGGACCCGGCTAACCTGCAATTCCGAAACGCCCCGGATGAGAAGCACCAGCGCAAACACGCTCGTAATCAGCAGAAAAACGACCACCCACGTACTGATAAAGGGCACTTTGCCCGATCCGTTCCTGTCCACCCATCCGATGACGACCAAGGCGTAGATGAAAGTGGCGGAAAAGAGACCGAGGGAGTGAAAAACGATCGGGCTTTCGCTAAACCATGATACCAGGCGAGGAGAATAGGCGGAACTGCTGAATTGGACCATGACGAAGGATATCGAAAAGACGATACCCGTAAGGGCTATCATGCCCGAAGCTATCGAGGAAAATATTGCGACCGCCGATGAGATGGTCATTGCGTGAGTGAGACCGGGCAGAAATCTATACTCCAGGGGCGGAAGGGTAAAAGCCAGGGCTATTGTCGCCGCCACATAGGCGAGGGGAATCATCCACACGGGAAGAACGGAACGGGCAATTGCAGACCGCTTCAGAGATGGAAACGGAAAGCGGGAAGCGGGAAGAGGGAAAAAGGAGGGCAACTTCCCCCTGTCTTCTCCTTTCGGTTTTCGGTTCGATCGTCTAATGAGTAGGGCCATGGCGCTAAATCCCTCCGAGCCGATCTCCGGTAAAGAGCAGTACCAGGAAAGAATAGCCAAAGGCTGGCCGCGCTTTTTTCAGGAGCACGGTCAGCCTTGCCCATAATTACGAAAGGCCTGCGCGCGCGCCCTAATACCCAGGCTGGGTGACCACGCAGTAGCCGACCTCCGTGCCCTGGTAGCACTGCTGATAGTAGGTGCCGTTTGCCACGTAATAGGTCTGACCGCTCACCACCGTCGTTTGATAGGCATAGGGGAGCGAGGCCACATACGCGCCGGCCGCAGCCCCGACGGCGACCCCGGCAGCCACGGCGCCCGGCCTGTAGCCCCAGGCGCCCCAGCCCTGGTTCACGGTGACATTTCGATTGATGTAGGTGTTTCCGCCAGGCCTCGTCGCGTACGTTCCGCCGGGTCCTCTGACGGCAGTCCCTCCCGCAGGACCCCGGGCGGCTCCGTAGCCGGCGGGGCCTCTTACGGCCGCACCGCCACGCGGACCAACTGCCGCAGCCCCGCCTCGCGGCCCAACGGCTGCGGCCCCTCCGCGCGGACCGGTAGCGTACCCGCCGCCTCTGGCGAAACTGCCTCCGCTGAACCCGCCGGCGCCATAGCCCCTGACGGCCCCGCCGCCAAACCCGCCTCTCGCGTCCGCGTGGCTGATAAAAAATGGAAAGCCTGCCAGGATCATGGCCAGAAAAGTCACGGTAAACAACTTGAGTCTACAAGGTTTCATGACTGATTTCCTTTCCCGCTCCCCGGAGCAGCGGGTTGCGTGCGGGGAACGAATTTGATCTTCTGCACCCCGTGGGGCGGAGTGAATGTGAACAACCTGTTCGACAATTGCGGGGATGTTTTCCAATCACTCAACACAGCGCTCCACTGGGGCTCGCCTTCGACTTTCTTTTGCACAAAGACGATTTTTAACGGCACCGGCTTTTTGCCTGTGCGCACCCAGAGCTGGACTTCCACGTCGGGTCCGTTAAATGCCAGGTGATAGCAGGGAACTCCCTGCACATCGACTGTGCCCACATAGAGAGCATCGGTTATCTTTTGCGAGATAAATTCCCACAGGTGAGGGTTGGCCAGTTCGGTAAGAGACACCCTCAGGTTGTATTCGTTGTGGGCCTTGGCAAGAGCCATTCCGATGTCGGAGGGGACCTGCAGGGTGGCGTAGACGTTTTTATCCTTGTCATAGAGGGTTAGCGTGTCGTTGTTCAAAAAGAACTGCTTGTCGAGGATGTCCCCGGCAGCATTGACACGCAGCATGCCGGGCCGCTTCACATACATTTCCATCTCCAGCCCGTACTGGAGTTTTTTGCCTCCGGAGTAGATCTCGTCGTAATCGCCCCGGGCAACAAAGGAAAACTGCTGAAGCGATTGAAGGTAAGTGCACATGCGCTGCAGAAGCGCCATCGGGCTCGGCTCCGCTGCCGGGGCGGTTTTCGCGCCAAGCGCCGGGGCGCACCACAAAATGACACCCACAAAGGTCAGACACCAAATTTTATGTACTCGCATCGGATTTCCCCCTTGTGAAAGATTTGCATTGCAACTGCCCGAAGAGGATCGCGAGCGCGCGGCCTACTGCCGCGCAAGGATCATCCGCACCTCCGCTTCGGTGTCCCGGATCAGTTCGCCGCTCACATCCACCGTTACGCCGTGGATCGTACCCGTGAAGGGAAAGGGTGGTTTGTACCCGGACGTTACCGGGGAGCCGGTGTC
>JBMFWU010000073.1:9597-12263 GCA_049964955.1 Syntrophobacteraceae bacterium
ATGTAGAACGACCAGCCCCCGTCGCTTCCGCCCTGGGAGAGCAGCACCCCTTCGGCGCCGCCCTCGGGGATCTCGACATCGGCCGTGATGCTGTGCGGGCGGTTGAGTATGCTGGCTGTGGCATTTGAAGGAACTCCCTGGGTGCCGGGGTAAAACACGCACGACATGCGATCGGCGGCGACCTTCGGACGTTCGGCGACAAACCGCAGAGTGCCGCGCGAATCGATGGGCAGGACCTTGTACTTTCCGGCCTCGACATACCACATGGCGATCATCTCGATCAGCTTCGCGCGGTTTTGGGCGGCCAGGTCATGATTTTCCGCAAAATCCTCCGCAACGTGGTAGAGCTCCCAGCCCGTGGCGTCGAGTTCGATCAATTTGTCTCTATCGATCGGGGCTCCGAAGAATTTGCCCGATTCGACAAAAGAGGCGCCCGGCCACGGGCATACCGCCCGCCAGCCGTCGTGATAGATGGAGCGATGGCCGAACATCTCGAAGTACTGGGTTGTGTGACGGCTAATAGCGTCGGCATTGTCGAAGCTGTGAGCCAGGCTTACCCCTTCGATGGGGGATTGCGTGACGCCCCTGATCGAGGTCGGAGCTTCTATCCCGATCGCCTCGAGCACCGTTGGCACCATGTCGATGGCATGGGCATACTGGGTACGGACCTCTCCTTTTGCCGCAATGCCTTTGGGCCAGTGCACGAGAAACGGGTCGCTGATCCCGCCGCGGTATGTTTCGCGCTTCCAGCGACGAAACGGAGTATCGCCCGCCCAGCACCATCCCCAGGGATAATGGTTGCAGGTCTCGGGGCCTCCAAGCTTCTCCATTGCGGCCATGTTTTCCGCAAGAGACCCTTGGACGTTGTTGAAAAACAGGGCTTCGTTCACCATGCCGGTGGCCCCCCCTTCAGAACTCGCGCCGTTATCCGAAAGCACCATGATCAGGGTGTTTTCGAACTCCCCCAGCTTTTTCAAAAAATCGAGCAACCGTCCGATATGGTGATCGGTGTGGGTGAGAAAGCCGGCGTAGACCTCCATCATGCGGGCGTAGAGCTTTTTTTCCTCCGGCGAAAGGGGTTCCCATTTCGGAACATCCGGATCGTGACGGGAGAGTTCGGCATCGTGAGGGATGATACCCAGTTCCTTTTGCCTCCCGAAGACCTGCTGCCGATAGGCTTCCCAGCCCGCATCGAATTTTCCCCTGTACCTGTCGGCCCACTGTTTGGGGACCTGGTGGGGCGCGTGCATGGCGCCCGGACAGAAATAGAGGAAGAAGGGTTTATCGGGAGCGACCTGCTTGGAATCGGCGATGAAGCCAATGGCCCGGTCCACCATGTCTTCGGTGATATGGTAGCCTTCCTCCGGGCTCTTCTCAGCCTCCACCGTGTGATTGTCGTAGACCAGTTCGGGATAGTACTGGTTGGTCTCCCCGCCCAGAAAGCCGTAGAAGCGCTCAAATCCGCGCCCCAGGGGCCAGCGGTCGTAGGGGCCTGCTGCCGAGATCTGCTCTGCAGGCGTCAGATGCCATTTCCCGACAGCGTAGGTGTTGTAGCCATTTTTAAGAAGGATCTCCGAAAGGAAACCATTTTCGAACGGAATGTTTCCGTTGCTGCCCGGATATCCCGTCGAGCCCTCGGTAATGCACGACATAGCGTTCGAGTGATGATTTCGCCCCGTGAGCACACAGGAGCGCGTGGGAGAGCAGAGCGCGGTGGTGTGCATGTTGTTGTAGAGTAAACCGCCCCTGGCCAGAGCGTCGATATTGGGGGTCTCGATGGGACTGCCGTAGCAGCCCAGCTGCCCGTAGCCCAGGTCGTCCAGGATGACGAACAGCACGTTGGGCGCGCCCTGCCGCGCGCGAAGCGGTTCGGGCCAGGCGGGCGAGGATTGATCGAACGTTCGTCCGATCACGCCGGGGAAAGCCTCTCCAGGCTTGTATTCTTTGAGCGACATGGTGAGCCTCCTTATTTACGGTGAAGTACGCATCACGGCCTCCGCGTTTTTCCCGCTGCGAATCAACTGCGCCATGGCTTTCATGGCCGGGGCTGCGTGGCGGAAAAAGGCTTTGTATCCACGGCAAAGATAGTTTAGTCCGGGCTCCCCGTCCGGCGTCGGCACAAAGCGGTTTTTGGGGCATTCGCCATTACAGATGGAGTGAAACTCGCACCCCAGGCAGTATTGCGGAAGCGTATCGCGCTTATCCCGCCCGAACTTTTGCTGCCTGGCCGAGGCGACGAGTTCGATCATCGGGGTTTTGAGGATATTTCCCAATAGATAACCCGGCTCGACGAAGTGGTCGCAGGAATAGAGGTCCCCGGTGTGCTCCAGGGCAAGCCCGAGACCGCACGTGGGACCGAAGACGCAAACCGTGCCGGCCATCCCCAGCCAGCCGGCGAGCGCCGCGTCGAAGTTAAGAACGAATGTGCGCCCTACGTCTCGCCTCACCCATTCGTCGAAGATCTCGATGAGGAATCGCCCAAACTGCTCCGGGCCAACCGTACAGTCGGTTACGCCTCCGCCCGCCCGCGCAACGATCGGGATGAACTGGAGGTAGGCCGCCCGCAATTCGTCCCGAAAAAACCGGTAGACCTCCAGCGGGTGATTGCCGTTTTTCGTAGTGACCGCACACAAAATGTTGTATTCGACCCCGTGTTTTTGAAGCAG
>JBMFWU010000073.1:12363-13825 GCA_049964955.1 Syntrophobacteraceae bacterium
CGGTGGTATTCCAGCAGCTGCCGGATGTAGGCTTGGTGGACATCCTCGGCCATGCGGAAGCTGCCGCCGGGGTAAAGACACCTTTTCTCCAGATAGAAACAGTAGTCACAACGCAGGTTGCAAGCCGCCCCCGAGGGCTTGGCCATAACGTGAAAGCCCCTTGGCGCCGACGCGGCTCTCACTGCCAGCCGGTTTGAGGTCTCGTTGTTCACTTTGAGGCAATCCGGGTTACTATCGATTGAGAACGGTCCCTCCCTTCGGGAGAAACTCTGCCTGGAAACTATGGGGGAAAGGTAAATATGGATGAGGTAACGTCAAGGGCGAGGGGAATTTCAGGGGGGGACGCGGCGGCTTCTTTTCAGCCCCCCCTCTTTTCAGGTCGGGCTCATCGCTCAAATTTCCAGGATTGCCGCGATAAGCGCACAGGCATCTTCAATAACCGAATCCGATGCCTTTCCTTTCACATAAACATTACGGGCTTTCCAGTCGAGGCTTTTCGTCTGGTCTACCAACACGACTCCGTTGCATCGTTCTCCAGGAGGAATCAGAACTTCGAACGGGTATCCTTTAACCTGAGTCGTGATCGGTGCAATCCACGCAAAGCCTGTAATTCTATTGAAATCAGCAGGGGAAAGAACGAGTCCGAAGCGCGAACCGGCTTGTTCGTGGCCTGCTTGCGGATCGAAATCAATATGAACGTAATCGCCTTTCCCCGGGACTTTCTTCACAGAAGCTCTTTTCCCTTCGGGCCACTCCAATCAATGGAGTCATGCCTGTTTTCCGGCGTGACTCGGCTAAGAAGGTCCTTCAAAACATACCTCCTTCGGGCTTTTTTAACGGTGAAGCCGTCCGGGGAAGCATCGATATCAACAGCATCGTCGGGCTTCAGTCCGGCAGACTCAACAATTCCCTTCGGGATGCGAAACCCAAGGCTGTTTCCCCAACGTTTCAAAAGAACTTGCATTGCACCCCTCCGTTTTCACCCCGTATGGATAATTTTGTATAATCTATACTCGGCAACAGGAGGAAGTCAAGCCATCAAAAGACCAAAACCCGCTCGAAAGTCCTACACTTTCCCCCCGAGCCTTTCGGCCAGTCGGGTAAAACGTTTCTGGGTCTTGTTGTTCGCTACGGCTATCGCCAGTGCCTTGGTGGTTCCCACAAGCACCACGAGCTTGCTTCCCCGGGTAATTCCGGTGTAGATCAAGTTCCGTTGTAGGAGCATGTAGTGCTGGGTGTGAACGGGAATGACCACCACCGGGTACTGGGACCCCTGCGCCTTGTGAATCGAAACGGCGTAGGCGGGAACCATTTCGTCGAGATCGGCGAACTCGCACTCCACCCTTCGTCCGTCGAAGGAAATGGTCAGTTCCTGTGCTTCCTCGTCGATTCGAATGATCCGACCGATATCGCCGTTAAAGATTTCCTTGTCGTAGTTATTCCGGATCTGCATGACCTTGTC
>JBMFWU010000073.1:13925-26079 GCA_049964955.1 Syntrophobacteraceae bacterium
ATTGATCCTGTGGGCATTGACGATAATGGAACTCTGCCGGGCCTGGCGGAATATTTCGTTCAGTTCCACCGCCGGGACTTTCCCCGACGAAATGACGTCGTTTAAAACGTTTCCCGCGCCCACGGAAGGTAGCTGGTTAACGTCTCCCACCATGATAAAAGTCGCATGAGGGGGAATGGCTTTTAGCAGGTGGTGCATCAGGATGCAATCGACCATCGAAAACTCGTCGACGATCAGCAAATGGCAGTCCAGGGGGTGATCTTCGTTTTTCTGAAAGCCGGCCTTCTTCGGGCTGAATTCGAGCAGCCTGTGAATGGTTTTGGCCTCGAAGCCTGTGGTCTCGCTCATACGCTTTGCCGCCCTGCCCGTGGGTGCTGCGAGCAGGATGTTCACGCCCAGGGCCTTAAAAATTTTGAGTATGGCGTTTATGATGGTCGTCTTCCCGGTGCCGGGCTGACCGGTCAGCACCATCACCTTGGACTCGCAGGCGCGTTTTACCGCCTCTGCCTGCCTGCCGGCAAGAGTTATCGAAAGTCGCTCCTGGACCCACCCGAGCGCCTTATCCGCATCGATTTGCCGGATCGATTTGAGACCGTTTACCAAAATCCCGAGCCGCCGGGCGATACTGGTTTCGGAGACGTGGAATTTGGCCAGGTAGACGGCCTTGTCTCCATCCTCCGGGCGCCCGTTCAGCTCTTCGATTACGATCATTTTGCGGGAGACGATCGTTCCGAGAGCTTTTTCGATTACCTCGCGCTCAATTTTGAGAATTTCACCGCACTTATCGAGGAGAGGCTCGAAGGGGTAGTAGACATGCCCGTCGTCGGAAAGCTCGTGGAGGACATAGAGGATGCCGGCTTCTGCCCTGAGTTCGCTGTCCTTGGGAAATCCCAGCTTTTCAGCGATTTTATCCGCCGTAACAAAACCGATCCCGAAGATGTCCGTTGCAAGCCTGTACGGATTTTCCTTCACCACTGCGATCGCGTCGTTTCCGTATTGCTTGAAAATCTTCGTCGCATACCCGGAACTGACGCCGTGGCTCTGCAGAAATATCATCACCTCGCGGATTTCTTTCTGCTCCTCCCAGGCCTTCTTGATCATGCCGATGCGCTTTTCGCCGATCCCTTCCACCGAGGTGAGTTTTTGCACATCCGCTTCTATCGTATCGAGCGTGTCCTTTCCGAACTTTTTTACGATCCTTTTTGCCATAACGGGCCCGATCCCCTTAATGAGGCCGGAGCCCAGGTATTTTTGGATGCCCGCAACCGTTGCGGGAACCATCGATTTGTAAAAAGCGATCTTGAACTGTTCGCCAAACTTCGGGTGGTTGGTCCACTCGCCCTGCATCCTGAGTATTTCGCCGGGCATGGGGGCCATGAGGTTTCCAACCACACAGACCAGGTCCGGACGACCGACGACCTTCACCTTGGCAATGGTGAAGCCGTTTTCTTCGTTGGTGTAGGTGATCCTTTCGATTTGCCCCTGCAGCTCGGAAAGCATACTCTCCCCTTTACTTACTCTCGCTTTCCGTTGGTATATATCACAGAAGCGCGGGAAGGTGGAATTTGACGACCATTGTCAAAAGGCTCGATTCGCAGTATAAGGTCCAAAATCTTCACGTTCAGATCATAAAATCGAAAGGGAGTACATGCGAAGAGATTCTATCTTCGGCCTGACGCTGGTTCTTTCCATCGCCTTTCTTATCGTTTCCACCCTTTCGCCGCTCGAAGCCGGCGCCAGGGTCCTCAGGAAAAAACACCATGCGCGATCCAAGGCGAGCGCACTCCAACAGCCCTCCCCGGCGGGGAGCTCGCCTGTTATCGGAGGCATTGGCCCGGCCGCCGGTGTTTCCCCCGGGGTGACAAACTCGCGCTCGGCCATCCTCGTCGATGTGGGTACCGGGTCCGTGCTTTTCGAACAAAACCCCGACGAAGCGATTCCTCCCGCCTCGCTTACCAAGGTCATGACCCTTTATCTCGTCTTCCAGGCGTTGCAGCAGGGCCGCGTCCATCTTACCGACCAGGCGTACATAAGCCGGGAGGCGTGGCGTACCGGCGGATCGAGAATGTTCGTGCAGGTTGGGACCCGTGTCCCCCTCGAAGACCTGATAAACGGTATCGCCGTAGACTCCGGAAATGACGCCTGCGTGGCGGTGGCCGAATATCTGAGCGGCAGCGTCGCAACTTTTGTAGACGCCATGAACGCAGAAGCCCAAAAGCTGGGAATGACCAATACCCGGTTTATGACCCCCGACGGCCTGCCCGCGGACGGTCAGCTTACCACCGTAAAGGACATGGCCACTCTCGACACCGCCTTTATCCAAAATTTTCCCCAGGCCCTCAAATACACCTCCACAAAAGAATTCAAGTTCAATAACATCGACCAGTACAACCGCAACCGGCTGCTCTTCCAATATCCCGATATAGACGGTTTGAAAACCGGCTACGTCGAAGCCGGAGGGTATCATCTTTCCGCAACTGCCTACCGAAACGGTATGCGGCTTCTGGCTATCGTCATGGGCGCTCCCAGCCCCTCCATCCGCGCCCGGGAAGCCATAAAGCTCCTCAATTACGGCTACAGCAACTACACCATGGTCAAGCCTTTTCCCAAAGACCAGCCGGTGACAAAAGTCGGCATCTGGAAGGGCGAAAAAAACCAGGTGGAGCTCTACCCGGTCAAGGAAGCCTCATTTCTCATCCTGCACAATCAAAAAGATCTGCTCAAGTGGCAAATAGAGGTCCCCGACGATGTCGCCGCACCCGTAAAGGCAAACCAGCAGATCGGCAAGATCGTCTTTACGGTTTCCGGGAAACCCGAAAGAACCATCGAACTGGTCAGTCACGAGAACGTTCCCCTCGCCGGTTGGTTCAAACGGAGCAGCCAGGCGATCGAGATGCACCTCCACTCCCTCAGCTGGAAATACCTCAGCTGGATTCTGGGCGGTGCTGCGATCTTCCTCATTCTGCTCTTGCTTGTAACAGGTCGCAAATCTTCATCAAGAAGGATGTAGCCGAGATGGAAAGCCACTTCAGGTTCTTCGTACCTCTGCAGGTGCGGTTCGTTGAAACCGATATGCAGGGACACGTTTTTTTCGGCCACTACTTTACCTACTTCGATTTGGCGCTGACCGAATACCTCAAGGCGCTGCGCTACACCTACGACGACTTTTTGAAAGAAGGCGTCGATTTCTTTTACGTCCAGACCGACTGCCAGTTCAAGGGGCGCGCCTTTTTCGACGAGATCCTGCACGTCCACACCCGGGTGGGAAAAATCGGAAATTCCAGCTTCACCTTCGAGTTCTCTATCTTCGAAGAAACCTCCGGCCGTCCCATCGCCACCGGCCACATAACCGCAGTGGCAATCGATAAGGAAACCCGGGAAACCGTTCGCGTGCCCGAACAGTTCCGCAAGGCCGTAGCCGATTACGAAGCGTAGAGACAGGGACAGACACAGAGACAGAGACAGAAAAGCGCGGGGGAGTGTCTCCCCCGCACCCCCCGGGGCCGCGCAACGGCGTGGGGGTGCAGGGGGCGAAAGCCCCCGCGCTTTTGCCTTTGCTCTTGCCTCTCGGCCCAGCATCTCAACAGGAGCACGCGTGAAGGATTCACCCCCCATTCAGCTATCCATCGAAGCAGACGGAACCGTGCTTTCCGCAGTGGCGCATCTGCCGGAGGGGCTTCCGGCTCCGGTCGTAATCTGCTCTCATGGTCTTCTTAGTGCGAAGGAAAGCCCGAAGTTCATTGCTGTATGCGAGGCGCTTGCGCGTGCGGGCTTTTGTGCGGTGCGCTTTGATTTTTCGGGGTGCGGGCAAAGCCCGGGGAGGAGTGGCCCTGGCCTCATCGACGCAAGGCGGCGCGATCTAGCGGCGGTGCTTGCCTTTTCGCAGCAATGGTCGAACGGGCGGGTCGGGCTTTTCGGATCGAGCCTGGGTGGTTTTCTCTCTTTTCTTGCGGCCGGCGAGCGCCCGGAATTCATCCGCGCAGTGGTTTCCTGGGCTGCGCCGTTCGATATGGGCTCAAAGCACCCGGAGCCGGAGGGGTTGGGGTCTCCGACAAATTTGGAGGCTACCGGCGAGGCCGGGTGCGTTCTGCTGATCCACGGGCAGTCGGACGAAATTGTACCGTGGAAAGAGGCTGTGGAAATTTATAAGAGAGTAAGGGACCCGAAAAAACTTCTTCTTCTGCGCAGCGCCGATCACCGCATAAGCGATACTTCCTGGCGGGAGGCGGCAATCCGTGAAACCGTCGAGTGGTTTTCAACCCATCTGCAGTAAAAACCCGCCTACTGCGCCACCCCTTCGAGGACTTTGGCCTCGCGCCCCAGCAGGAACCATTTCCGGAAGGCCAGAACGAAAACGATCGCCATGAGGGCCATGAGTGTGGCCGCAAAGCAGACCAGCAGATAATTGCCAAGACGAAGGTTTACCTCCATCAGGTAGTAGCCTGCCGTCATGGTCACCGGCAGCATGAGAATCCCCGGAACGGCGGTGATCCACGAGTATTGCGCCTTACCCATGGCGATGATCATCGTGGTTCCAACGATCAGGGCGCACGCGGCAAGCAACTGGTTGCTCATACCGAAAAGCGGCCAGATGATGGCGATGTTTCCCGTAAAGACCAGGTAGCTCCAGGCGGTGGTAAAAAGGGCGCTTGTCAAAACGATGCCCGGTATCCATCGTTCCTCGGAAAATTTTGGAATCACTTTCCCGATCATCTCCTGGAGCATATATCTTCCCACCCGAGTTCCCGCGTCAACCGCGGTCAGGATGAACACGGCCTCGAACATGATCGCGAAATGATACCAGTACGCCATGAGCTCTTTCATGAAAGGAATCGAGCTGAAGATGTAGGCCATGCCGACGGCGAGCGAAACCGCACCGCCGGGTCTCCCCTGGACATTCTCGTGGACCATTCGGGCAAGCTGCGGCAGGTGCACGGGCGTCATCCCGAGCGTCTTGTAGGCGGCGGCAGTGGCATTGATTGCGAAATAATCCGAAGGGACGAGCACACAGGCGGCAATGAGGGCCATGATCGCCACAAAGCCTTCCGTCAACATCGCTCCGTAGCCGACGAAAATAATATCCTTTTCGTTATCGACCATCTTGGGCGTCGTTCCGGTGCCGATGATCGCGTGAAAGCCCGAGAGAGCTCCGCAAGCGATGGTGATGAAAAGAAACGGGAAAACCGAACCGGGTGCTGCGACGAGCGGACCGCCTCCGTGGACGAATTTGGTAAGGGCCGTCATCTGGAGGTCGGGGTGAATGAGCACGATCCCTACGGCAAGCGCGGTAAGCGTTCCGAGCTTCAGATAGGTCGATAGATAATCGCGCGGCAAAAGCAGCAGCCAGACCGGCAGGGCCGATGCGGCGAAACCGTAGACGGCGATGAAAACGGCGCATTGGTCTTTTGACAGGTTAAACCACTTGGAAAGCATGGGACTTGCCGCAACGAAGGGGCCGGAGACGATGACCAGGGCCAGGAGGGCAACGCCGATGAGGCTTCCCCCCAACACGTCCCCGGGCCTGATCGAGCGCATCCAGATGCCCATGATGACGGCGATCGGAAGGGTGCAGATGACCGTATAGGCGCTCCAGGGGCTTTTCATCATCGCGTTTACCTCGGCCAGTGAAAGCCCGGCAAGAGTCAGGATGAGAATGAAAAGTACCGCGAAGCTCGCCACCGCCCCGGCCGATTTTCCGATCTCGGACTCGGCGATGAGCGAGATGCTTTTCCCTCCGTGGCGCATAGAGGCGAAGAGAATAACCATGTCGTGCACCGCTCCGGCCACGACAGCGCCGATAATGATCCATAAGGCCCCCGGAAGATAGCCGAACTGGGCCGCCAGGACCGGGCCGAGAAGGGGCCCGGCCGCCGCTATGGCCGCAAAATGGTGGCCGAAAAGCACATACTTGTTTGTCGGATGATAGTCGATTCCGTCTTCATGTGCGTGGGCCGGGGTAGTCCTGTCGGCGTCTATTCCCAGTACCTTTTTGGCTATGAAAATGCCGTAGAAACGATATCCCAGGGCAAAGACACAAAGAGCCGCCACCAAGAGGGTCAGTGCGTTCATCCAATCTCCTTGTCGCGAAAAGTTGAACGACCTGCAAACAAAACCCGGGCAGGAAAGCACACATTTTCCACCATAATACTTTTCACGGCAAAAGAGCAAATTCTATCGTACGAAACAATTTCTTTAATCTCATCCGCCCGACTGCGCAGGCGCGACGCAGTCGGAGGAATGAGGCTCAATCATAGGGGGGTGACGCAACCGGAAGGTTGCATGGCTCAATCGCCCCCCTTTGCAAAGGGGGGTTGGGGGGGATTTCCCGACTGCCGGCTCACGCATTCCCGGCGCTTTCACTCAGGCGATTGTCCTGAAGCGAAATGCTTTTCGTTTGGACCGGACAGGTTAGCCTGATAAGATGGTAGATTTGGGGTGGTAACCATTCTCCGTTCGGAAATTATAAGGCGAACTGAAAACAGATGAAACAATTTCGGGTAATTATCGAGCGCGAAGAAACAAGGCTCGGCCGGATTGCTGAGGAAATGCGAAAGACTCTTGCCGCAGAAGAGTTGGACCGGCAGAAAAAGGACCGGGAAATCGCAGAACTCAGGCAGCAGAAAGTGGATGCGGTCGGGTGGCGGGAAAAGAGAGAACTCGATGAAGTGATAGAGCGCTGCCGCGCACAGTACGCTATGCGGCAGTATCAGGACGGGCAGGTCCTGAGCAACCCCTACTTCGGGGTGCTCGAACTCGAAGACGACGACCTGGGGCATCTCGCCTACTGCCTGGGACGTCGATCCTTTTTCGACAGCACGGGCAGGGCCGTTGTGATCGACTGGCGCGAAGCCCCGATCTCGCGGCTCTACTACGAATATGAGGCGGGGGAACTCTACGAAGAGGAGATCCGCGGACGGGACCGCTCCGGGCAGGTGAGCCACAAACGGCAGGTGGACACGGCCGGGAGCGAACTTCGAAAGATATTCGAAAAAGGGACACTTCTGGTTCGAGGGGGTGATGGCTCCTGGGGCGTTGCCGAGGAGAGCGTCGGTACCGGATCGCGCAAAGAGGAAAAATCGGATCATCGCCTACCTGAAATCACCGCCCTCATAAGCCCCGACCAATTCCGTGCGATCACGCACCCGGAATCGAGCACGGTTTTGCTGCAAGGGGGCGCGGGGAGCGGTAAGACCACCGTAGGACTCCACCGCATAGCCTATCTTTCCTACCAGGATGCGGACCGTTTCAAACCGGAACGAATCCTTGTCGTCATGTTCAACCGATCTCTCCAGAATTACATCTCCCGGATCTTGCCCGAACTGGGAATGGGGGCGGGCGTTCAGGTGGAGACCTATCACGGCTGGGCCGGAAAAATGTTTCGCGCAGCAGGCGTACGGCTTTCCTACAGTTCCGATCCCATACCCGCAAGCGTTGTGCGGTTAAAAAAACACCCGCGCATTCCCGAGCTTGTGGATCGCTACCTGGACGGGCTGCTCACAAAATCGCGCACCTGGCTCCTCGAACAGCTGGAGAAAAGCGGCGACCCCGAACTGAAGACTGTCCGGGTGAGGATCGAAACCCTCAGCCGGTTCGAAGACCTCGTCGCCCTCCTGACTAAAGACGCACTCTTCGCCCCGGGTCCCGGTCGGCCGGAATCGCGGAATGTGGTGAAAGGACGTCTTCTCGCCCGACTTGCCAATCACGTCGCAGACCTTCATGCGATGCTGACGGACCGGGGTCTCCTGAAAGGGACGTTTGGCGAAGAACCGCTCGATCAGCTCATTTCCTGGCAGGAGGAGCTTCGAAGCCGGAACATGATCGATTTTTCGGATACCGGTATTTTCCTGTGGCTTTTGCAGCGAAAAGGCGTCGCGGCCGTCAGGCCGGGCTATGCCCACGTGATGGTCGATGAAGCGCAGGACCTGAGCGAAATCGAACTGGCGACACTCCTCCACGCAACCGATGAGCGGAATTCGATCACCATCTGCGGCGACATGGCCCAAAAAATTAAAGGGGAAGTATCCTTTGAGACAAGCGAAGGGTTTGCCGGGTTTGTGCGCTCCCGGCGCCATCCGGCCGGGACAGCAGGCATGAACTCGGATACGCTCGTCGTGGGGTTTCGGGCGACTCGACCGATCATGGAACTGGCCTGGCGGGTCCTGGGCGAAAAACCCTCCATGACGGTTCCCCGCGATGGCGATCCGGTGCAGATCATTGCCACCCGGAGTCCGGAGGAGACCATAGCCACGGCGAAGTCGATTCTCGCGGACTATTTCGAAAAACACATCAAAGCTCTTGTTGCAGTGGTCTCCCGGTACAAAGCCGAGGCCGACCGGGCCTTTCAAGCGCTCAAAAGCTCGGGGCTCATGCACGTGCGCCGCCACGAACGCGATGACTTTTCTTTCGAACCGGGGATTGTGGTGACAAACGCCCACCAGGTGAAAGGGCTGGAGTTTACGGCCGTTCTGATCCTTAACCCCTCAACCGGCCAATACCGCGACGATCATGAGAACCGCATGCTTCTGCATGTAGCGATCACGCGCGCAGCCGACCACCTGTGGGTCGTCGGTCATCAGCCGATGGCCTACGGCCTGGACGCGGCTCACGTCTCCTGAACATAGCCGTTGTCTATCCCCAGTTCCCTCATGACCGCGAAGGCGGCTTCGTATTCCTCTTCGGTGGTTTTTCTGTCGAGGGGCGGAGATGACGGTCCCTTGTGGGCGGGAAAGTACTGGTTCATGAGGCTTACCCACACCTGCGGCCCCAAGCTCTCGGCAAGAAAGGCGAGGCAATCGCGCGTACCGGCGAGATTATCGGGCAAAACGAGGTGGCGAACGATCATGCCCCGCACGGCGATTCCTTCGCTGTCGGTGCGGATCGGTCCCGCCTGGTTCCACATCGCGAGGAGAGCTTCCCTGTTTCGGGCGACATAATCGGGGGCGCCCGATAATTTTCCGGCGATCCCGGGGTCCGAGTATTTGATGTCGGGCAGATAGATATCGATGATCCCATCGAGTAGCCTGAGGGTTTCGAGGGATTCGTAGCCGCTCGAGTTGTAGACGAGAGGGACCTCGAGCCCCAGTTTTGCGGCCGAGAGCAAGGCGCGGACGACCGCCGCCATCTGATGGGTGGAAGTAACCAGGTTTATATTGTGCGCGCCCCGCCGTTGAAGGTCGAGCATGCCGGAGGCAAGCTCCTCGATGCTCATATCGCGCCCGACCCCCAGCTGGCTGATCGGATAGTTCTGGCAAAAGATGCACCGCAGGGTGCATCCGGAAAAAAATATAGTGCCCGAACCGCCGGTTCCCGAGATGGGAGGCTCCTCCCAGGCATGCAGATTTATCGAGGCAACCCTCGGAAGACTCCCGATCCCGCAGTAGCCCGGTTTTCCGCTCTTCCGGTCAACCCCGCACTCCCGAGGGCACAGATCGCATTTTTCGAGCTTTGCCTCCAGAGCCTCCGCTCTTTTGAGCAACTCGCCGCTCTTAAAAAGCTCCCGATAGCCGCCCCGCACAGGCAGGCCCGATCTCCTCATGTTTCTAATACTTCTTGAAGCCGAACCGGTTGAAAAATTCGCTTCGGAATCGATCGGCGCTTGCCAGGTTCACATCGGCCATTTGAACCTGTTCGAGTTCGTCCAGCTCCAGGATGGTCCAGTTTTCAATGCTGTCGATCGATCTGGCCCAACGATTGAAATCGTCCCTGTCGAGCATCTTGGGGGGCTGCAGGATGAAACTGCCTCCGCCATACTGATGCACGCGTTTTTCACCGAACGTGGCATTGTAATCGGCCGTATTTATCCCGACCACGGGAACGAAATGATCGAAGGCCCTTGCCAGGGCACCCGTTTTCCAGTGATGGCGCAAGACCGAAAAGGAACAGGGATTGAAAACGATATCGACCCCCTGGTAGGACAGCTGGCGCGCGGCTTCCGGTTGTCCCCAGAAATCGATGCCCACCGGAATGCCCACCTTGCCGAAGTCGGCCTCGAAAACCCGGAAAGCCCCGTCGCCCGGGGTAACCCCGAGCCGCTCGCGCTCGATCGATCCGACGCTCACCTTGCGCTGCCGCCCCGCGGGCCTTCCGCTGCGGTTGAAAAGCACGCATGTATTGTAGCGCTTTGCTCCATCTTCTTCGATCATGCCCGCGATGATGTAACTGTTGAGCCTGCGCGCCGCAGCTCCGAGTTCCCGTTCGCCGATGGCCGGAAAATACTCCGGCAGACAGATCACGTCGAGTTCCCCGCCACCGCACTTTTCGATCAATTGAAGAGCGTGCCCGAGATTGCGCGGGTCCTCCAGCGAAGGATACGGTTTGGGCTGAATGATGGCTATTCGTATGGTTTCTTTCATAAGCTCCTTTTTCCTCGAACTCCCAAGTATAGCAAATCCTGGAAAAATAAATAGTCGTTGCCTTGCCCTACCCCTTCACTTATTTTCAATCTATTGATTTTCCGACCTTTTCGCTTCCCTCGCAGGAGAAGTTTTGCTGCCCCCGCCCCTCTACCTCCCGACACAGCGCGTTCTTTTGTTGACATGCGGGGCCGGGCAGGCTATATTCCCAAATGTTGTCGCGGGGTGGAGCAGTCCGGTAGCTCGTCGGGCTCATAACCCGAAGGTCCCTGGTTCAAATCCAGGCCCCGCTATCAAGACAGGATAAGGGTTTAAGAGAAATCTTAAACCCTTTTTCTTTTTGTCCCTGCTACCATTTGCTACCCTGAGCCTCAAGCCCCTACTCTCGCAATCCTCACAAAGACTTAGTTCAAGCCCAACGTAAGGCGCACCGACAGCGAGGCCCACAAAAGGGTCATAATCTCTGGTTCGATTCCTCCGGCCTGCTCTCTTTGAACCCTTTTTGAACCCTCGCTACCCTCTTGCTAACCTATCGGTTGTGAACGTAAGCCCCAGGCTGTTCTAGAAGGTCAGCTCCAGCTAATCAGGGGTGACACCGGACTGGAGGAAAATTCCAGAAACACAAACCAGGATCAGAAATCTGGTGCCCTCATCATGGGGAAACAATATCAACCTCATATCGCATCATCGGGCACGTTCAACAGGCTCCCAGTCCCTTTGCATTGGCGACATCGTACTCCTGTACAATTCTTCCCCATGAGCGAAACCTCCCTAGATATAGGCTCTTGATCAGATTAGCCCTACAACGACATTTACGGTTGGATCCTGCGTCTTTTCCTGTGAGAGAGGTACGATGCATGATTTCGCTTCAAGATGTTCTCAGTCAATTCCAGAGTCGCCCCCAGATCGTAGTCTCTCAGCGGCAAAACTGTCTTTATGAGAAGTCTAAGCAGCGATATCGTAAGCGATGGCGCTTTTTTCCCCCAATCTGATCCGCATGTGCCAAAGAAAGAAATGAGCCAGCATGCATGAGAACATGTGGTGTCGCCAGCCGGGATATTTTCGCACCTCGTAGTGGTCCAGTCCAAGTTCGGTTTTGGTTTCCTCGAAGCACTGTTCTATGGCCCATCGAATGCCGCTCAGCCAGACGAAGGTTTTCAAGCGGGTGCTGAAGGGAGCGTTGCTAATGAAGAAGGAATAGGACGGTTTTGCCTCTATGGACCGCTTCGCGACGAGCCAAACCGTTTTTCCCGGCATACCATTTACCGATAGAGTAACCCGCCTTTTTGTGAACTCATATTCGACAGGGCCTTTCGTTCCTTCGCAAACTCGACGTCTATACCAGAAAACGTCGTTTAGGTCCTTTGCGAATCGGGCGACCGTGACCGTTTTCTTTTCTTCGGGCGGTACGTGCTTCTTGGTCTTGACCTGGCCCTTGTTCTTGTAGCTCTTCTCCCGAATCGACGGGCGCTGCATCCAGCAGAGCGTATCGTTCGGTACTTGTACCAAGTAGGTGAGACCGACGCGCTGCTCGATGGCGCCGATAAAATCCTGATTCGTCCCGTAAACGGAATCGGCGACAACATAGTTGAATGGCAAGGCCTCGCACTTCTCAACCCTTTCCAAAATTTCCACGGCGAGCTGAGGTTTCGTTTTGAAGGTCAATCCTTCTGGAAACCGGCATTTTTCCCTTCTGCCGGCGTAGTTCTCATCGAACCATTTGTTCGGTACATAGAGTTCCGCGTCTAGCAGCGCATATCCCTGGGGGGATGCGTAGGCGGCGAAAACGCCGACCTGGCAGT
>JBMFWU010000074.1:0-2912 GCA_049964955.1 Syntrophobacteraceae bacterium
TTTTATCTCAACATGCAGGAGAATACTTCCGAGGGAAAGGCGAGGGAGATTGTCTCCATTCTGGTAAACGAGGAGTTGCGCCACGTGCGGAGGCTGTCTCTAAAACTCAACAGGTGTCCCTCCGATGTCAAGGCCTGCCTTATCAACTGGCCGAAATCCTGATCCGGGCAGAGCGGGGGAAGATTTTCCCCTTCCCCCCAAATGAGCCGCGAAGGGGCGTGGGGCAGAGCTATTTTGGTCATGAAGGGCACGGGGGATTCACGAAAGAAGAAAACCGTAGAGTGTTTCAAGCCAAACGACTTCGTGTTTATCCGTTTCCATCCGCGTCCGAGGGGCATTGGAAAAGCGAGTGACACGGATGGACAAAGATGAAAAGCAATCGGAGTTGAAGCGGCCAAGACACAGCGCCCCATAAAAAACCGGTACAATTTGACTCTTTTCTTCTATCCGTGTCCATCCGTGTTTATCCGTGTCGAATAGTTTTTCGAAAGCGGGTGACACGGATGGACACGGATGACCACGGATGGAAGGCAACCGGGCTCAACTCGCTGCGCTCCTCCTTCCGCGTTTAACTGAGCACGATTGAGATTCCAAGTTAGCGCCTATGGGACGTCGGCCCCGCTCTTTTGCTCTCCGACCCTCAGATAAACAGGGTCATGTTCGATTTTTCCGCAGCGCCAAGGAAGGTCGCTACCCCGCCCACTTCGACGCCGTCTATCATCTCCTCTTTCGAAATCCCCATGACGTCCATGGACATCGAACAGGCAACGAACCGCACTCCGGATTCCATTGCCGAGGCGATCAATTCAGGAAGAACTTTCACGTTTTTCTTCTTCATCACATATTTCATCATTTCGGTGCCCATCCCCATCATATTGAGCTTGGAGAGCTTGAGTTTTTCGGATCCTTTGGGCATCATGAACCCGAACATTTTGGACAGCAGGTCCTTGCCGTTTGAGGGCGCCCGCTTTCGCAAAATATTGAGCCCCCAGAAGGCGAAAAAGAGGGTGACGGGGCTTTCCATCGCCATGGCGCCGTTAGCGATGACGAAGGCGGCAAGCGCCTTATCCAGATCGTCGGAAAAGAGTAGAATCGTCTTGCCGTCAAATGGCGCAGCCGATTCGCCTGCTGCGTTTTGCACCAAGTCCATGCAGTTTTGTCCTTTACTGAATTAATATACCAGAGTGGAGTTGGCGGAGAGGATGTGCTGATTCACATTGGCCGCCATCGTCAGAGCCGCGCCTTCGATGAGATCGTCTTCAGCGATCTTGCGCTGTCGTATACAGGGAATGCAGACGAGAAGCTGTCCGCCCTCACTGAGAAATGTCTGGACCAGGTCCTTTAGCGGCGGCAGCCCCGCTGCGCTGACATGATCCAGGTAGCCTTTTTTCGCCAGGAAGACCCCCGCCCCCTGGAGCATCACCACGGTTTCCACTTCCATCGTTTGGGCAGCCGTGGCCAGCATGAAAGGAAAGGTCGCCCTCTCGGGGTCTTCTCCGCCGTGGGTTACGATGTAGAGAATCTTTTCTTTTTCCGGCACTGTTTTCTCCTTCGTGTTTTGACGGCCGACTCCCGGCCGCGTAGTTGTATGATTGGTCCGGTGTTTGGCTCCCCGGCATCAATCGGCCTTTCCACCCGCTGCGAGCCTGTATTGGAAATAACTCCCCGCAGCATCTCCTTCGGTCACCTGTCCGTATTTTTTGAGTGTCGCTATCGTCCACAGAACGGAAGCCGAAGCTATGCCCGTGGCCGCGGAAAGCTCCGGAACCGTTTTGTCCCCCTTTAGAAGTTCGGCCTTTATGGAATCGGTGATCCTTTTGTGTTCCTTCATCCTGGCCGTGGCCCGTTCGATGGTTTCCTTTCTCAGCTCGCGAAGCCTTTTGAGCGCTTCCTTTTTTTTTGCCCTGTCCTCACTTTCCCGTTCCATGCGCCAACTCCTCTTCAAACAGATCGTCGGAAACGAGGGCGTCAACCATCGCCTCGTACTGGGTAAGCGTCCACCCCTTCACGTCGATTGCGCCCTCGGGGCAAACGGCCGCGCAGGCCCCGCACCCGATGCAAAAGGCGGCATGTACCTGCGCTTTTTTCCCGCCGCTTTCGGTTTCCACCAACTCCAAGGCGCCTTCCTTGAGGCATGCTTCCACACAGGCGCCGGTTCCCCTGCATTTTTCCGGGTCGACTTCGGCTACGAACGGGTCGAGTTCGACAAACCCGCGGGATAGAACGGCCGAGGCCTTTACGGCCGCCGCCGAAGCCGCTGCGCACGCTTCCCCCGTGTCCATGGGCGCCTGGCAGGTGCCGGCAAGAAAGACGCCTGCAACCGATAGCTCGACCGGCCTCAACTTGGGGTGTACTTCCTGCAGGAAGGCGTCGGCGCCCACCGGCAGCTTCATCAGGTCCACCAGGTCGGAAACGTCGTTTGGCTCCATGCCCGTCGAGAGCACCACCAGATCTACGGGCGCCTCGATTTCTTCGCCGAAAGTCAGGGTATCCTTCACCTGCACGAAGAGCGCATATCCGTCATTATCGTCCTTTTTGCCTACAACCGGAGGTTCTTCGGGGGTAAAGCGGAAAAACATCACATTGTCTTTGGCCGCCTTGGCGTAGAACTCCTCCTGGCCGCGCCCGTACGTTCTTATGTCGCGGTAGAATTCGAAGACGTTCGTTCCGGGAAAGAGGTTGCGGATGGTGGAGGCCGCCTGGAGGGTGGCCGTACAGCAGGTCCTGGAGCAATACTCGTTGAGCCTGCCGTTTTCGTCTTCTTCATGAATTCCGGGGATCATCCTGCTGCCGACGCAGTGGATCATCGCCACACTCTTGATTTGTCTGCCCCCAAGCTGCAGCGTATCGGTCCCGAGTCTTGCCCCGGCGAGCATCTCTATGAATTCGGGAAGCGTTACGACCTCGTCGAA
>JBMFWU010000074.1:3012-5634 GCA_049964955.1 Syntrophobacteraceae bacterium
TCTATCGCCGCCTTGAGCCCCGCTACACCTCCGCCGACAATCGTTGCGTGTCGTGTCGCCTCAAGCCGAATGGGCGTCAGGGGTACGAGCCGTTCGGCCTTGGCGGTCGCAGCGGCAATGAGACGGACGGCCTTGGCGGTTGCGGCCTCGCCGTGATGGACCCAGCTCACCTGTTCGCGGATGTTTGCATGCTCGTAGATATAGGGGTTTCCCCCGGCCCGTGAAATCGCGTTTCGAAAAGTCGCCTCGTGAAGATTGGGGGCGCAGGACGCAATCACCACCCGGTCTACGGCCCCGCTCCGTATGTCTTTCATGATCAGTTCCTGGCCGGGATCGGAGCACATGAACATGTTGTTTTGCACCGATGCCACGCAGCCGATCTTTTCTATCCTCCGGCAAACCTCCGGTACGTCGACGTGATCGGAGATATTTCCCCCGCAGTGGCACACATAGACACCCACCTTCTGCCCGCCGACCCAGCCTTCTTTTTCCTTCCGGTTCTCACCCGCCATGATCTTTTCCTACCGCTCGCATGAAATGAGGTATTTTGAAGCTTCCATCGCGGCCGCCCCGGCCTCGGCAATGGTATCGACAATGTCTTTGGGGCCGCAGGCGGCGCCTGCTGCGAATACTCCCTCAACCGCGGTGACCGCCGGGGCGGTCCTCGGCCCGGGTATGGAGATAAAGCCGTCCGACCCGGTCGAGACCTCCGCCGGATGCCTGCCCGGGACAAGACCCAGGGAGAGCACCACAAGGTCGTGTTCGGCCGTTACGATTCGGCCCCCGTCCTCCTGGGCTTCGTAGCGCAAAACCACGCCCCCCTCGCTCCCCGGCCCCATAATCACCGGTTTTGTCTTGACGAACTGGATCCCCATCGCGGCGGCGTTCTGGTAGAACTGCTCGTAGCCCTTGCCGAACGCGCGTATGTCAATGTAGTAGATCGTGATGTCTGCAAGAGGAAGGCTTCCGGAGAGCAGCATCGCCTGCTTGATCGCGTACATGCAGCAAACCCGGGAACAGTAGGGAATCCCCGTTGTCACGTCCCGCGAGCCCGCGCATTGGATGTAGGCGATCGAATCGGGGAGTTTTCCGTCCGAGGGCCGAAGCACCCGGTTGTAAGGGCCATGGGGTGCGAGCAGCCTCTCCATCTGCAGTGCTGTGATCACGTTGGGAATCTTGCCCGAGCCATAGAGAGGCTTGTTTTCGACCGGCGTCACCTCAAAGCCCGTTGCGAGCACCGCGGTTTTGGACTCTATCGTGAACTCCTCGGGCTGCTGCAGGTAGTCGACCGCCCCGGTCGGGCAGACCTTTTCGCATTTGCCGCAGAGCATGCAGTTTTGCGTATCGATCAGCGCAACCTGGGGAATGGCGTTGGAAAAGGGAATGTAGACCGCTTTTCTTCCCGCAAAGTCCCCCTGTTCAGGGTCGGAGACATACATAGGGCACGAGTACTCGCACTGCCTGCACCCGATGCACTTCTGCGCATCGACAAACCTTGGCTTCTGCCGCACGAGCGCCCGCAGCCCCGTCCCGGTACGGTCGAGCGAGACCAGATCGCAGTAGGTGAAAAGGGTGATATTTTCATGATGGGCGGCAGCGGCCATCTTCGGGGTTGTGATGCAGCTTGCGCAGTCCAGGGTCGGGAAGACCTTGGAGAGCCGTATCATCTTGCCGCCTATGGAAGCATCCGCTTCCACGACCGCGACGCTGAAATTTTGCTCGGCAAGGTTAAGCGCCGCCTCCAGCCCCGCAATACCCCCCCCGATAACGAGCGCATCGAATTTTTGGAGCCTCAAATTTCACCCCCTTGTGCCCTCATGCCAATTTCCCGGCGATCGTCCCCGCCGGGAGGACCCAGCTCGGTGATGATCTCGTTCATCTGCTGGACCTCCTTTAGAAAAGCACGTGTGCAAACCGTGCAGATCGATGTCAGTCGGAGCCTTCGGGTATCGAGCCCACGCTCCTTCATCATGGCGAAAACGCGGTCCAGTCTCGTGGCGAGCGCTTCATAAGCCCCCTCATAGGGGCACTCCACGCCGCAGGACATTATGATCACGCCCCAGATGCCCTTCTCGAAGCAGTCCAGGTAGAACCTCTCCGGGAAAAGGACCGGCGCTCTCAGCCGAAGAATATAGGTGTTTGCCGGATAGCTCGAGTGCGCCTGCCCCACGGCGTTTGCCCCGGGGTAGGCGCAACTCTCGGTCGCAAGTATCAGGATCTTTCCGGGTTTATTCACTTTTTTCTCACGATGAAGAGTTTGTCATAGCCGTCTACGGGGACAAAACCCAGGAATTCATGTCCCACCTTGGCCGCCCAGACCGGAAGATCGTTCCGAGTGCCGACATCATTGGAAAGGATCTCCAACACTTGTCCCACCTTGACCTTGCCGATGCCCTTCTTTGCTTCCAGAAGAGGCCCGGGGCACGCGCTGCCTCTTGCATCCACAGAACTTGCGGGACTGATTGAACTCAGATCGACATTCGACATCTTTTTCTCCTTTGGTTGCATTTAGACCGTCCATTTGCGCACAAGCAGCCGGAGACGCTCGCCGCATTTTTCACTCTCCAGCAGAACATCTCCGGAGCGCTCCAGTATGGTCAGCAGATCTTTGGTCGCATCCGC
>JBMFWU010000074.1:5734-14352 GCA_049964955.1 Syntrophobacteraceae bacterium
CGGAGCGCCCCTTTGCTATTTAAACGTTTAAACGATATTTAAACGAAGAGGGGCCTCTCATGCAGGAAAGCGACATCAACCGGTTTCTAAAAGAGATCGTCAACACGATGAACGAGGCGATCACCATAATCTCCCCCGACGGGGCCATTCTGATGGTCAACCGGGCGATGGAGGAGATCACCGGCTACTCCCGGGAGGAACTCATCGGCAACTCCTGTTCGATCTTCCACTGCGATGCATGCGAAAAGGCGAGGGCGGAAGCAGACGGGCGCTGGTGCCGGCTTTTCCATGTCGGCCACTCCCGCAGGCAACCCTGTTCGATCCTGCAAAAGAGCGGCTTCTATGCGCAGGTACTCAAAAACGCCTCTCTTTTGGAGGACGGCCAGGGCAATGTCGTGGCCGCGGTCGAAACCTTTACCGACGTAACGGCCATACGCGAGCGAGACGAAAGGATCGAACAACTCTCGAGGCTTCTTGAGGGCAGGGCGACCTTCCACGGATTGGTCGGTGAATCGGCGAAGATGCAAAGGGTGTTCGAAATAATCGAAAAGGCCGCCCAGAGTGAGGCTCCGGTAAGCATCTTCGGCGAAACCGGTACGGGAAAGGAACTCGTTGCCCGCGCCATCCATGATCTGGGGAGCAGGCGTACCGGTCCGTATATCCAGCTAAACTGCGCGGCCTTAAACGAGTCTCTTCTGGAAAGCGAGCTGTTCGGGCACGTAAAAGGCGCCTTTACCGGGGCGCACGTTCACAGGAAAGGGCGCTTCGAGGCCGCCGACGGCGGGGACATCTTCCTGGACGAAATCGGCGATATTCCTCTGTCCATGCAGGTAAAGCTTTTGCGGGTCCTGGAGACCAGGCAGTTCGAACGCGTGGGAGATCTGCGCCCCATAAACACCGACGTGCGCATCATCACGGCGACCAACCGGGACCTGGACCGCCTCGCCGCCGAGGGGAAATTCCGGGAAGATCTTTTCTTTCGCATCAACATTATTCCCATCCACCTGCCTCCGCTACGGGAAAGACCGGAGGACATACCTCTTCTCGTCGACCATTTCATCCACCTGCTGCGCGAGGCGGGAGGCAAGCAGGTCTCCGGCCCCGACTCACAAACGATGGACCTTTTCATGAAGTACCACTGGCCCGGAAATGTGCGGGAGCTTCGGGGGGCCCTCGAGTACGCCTTTGTCCTTGCCGACCATGGCGCCATAACTCCCGATCACCTGCCGGTTCGTATAAAGAGCTACCTTCAAAGGCGCGAGTGCGTGGTACAGGATACTGCGCCGGCGCCCGCTTCGACGGAAAAAACCGCCCTCTTGGAGGCACTTGCCAAGTGCGGCGGAAATCAGACCCGGGCTGCGCGTATGCTTGGCGTAAACCGCGTCACCGTCTGGCATCGCATGAAAAAACATGGAATAGAACTGCGCGACCTCCCGTAAGGGGGAAAAGCGCGGGGGAATGTTTCCCATAAGCCACTAACCAGTGTCCATCCGGAAACCCGGGGATGTGTCGGGCGATTCGAACGCAAGTCCCCCTTTGAAAAAGGGGGACTTAGGGGGATTTTGCAGATAAATCGGCTGCATACATTCTTGAAATCCCCCCCTCCCCCCTTTTGCAAAGGGGGGAGTATCCGGTCCGGCCGCCGCCTTGGATCGATTGCCTTCCATCCGTGTCACCCGCTTTCTAAAAACTATTCGACACGGATGAACACAGATTGACACGGATGCGCTTATGGGAATGTTTCCTCCGTACCCCCGGGGCTTCAGGCAGCATACCGATGCACTTTCCCGTGGACGTGCATCCCCGTTTTCGTGTTATCCTGTTTCCCAAAGCCGGCGGGGCTGCCGTTCCGTTCCGGCAGTGCAATAGTCGGTTGATGTGAACGGGTATGAAGGGGCCTGGTTGGGTGAAACGAAACGGAAACGGTTTCTATTTCGAAAGTTTCTTCGGTCGAATTCTTAGTCCTTTCGAACGATTCCTCAAACAAACCACGGCGGGAGGGATCATTTTGATCCTGGCCGTTGCCGCCGGGTTGGTTTGTGCAAATTTCGGTCCCCTGCACCTGGTCTCCAGGGTCTGGGAACTGCCGTTCCGGGTGGGATTCCAAAACGTTTATTTGGAAATGACTTTCCACGCCTGGATAAACGATGGACTGATGACCTTGTTTTTTTTCTCCGTCGGGTTGGAACTCAAGCGGGAGCTGATGGTCGGGGAGTTATCCTCCTTTAAGGACGCGATTTTGCCCATAATCGCCGCCTTCGGGGGCATGGTCGTCCCGGCAGCGATTTACCTGATGCTGAACCCCCATGATCCGGCGGCCCGGGGGTGGGGGGTGCCGATTGCCACCGACATCGCTTTTGCCGTGGGAATTTTGGTGCTGCTCGGCCGGCGGGTCCCTCCGGGACTGGTCGTTTTTCTGACCGCTCTGGCCATTGCCGATGACCTGGGGGCTGTGGCAGTCATAGCGTTTTTCTACACCGGTCACTTGCAGGTGTTGGCCCTGCTGGCAGCCGCCCTGCTGCTCCTTTTTCTTTTTGTCTTAAATCGCGGAGGCATTCGACACCCGTTTCCCTATGCGCTGCTCGGCGTCTTTCTCTGGTTTGCCATGCTCAAATCGGGCATTCATCCCACAATCGCCGGGATACTTCTTGCCTGCGCCATTCCGGCAAAATCGGCCTTTACCCCTCCCGAATTTGCCGTAAAGATCGAACAGCTCCAGGAGGAACTCTACGAGGAATCCTTCGATCCCTCGGGGTGCGATCATGCCATCAATTGCCCCGGGATGGCTTCGGTTGCCGAAAATCTGGAGAAGGCCGCCCGTGCTGTCCAGTCGCCGCTGCAGCGCCTGGAGCATTCCCTTGGCCCATGGGTCACGTTTCTGATACTGCCCCTTTTTGCCTTCAGCAACCTGGGAATCGATTTTTCGAAAATCAGCCTGAATGTCGCCTTTGGCCGCATAGCGTTGGGAGTGGCCCTGGGGTTGGTTTTTGGCAAGTTTATCGGGATATCCCTGTTCAGTTGGCTTGCGGTCACGCTCAAGATAGCCAAACTACCCAACCGGGTGACCTGGACGCAGATGCTCGGCATAGGGTGGCTCGGGGGAATCGGATTGACAATGTCGCTTTTTATAAGCAACCTGGCATTCGGTGGGCCGGTTCACCTGGAAGAGGCCAAAATAGGTATTCTCGTCGCCTCCGCCGTCGCCGCCCCTCTCGGTTTGGCCTGGCTCTATCGGCTTGGCAGAAAATCCAACTGACAACTGACAACTAGCAACTAACAACTAGCAACCTTTTAGATTTCAATGGAGAGTATGCGATAGGAACGGTCCCCCGAGGGGGTGTAGACCATAACCTCTTCGCCTTCCCCGTGGCCCATGAGACCCCTGCCGACCGGAGAATCCACGGAGAGCCTGCCGTCGGATACGTCGGATTCCCACGGGCCCACCATCTGGAACCGGTTGACGTCGCCCGAGTTGAGATTTTGCACCGTTATGACGACTCCGAAGCTTACCTGCTTGAAGAAAAACTTTCTTCCCACGAAAATCTCGCAGGCCGCCAGCTTCTCTTCCAACTCGTTTATCTTTTTCTGAAGCGTGGCATGGCGTTCGCGGGCAAGCATGTATTGCTGGTTTTCGACCTTTACACCATACCCCCTCGCCTCGTGCAGTTCGTCGAGCACCTCCGGCCGCACGACCCGCCTCAGGTGGGAAAGCTCCCGCAGCAGCCTCCTATGGCCACTTCGTGTAATAGGGACTTTGGGTTTCATTGCCACTCACGAAAAAAAACTATCCGCGATTTCCCCTCGCTCCATCCTGGCCTGGAAGACGGACAGGCCGATGACCGTTTTGCCGTCGCGAATCCTGCCCGAGAGTATCATATCATGGACGTCGCCCAGTTTCACAATTTCAGCTCCGGATATTTCGTCATTGTCCTCCGGCTCGGAGACGTCGAGAAGACCCGAGGCGACAAAAATTCGAATGACCTCGTTGGCATACCCTATGGCAGGGTAATAGCTGAAGATTTCGACAAGCCGGGACGCGCCCTTTCCGGTTTCCTCCCTGAGTTCGCGGCCTGCGCACATCTCGGCCGACTCTCCCGGGTCCACCTTGCCCGCGGGTATCTCCAGGGTCTCACACCCGATCGCATAACGCCACTGGCGCACCATGAGCAGGTGGTCCCTGTCGGGAAAGGCAAGAATGGCGGCGGCCTCCGGATGGTCTATTCGAATCCGCTCCGTGACCCTGCCCGTCTGTAGCTTTACGGCGTCGAGGCTCGCGCTGAAATGCCTCGCCTGCAAAATGCCAAGAGTTCTGATCTTCTCTTCCATTAGAATCTAAGTCCCGATCTCCACTGCTGCGAGAGCCTGCTGCGACCTGCGCACACCGCTCCCGATCCGTTTTCCCGTTTTCAAAACTGTAATCGGAACGGTTCCTTTTGGAATCGACCGGTAAACCAGGTTATGCGTTCGGAGCGCTCACGGCTCGACGTCGCCCAGGGGCCGGCAGAAAGTGTACGCGTAAGGCCTCTGCAAAAGCTCCTGCCGCACCACTGCCTGCGAGTTGGAGGAGGCGGCCCAGGGAGCGGCCGCAGCGGCCCCTATGGCCCCGACCCCCATAGCCGCCAGTCCCAGCGGCCTCAGAACGAGGGCGTCCAGAATAATGAGATCACCCGACGGTTGCGCGCTTTGCACCGTCACGGAAGGGTCGGGAGGCAACTCGTCTTGTGCCAGGGCCGGCAGTGCGACGGCTGTGGCAAAAAGTATGATGGCCAGGGAAACGATCGTTTTCTTCATGCCTCTCTCCTTTGGAACAAAAGTGGTTCAGTTGTGCCTCCCAATGCAAGCGAAATTGGGGCCCCGAATACTTTTAAGCATCTTCGGGCGGAAAATCAAAGCACGTTTCATGCCATCAAATCTTTGAACAGGAAAAACCTCACCAGTTGCGGCTTGGGCGGGTTTTGCGGTGAAAACCCGCTCGTCTCGGAGGCATAGTCCCGCAAAATGGGCTCGCAATACGCCTTGGCAAAAGATTTTCGCTTCTCCCCCGTAACGAAGCGCTCGATCCACTCCCGCACAGCTTCTCCGATGGCCTGCGGCTGCACCAGGGGGAAAATTTGAGGCCAGGATCCCTCCGGGAGAGGCTTGGGATTCCACTCGCCATGGACGAGCAGGTTGGCTGCGGCTGTCAGGATAGCCATTCCCAACGTTACTTCCTCGCCCTGTGCCTGCAGACCGGGTGAAGCTCCCCGGCCGGGTTCGCCCGCGCCCGCGGCAAGAAGCCTGTAGAGCTCTCCGGCCCCTGTGACAATGATGTCAACTATATGACCCGCCGCGGCAATATCCGAAGGGGTCCTAAAAAAATCATAGGAGATGGCGCCCCCCTCCGGCCCGCTCCGGGAGATTTTCGGGGTGGCGGCCAAGAGCTCTTCGGCCGCATCGTACCACTCGCCGTCGAGGTACTTTATGCCCCCCGGGCAAGATTTTAGCCAGCCGTTGTGAACCGTTGCCGAAAGCCGTCCCCGTACCTTCGCAACCTCTGCCTGGGCAAGCCGGAAAAGGTGTTCGAGGAAATTATCGCGAACCATTCGGGCCGCTCTTTGTTCGCTTGCCCCTGCGCGCAGTTCGAGCCCCAGGTTGATGTAGGCAAGCGTCTTTTCCACCCCCCGCCGCAGTGCCCGGGCATCGTCGGGGTCAAGAGAGTCGGCAACGATGACCTTGTTAGCCAGAGCGGCCGTCTCCGCCTGGAGGGTTTCGAGCAGATCCGGGTCCTTGATCCCTGCGACCGTTCCGGCAAAAAGGTCCTGCGCAGGCAAAAGGGCAAGAGCAAAGGAGGGCGTCGGCCGCTCCGCGTCGGGTTGCGCCAAGAGTGCCCTTTCCGTGAATTCGCCGGGGCCGATCGCCTTGTAAATTTGCAGCGCGTCGTAAAAATCGGGAATGGAGTGCTCCTCGAGCCTTGCCCGGTGAAACCGATAGGCGCTCTCCTCCACCTCGGAGGGCTGAGCGTAAATCACGCTGTTCATGAGTTCTTTAAAAAACCCGTAGTTTGCTTCAAAAATAACGCTCAAAACCTGCGTGATCAGGTCGTCGAACTGCGGATAGCGCGATTCCCAGAAATAATGATCGTCAAGCGTTGTGGGCGGCAGACTCTCAACCGCTTCGACCATGTCGATGTCTTCGGGGGCCGTATCGACCGTTATCCATTGTTTGAAAAGAGACACCAGCAACTCGAAATCGGCGTTCGAAAGCCACTCGAGCAGCACCGTGCCCCCCGCGCGCAAGAGCCGTTCGAGCCAGGCGAGGGCCTTTGCAGGTTCCAGCGCGTCCTTGCGCCACCACTCGATGTCAAAGACGTGATTTACCTGCTCGAGGCTCGCCAGGGCAAGAAGCGGCAGCGAGTCGTCGGGGCCGATTTCCTGGAGCGTGTGGAAAAAGTCGTTTGCATCCAGAGCAGCCACTACCGACCGTGCATCGGGTCTTTCTAAAATCATCTCCAGGCGCCGTTTGGCCGGAATGGTCATCATCTGCCGCGCAAGCTGTGCGCGGCCTCCTTTGCCGGTTCGCCTTTCCGCGAGTTCCACTATATCTGCGCCCATGAGCCTCCCCTTTGTATGCATCCGGATACCCGTACCCCGCCTGTAGTCTAAACCGATACGCGTCGGGCGGCAAGGGCAGGCTCAAAATAGGTCAAAATAGGGCAGGGGGAATAGAAATAGACCGGTGAATGGGTGAGTAGGTGAATGGGTGAGTGGATAAAGACTGCTTTTTCGATTCCCCCATTCGCCGATGCGCCGATCCTTCGCTTCAGGCAACCTCTTCGACCGCCTCGGTGCTCGCGGATTCCGCGGGAACCCTGCGTCCTGCAACGCAACAAAAACTGGCCACCAGAAAACCGAGTATGCTTCCCACTGAAAGCCCCAATAGAAATGACATGTTCTCCCCTTCCGAGAAAAAGGCCGGAGCCGGAAAAAATCCTGGCATTTCCTTTTTGCATAATGTGTGCCGTGATGGGCATGAAATGGCAATGTGTTGATTTCGCGGCGGAAAAACAGTGCAGGTTAAACGCGTCCTTCCGCCCGCCGCTCCCATAGCGTCCAGGATGTTGACGGCTGCAAACAAGAGCCATTCGCAAAAATGCGCAAATCGTGTGAACTTCTTCCCTATACTCGATGTTTAGAAAACTGTAAGGCTTTTTCAGGCTCAGCCGCCGTTTGACATTGTCCCGCTGCACGGGGAGGGGGGCGGCGGCGGCCCTCCTCCATTTTCCCGAACCGCAGGCGGGAAAATGGGGGGACATCCCGGGGGTGGGCATGTATAATGAGGGCTGCGCGGGGTTGCACGCGAAGAAAAATGGCCGGGGGCTTTTGCCCGTAACTACTCCCAAGAGTCAGGAATGCGTCCTTTCTGTGTTTCTTTCCGTCCCGAGGTGGAGATGGAGGAAAATCTTCCTCCCCTTGCCGCACTCGAGGATCCGCGAACCATCGAGCTTCTTCGGAAGGCAGCGGGTGTGTTGCTTCCTTCCCATGTTTCGCCGTGGCGATACGAGGGGATAACCGTCCATGCCCGTGACTGGTTCCCGCGCCTGGATGTGCAGTTTCATTGCCGGGGCAAGACCAGACAGGTCCACCTGTTTGACCGGATGGGGGTGCGGCGTCCGGAAACGCTCGTTTTCCAAACCCCTGCCGAACTCGGGGACTATCTGAGCCGATGCGGCTCCCCGTGGGGGTATCCCTTCGTGCTCAAAGGAGATCTTGGCGGCGGGGGGGATACGGTTTTCCCGATCTACGAAGCGCAGGAAACAGCGGAATATCTGGAAAAACTCCCCCGAGACGCTCCGTTGCTCATCCAGAAGTGGGTGGGGCATGGAGGAAAAGACCTTCGCGTGGTGATCTACGGGGACCAGGCGGTGAGCTATTTTCGGGTGGGCGGCGGCCGGTTCTACAATAACGTTTGCCGGGGCGGAAAAGTCGACCATGAGGGCTGGCCGGAGCTGCAGCAAAAGGGTGTGGAAGCCGCCCTCGCATTTTCCCGGAATGCGGCCATTGATATCGCCGGCTTTGACCTGATGTTCCCGGACGATGGGGCGCCGGTGTTTATCGAGGTGAATTTTCATTTCGGAAGAAAAGGGCTGGGAGGCCGCAGCGCCCACGAGAGATACGTGAGCATGGCGATTGAGCGCTGGCGCAACCGACTGCTCACGGGCCGTGACGGCGTGCGGCCCGCAGGCGACTCCAAAGGCGCGCTCGAAGGAGAGAATAGATGAGGGCTATGGGAAGAGCCGTAATACTTCTGGGTGTGCTGATGGGGGTGGGGTTTGGCGCAACGGCGTGGGCGGCGGGCATCACCGGCGCCGGGGCCTCTTTTCCCTATCCGTTGCTCGCCAGGTGGACCGTGGCCTATAAACAGGAAACGGGCATCAAGGTGAATTACCGGTCGATCGGTTCCGGAGGCGGCATAAGCCAGATTGAAGCAGGAACCGTCGATTTCGGGGCCTCGGAGATGCCGCTTGAGCCCGAAGAGCTTGACAAAGCCGGCCTGGTGCAATTCCCTGCGCTCATCGGCGGTGTAATCCCCGTGGTCAACCTGAGCGGCGTGAGACCCGGCGAACTCAAATTGAACGGCAA
>JBMFWU010000074.1:14452-25986 GCA_049964955.1 Syntrophobacteraceae bacterium
GGCGGTTCGTCAAGCCTGATCTCAAGAGTTTCCGGGCCGCTGCGGCCAATACAAAGTGGGAAAATACGAAGGATTTTTACACGGTCCTTACCGATCGGCCGGGGGCGGATGCCTGGCCGATACTGGGCGTCACATTCATCCTGATGCATAAGATCCAGCGCGAGCCGGAAACCGCCCGACGGGCGCTCGATTTCTTTTCCTGGAGCTACCGAAACGGCGGCAAAATGGCCGATGAGCTGAGCTATGTCCCCATGCCGGGCAGCGTTGTGGAACTTATTCGCAGGGAGTGGAAACAAGAGTTCCGGGGGCGCGACGGCAAACCCCTGTGAGGGTTGCTCAAAAGTTGCCCGAATCTGCATGGCGACTCGTCATTACTTTCCCTCATTTTTCAAAAATGTGGTAATAAGCATCTCGCAAACGACTGACGCTTAGGAGAACCATGGCATTCAGCTTCTTTCCCCGATCTCCGAAATTTTTCGAACTGTTCCGCGAGCAAAACCGCATCATTGTCGATGCGGCGACGGTGCTGGATAAACTCGCCCGGGAATTCGTCAACTGCGAACTCCAGTGCCAGGTGATCAACAAGCTTGAAGCCGAAGGCGATGAGATAAACCACACCATCCGCCGGGAACTGTCGACGACGTTCATCACCCCGATCGACCGCGAAGACATCCACGAGATCAACTCCTCCCAGGAAACCATACTCAACCACATCCAGGCGGTCTCCAACCGCATCGGGGTTTATGAGGTCGACGAGGTGCGTTTCCCGGCCAAAAAAATGATTGCGGACATAAAGGAGATGATCGTCGGGATCGGGGTCATGCTGGGCAAGCTGGGCAGCGGAAAAGAGGTCTCCTTGGAAGTCGCCCACATAAAACATTTCAAGAAGGAATGCGAGATGCTCCTGGTGAGCGGTTTGGGAGAGCTCTACGACCACCCTGCCTCCGAACCCGCAAGCATCGTGGAAATCATCAAATGGACGCAAATCTACGACCGCATCGACAAGCTCTTCAACCGGACCTGGCAATTGACAAAGTCCATCGAAGGGATAGTGCTCAAGAATGCTTGAGGTTCCCTTCTTCCTGATAATCGTGATCTTTGTCGCCCTGATCTTCGACTTTACGAACGGGGCTCACGATACGGCAAATGCCATCGCCACGGTGGTCTCCACAAGGGTGCTTTCTCCGGCAGCGGCCGTAATAATGGCCGCAGTGCTGAATCTTGTCGGGGCTTTGATCGGCACCCACGTGGCGCAAACCATCGGAGCGGGAATCGTTCATCCCGAAATGATCAAGGGGTGCCAGGCATTGACCCTGGCCGCGCTTTTCGGCGCGATCGCCTGGAATTTGCTCACATGGTATCTGGGGCTGCCTTCCTCGTCCTCACATGCCCTGATCGGGGGACTGGTCGGGGCGACCATGGTGTATGCGGGAACAAAAGCCGTCAATTTTTACTCCATCTGCGACAAGGTGCTGCTGCCCCTTGCCCTGTCCCCTCTGGCCGGTTTTGTGGCAGGATATCTCATAATGCTCTGCCTTTCCTGGATTTTCCATAATTCGCATCCCCGCAAGGTGAATAAAGGCTTTCGAAAGCTCCAGATGGTGTCGGCCGCGCTCATGGCTACCAGCCACGGCACCAACGACGCCCAAAAGACCATGGGCCTCATTACCCTGGCGCTGTTTATCGACCATATGATCACCACTGTTTCGGTCCCCTTCTGGGTGCAGCTGGCGTGCGCCTTCGCCATGGCCATGGGGACCGCGATCGGAGGGTGGAGAATCATCAAGACCATGGGGCATAAGATCTTCAGCCTGGAAGCGGTGCACGGCTTTTCCGCTGAAACCTCGGCCTCGGGAGTCATCTTTGCCGCCTCCTTTTTCGGTGCCCCGATCAGCACCACTCACGTCATCTCGGCCTCCATCCTGGGGGTCGGCTCCTCCAAACGGTTGTCGGCCGTTCGATGGGGAGTCGCCGGGCAGATGGCGACCGCCTGGATACTTACCATTCCCGCCTCCGCCCTCATGGCCGCGATTTTTTTCGAATTCATGCGTATGTTCGGAATCATGGGTCGATAAAAGCAGGAGCTTGCTCCGGATATTCGATCCGCTTCGACTCAACACGATACGTCAAAAAACCTGCCCAAAAATCACCCCCTGATCAGCAGTGCCAGGAAAAGCCGCTGCACGGCTCTTGCTGTAATACTAAATACTTGACGCCTTACTCGCCGTGCTATAATAGATAATCTATCAGCTAAAAATCAGTATCTGTCGAAAATGATGCCTGAGGTTCGATCATGTCAACGATGAGTGACTGGGTGGATCAGATCGAACAGGCTTTGTTGGCGGTTGATGCCGCGGTTGTCCGGCTCCTGGTGGAGCGGGCCGGTGCGGCGATGACCCCGATTGAGTTCGTCGATGCCGTTATCGTCCCGGCTCTCGAGCGCATCGGTTTGCGTTGGGAGCGCGGTGAGGCGGCGCTCTCACAGGTCTATATGAGCGGGCGCATCATCGAGTCCCTGCTCAATGGACTGTTTCCCGCGGGCAGGCGCCCCCGTAAGCAGAGCATTACGCTCGCCGTAGCCGTACTCGAAGATTATCATTTCCTCGGTAAAAATCTCGTGCTCTCGATTTTGCGCGCCGCCGGTTTCGACCTGATGGACCTTGGGCGCGTCGAAATTGACGCTCTTGTGGAGCGGGTTCGCAGTGACCATATCGGGGTGCTTCTGATCTCTGTGCTGATGCTCCCGGCGGCTCTGCGCGTGCGGGAACTCCGCGAAAGGCTCGCGGACGAGGGGGTGGATGTGAAGATCGTTGTCGGGGGCGCCCCGTTTCGCTTCGACCCGGAGCTCTGGCGCGAGGTTGGCGCCGATGCCTGCGGGCAGAGCGCGGGCGAGGCGCTCCAGATCGTGCGCAGCCTGCTCATGCCCCCCGCAACCGGGGAGGCTTAACAATGAGTGCGCCCCGGCTGACTGCGATGCAACGGGTTTTGGCCGCGTTGGCTCACCGTGAGCCGGACCGCGTTCCCTTCATCATTTCCGCCACCATGCACGGGGCACGCGAGCTCGGGCTGTCTATAAAGAGCTACTATTCCAAGGCGGAAAACGTCGTGGAGGGATAACTCCGCATGTTTGCCCGCTACGGCCACGATGCTCTTCTCGGAATATTTTACGCCGCGCTGGAGATGGAAGCCTGGGGGAGCGAGACGATCTTCCGCGAGGACGGCCCGCCCAATAGCGGTCCCCCCATCGTTTCCAAACCCGAAGACATCACAAAACTCGCCCCCCCATGTGTCGAGCGCTCGCCGCGCCTGCTCGAGGCGCTCAAAACCATCGGCTTGCTCCGGCAAAAGGTCGGGGAATCGGCGCCGATTGTTGGCATGGTGATTTCTCCTTTCTCCGCACCGGTCATGCAGCTCGGGTTTGGTCCGTATCTCGACGTGCTCTACGAAAGACGCGACCTTTTCGATCGCCTGATGGCTGTAAACGAGCAGTTCTGCGTCGCCTGGGCCAACGCGCAACTTACGGCAGGGGCGAACCTTATCGTCTACTTTGATCCTGTCTCTTCCCCCGCCATGATCCCTCGTAAGACTTATCTGGAAACCGGCTTCCAAGTGGCTCGGCGCGTCATTCCCCGCATCCGCGGCAATGTCCTCGCCCACTTTGCATCCGCCAACAGCCTTCCGATCCTGGGCGAGGTCGCCCGAACCGGTGCGGCTGCAGTGAGCGTGAGCGCTTTCGAAGACCTTGCGGAAGCTAAGGCCGCCTGCCGGGACAAACTCGTTGTGGTCGGCAATCTCAACGCCGTCGCCATGCGCACCTGGACGGAGTCTCAGGCCGTTTCAGCCGTAAAGGAGGCCATCGCCCGGGCAGGGCCGGGAGGCGGCTACCTGCTCTCCGACAATCACGGCGAGATTCCCTGGCAGGTGTCCGAAGAAATTCTCATGGCCGTTTCCGACGCCGTCCGCACATGGGGACGCTATCCGCTCGACTGGGTGGGAGGGGGAAAAACATGACCGACACCGGTTCACAAGAGAAAGACGCCTCCTCTGCGGACCTGGAACGTCGCCTCGCCGATTTCGCCATGGTGCTCGACCTTTTGGGGACTCTTCCCGGGGCGATGAGCGAAGAAGTGGCGATCGGCGCCATATTCGATCTTTTTACCGCGCTGTGCGCTCCCTCATCCATTGTCTATCTGCCCGTAATCGACGGCCGGCCGCAGGCGCCGCTTTGCCGCCCGGAAGACTGCCCCGTCAGTCCAAAACTCCACGCCTTTTTAACCGGGGAGGACTTCGGCTACACCCCGAACAGTTCGGGCAGGGGATTTCTTGTGCGGCTAAGACATGCCGGAGAGACTCTCGGTGGATTGGAAATTGACGGCGTAGCTTTTCCCCAATACCTTTCCCACTATCTCCAGCTCGCTCTTACCATCGCGCAGGTCTGCGCTCTTGGGGTCCGCAACGGACGCATCTATCAGCAGTTGCGCGCATCCATAAGGGAGCGCGAGGAAGCAGAACGGAAAGTCACGGCGTTAAACGAACAACTCCGCGAACGCATCGAACAGGTAGAGTCTGTAAACCGGGAGCTGGATACTTTCGTCTATTCGGTCTCCCACGACCTGCGTGCCCCTTTACGAGCGATGCAGGGCTTCAGCCAGGCCCTGGTAGAGGACTTTGGCGAGACTTTGTCGCCCGAGGCCGGCGAATACCTGGGCCAGATCGCCCTCGCCGGCCGCAACATGGGAGAATTGATCGAGGGTCTTTTGAAGCTCTCGCGAAGCACGCGCGGGGAAATGGAGTTTGATGCCGTCGATCTTTCCGGACTTGCCGAGCGCATTCTGGGAGGGCTCGCGGCCAATGAGCCGGCCCGCCGTGTGAGTTGGACGGTCGCGCCCGGTCTCAGCGTCCGGGGCGATGCACGTATGCTCGCTGTGGTTGTGGAGAACCTCCTTGGAAATGCATGGAAATACTCTGCCGGTCGCGAAGATGCGGTGATCGAGTTTGGGGAGATGGCGAAGGGGGAATGTGCGGGGACGTGCCGGATGTCGGTCTTCTTTGTTCGCGATAACGGCGCCGGCTTCGATATGAGGTACAGCGATAGACTTTTTCAGCCCTTTCAACGCCTCCATCGACAGGAGGAGTTTCCCGGCATTGGCATCGGTCTGGCGACAGTGAAGCGCATCATCGAAAGGCACGGCGGTATCGTCCGGGGCAGCGCAGCGCCGGGCAGGGGAGCCGTTTTCTCCTTCAGTTTGCCGTTGTCGAAAGGCCTCGGAGAACACCAGCCATGAAGACGATTCCAACGAGCCGCCGAAGGAATGATGCCCAATGAGCGAAGCGGTTACTATACTGATCGTTGAGGACGTTCGGGCCGACTTTCTCCTTATCGAACGTCACCTGAAAAAACACTTGTCCAACTGCCGCTGTCGGTGTGTCTCCACCATGGAGGAACTGCTTGCAGCCATGGATGAGCACGGCTGGGATGTCGTGCTTTCCGATTACAACCTGCCGGGCATGAAATTCGAGGAGGTTTTGAGCGCCTGTCAGATCCGGCTCCCCGGCGTGCCCTGTATCCTGGTTTCTGGAAGCGTTGGGGATGAAAAGGCAGTGGAGCTGCTCAAACACGGGGTGTGGGACTTTATCCTTAAAGATAACCCGGTGCGCCTTGTGCCCGCCATCCAGCACAGCCTCCGGGAGGCGGCCGACCGTCGTGCCCGACGCGCTGCCGAAGAGGCGCTGTTCGAGAGCGAGGAAAAATTCAGGAAAATCTTCCAATCGAGCCCGGATCCCATAGTGATCGTCACGCTGGAGGATGGCCGCAATCTGGACGCAAACGATGCATTCCTGGATTTTACCGGGTTTTCCATCACCGAGCTTTTGGGAAGGACTTTCCTGGAGCTTGACTTTTGGCTGACCGGCGAGGAAATGGAAAGCTTCGGGTTCGCGTTGAAAACCGCCGGCTCTCTCCGGGTATTCGAGACGAGGTTTCAAACCAGGCATGGAATAAGATCGGTCCTGCTCTCCGCCGATGTCTTGAACTTTCGTCAGTATGCCTGCATTCTCATTGTCATAAAAGACATAACCGAGAGGAAGCGCGCCGAGGATGATCTGCGCAAGGCGCACGCCCTCTTGCAGAACACCTTCAATACGATTCCCGACTTGCTCACCGTCCACGACCGGAATCTTCGGGTGGTTTTCAGCAACTGGTACGGACGGGAGCACATTTCTGAGGAAGAGCGATCAGGCACTCCTCACTGCTACGCATGTTATATGCGGCGCGACAAGCCCTGCAAGACCTGTCCGACGCTGGAAGCGTTTCGGACAGGGCGTGCCGTCAGCATGGAAATACCGAACCCTTACACTCAAAGAATCTGTGAGGTGAACGCATACCCTGTTTTTGCGGCATCGGGTGCTGTGGAGTTGGTCACCGAACATGTGAGAGATATAACCGACCGCAAGCGTTCCGAGGAACAAAGGGCCCTGGTCGAGGCCCGGATGCGACAGGCTCAGAAGCTGGAGGCTCTTGGCACGCTCGCAGGTGGGGTCGCCCACGATTTCAACAATATTTTGGGCATCATCATGGGCTATGCCGAACTCTCCCGGATGGAGACAGAGGAAGGAAGCTCCCTTGCAGATAACCTCCGAGAGGTGCTCAATGCCAGTGAGAGGGCAAAGGAACTGGTAAAACAGATCTTGACCTTCAGCCGCATGTCGGAACAGTGCACATTGCCCTTGCAGCTTGGCACAACGGTAAAAGAGGCCATGAAAATTCTGAGGCCGTCCCTGCCCTCCACCATTGAGATCAAGACCGAAGTGTCCAGTAAATCGGCGGTGCTTGCCGATCCAACCCAGATACACCAGGTGCTGATGAATCTTTGCACCAACGCCGCTCACGCCATGCGCGAGCGGGGAGGGGTGCTCGAGGTAATCCTGGAGGATATCCTCATCGGAGACGACCTCGTCCGGAGCCGCGAAGGCATACAACCGGGCCCCGGCGTGAAACTGACGGTCAAAGACACCGGGGAGGGCATAGACCCGGCGATACTCGATTCCATCTTCGATCCTTTTTTCACTACCAAAGGCCTGGGGGAAGGCACGGGGCTGGGCCTTTCGGTGGTGCACGGCATTGTAAAAGGGCATGGGGGAAGTATCGATGTCGAGAGCACCATTGGAGAGGGAACGACCTTTACCGTGATTATCCCCGCTTCGCAGGTTGAAGACGAACCCGTGGAGAAAGAGGTTGCCTCTCCTCTTCCCGGAGGAAGCGAGCACATTCTCGTTGTCGATGACGAACCAATGCTTGCGAATGTGTTGCTGCAGATGCTAACAAAGCTTGGATACGACGTGGTTTTCCAAACAAGCGGACTGCAGGCCCTCGAGGCCTGCAGAACTCAGTCAAAAGAAAAACCATTCGACCTTGTTATTACCGACATGACCATGCCCCATCTTACAGGTGCGGACCTCGTTATCGAGCTTTCAAAACTCCGGTCCGGGACACCGGTAATACTCATGACCGGCTTCAGCGAAAAAATCGATGCCGAAAAGGCAAAAAAACTTGGTGTTCAGGGATTTCTGATGAAGCCGGTCGAACTGAAAGATCTGGCTCACCTGGTCCGAAAGGTCCTCGATAAAACGAGCTGAAATAGATTCCTTCGATTCATGGCGGAGGATTTCCGCTACAGTGCTGTATGGCGGTGAATACATCCCGTGAGGCAGGACCGCAAAGGTTTTTTCTTTCACACATAAATTAGCCGGAAAAACCGAAGGGATACTGATTTCCCCCCATCCCCGGAATGAGCGATCGGGCATGGCGCAACTTATGCTTGAACGATGCATGATTTGAGCGGACAAGGGAATTGTGCGGTGTACCACTGCCTTGCAGTGTCGTGGATGTTTCCCTTGTGAATTGAGAACCAGCTTATTCAGGAGGAATCTGCTTGAAAATGAGAAAAAGAATCATCTCAGGATGTATCGGGGCCGCTCTTTTTATGCTTGTCCTGATCCCGTTTCGTGCGGCCAATGCCGAGTGCTATTACTGCAGCCCCCTCTATTACCCCTTCGCGGTCGTGGGAACCGTGGTCGGCGGCGCCGTAACCATTGCGACCGCTCCCTTCGTTCCTTTCGAGCACCGGGTATGGATTCCCGGCCACTACACCTACCACGGCTACTGGATCCCGGGACACTGGAGATACTACCGGTAGTAGCCTGAATCCGGGGGGGGCGGGGGAAACATTCCCCCGCGATTTTGTTTTTCGCTTTTTCAAACCTCTTTTACGTCCATGTTTTTAACCCTGCGAGGAAACACATCCCACCTGAGTTTCAAATAGAGCGTGCAGCTGAGGGGCAAAAAAGAGACGGCGTTGGCTACCATGAGAGGAACGTCCGAGATGGAGAAACCATAAGCGATCCAAAGCGTTACGCCCGAAAGGATCACGGTCAGATACCAAAGTGACAGATCCTTTGTGGACTTGGTTCTGTATGATTTCACCAATTGAGGAAAAGCCGAGCCGGTCGTAAGAAACCCGGCCAAAAGTCCCAGGTAAATACTTTTCATTTCTCGTCCAAAGTGTTTGTTTCGAAAAGTTCATGTTGGGCATCGCTTCGCTCAGCCCAACCTACGATTTTTCATCGCTTCGGGTGCCCCGCAGGGGCAGGAATTGCTGCCATGAAAGCCGGTCGGCGAGGGCGTCGTAGCGCTCGCGCGTTTCTTCTCCGTTTTCTCAAAATTGAGAGAAAAAGAAAAGATGGTTCTGATAAATCATTGTCCGGCAATTTGCCTGGTCTTCCCCCGAAAGCCCGCCGGATGCTTCGAACTTCAAGTCCCCCTTTGGCAAAGGGGGATTTAGGGAGATTTGCAGGGGAACGTTCGGTCCAGTCCCTTGCCGAGATGGGGGTTGCGGATGGAACCGGCCTATTGCAAATCTTTCCGCCCGGACTTATCCGTTACAATGTTTGCCCCCACATTAAAGCCAGGAGAAAAGCATGACAATTTCCGGAAAACAACCGTTGTCGGCAGTCGGGGAAGAGAGCATAAGCGCCTACGGGCCGGCTCGCTCGACCGTGGAGGGCGCGCCTCTCGGTCCCGATGAACTGCGCAGGATCGACTCCTATTGGCAGGCGAGCCTCTATCTTTGCCTCGGAATGCTTTACCTCAAAGGTAACCCGCTTCTGCGCGAGCCCCTCAAGCCCGAGCACATAAAGCCGCGTCTTCTCGGCCACTGGGGTTCGGATCCCGGCCAGTGCTTTATCTATATTCATTTCAACCGGCTGATCAAAAAATACGATCTCGACGCCATCTATATCTCCGGCCCCGGCCACGGCGCCCCGGCGGTGCTCTCCCAGGCGTATCTCGAAGGCGTCTACTCCGAGGTCTATCCCGACAAGACCCAAGACATTGCCGGAATGCAGCGCTTCTTCAAACAATTTTCCTTTCCGGGCGGGATCGGCAGCCACGCCACCCCCGAAACCCCCGGCAGCCTCCATGAAGGCGGAGAGTTGGGCTACAGTCTTTCCCACGCTTTCGGCACCGTCTTTGACAACCCCGACCTCATCGCCCTTGCCGTCGTCGGAGACGGCGAGTTTGAAACCGGGCCCCTCGCCACAAGCTGGCACAGCAACAAGTTTTTAAACCCGATCGTAGACGGCGCCGTGCTGCCCGTGCTGCACCTGAACGGCTACAAGATCAACAACCCCACGATTCCCGCCCGCATCAGCCACGAGGAACTCGAGCACCTGTTCAGGGGCTACGGCTATGAGCCCTATTTCGTGGAGGGAAGCGAGCCGGAAAGCATGCACCAGGCCATGGCGGCCACCATGGAGCACTGCGTTCTCGAAATCAGAAAATACCAGCAGCAGGCGCGAAATACCGGCGTGGAGTTTCGGCCCAGATGGCCCATGATCGTCCTGCGCACCCCCAAGGGCTGGACCGCTCCCCGCAAAGTCGACGGCCATTACCTGGAAGGCTTCTGGCGAGCCCATCAGATTCCGATCCCCAATGTCGCAGCAGATCCTGCCCGTCTCAAGTTGCTCGAATCCTGGATGCTTGGCTACAACCCCGACAAACATTTTGACGAACAGGGTCGCCTGGTTCCGGAATTGCGGGCCATGGCGCCCGAGGGCAACCGGCGCATGAGCGCCAACCCCGTGGCCAACGGAGGCCTGCTGCGCCGCCCCCTGGATATGCCCGAGATGCGAAGGTTTGCCGTGGCCGTCGAGCGGCGCGCCGTCACTACGGCGGGCAATGTGCCCGTGCTGGGCGGCTTTCTTCGCGAGATCGTGCGCCTCAACCAGCACAATTTCCGCGTCTTCGGACCCGACGAGACCCAGTCGAACAGGCTCGAAGCGATCTACGAGGCCGCCGGCAAGATCTGGCTCGGGGAGTATTTCCCCGAAGACGCCGACGGGGGGGAACTCGAACCCCGGGGCCGGGTCATGGAAATGTTAAGCGAACACACCGTGGAAGGGTGGCTCGAGGGGTATGTCCTTAGCGGCAGGCACGGTTTCATAAACAGCTATGAGCCGTTTGTACATATCATCGATTCGATGGTCAACCAGCACGCCAAGTGGCTCGAAAAGTGCCTTGAAATTCCCTGGCGCGCCCGGGTGGCTTCTCTTAACCTCCTGATCACCGCGCTCGTCTGGCGCCAGGACCATAACGGATTTACCCACCAGGACCCCGGTTTTCTCGATGTGGTGGCCAATAAGAGCCCGGAGGTCGTGCGCATCTACCTGCCCCCCGATGCCAACTGCCTCCTTTCGGTAGCCGACCACTGCCTGAGAAGCATCAATTATATAAACGTGATCGTCGCCGATAAGCAGCAGCACCTCCAATACCTGGACATGGACGCGGCGATCGTCCACTGCACCAAGGGCGCCGGGATATGGGACTGGGCGGGAAACGACCGGGGAGTCGAGCCCGACGTCGTCATCGCCTCCTGCGGCGATGTGCCCACCATGGAGGCATTGGCCGCCGTCGCCCTGCTCCGCGAAGAGCTGCCCGACATGAAGGTGCGGTTCGTAAACGTGGTCGATCTCTTCCGGCTGGTACCGAAAAGCGAACACCCTCACGGGATGACCGACAGGGAATTCGAGGCACTCTTCACTTCGACCAAACCGGTCGTGTTCAACTTCCACTCCTATCCGTGGCTGATCCACCGCCTCACCTACCGGCGGCCCGGCCAGCACAACATCCACGTGCGGGGCTACAAGGAGCAGGGCAATATCAACACGCCCCTCGAACTCGCCATCCGAAACCAGGCCGACCGGTTCAGCCTGGCCATCGACGCCATCGACCGCGTTCCCCGCTTCCGGGAAACGGCCTCCGGCGTCCGGGAGGCTCTCCTTGACCGGCAGATCGCCTGCCTCAATTATGCCTTCGAGTTCGGCGTGGATCGGCCCGATGTTACCGACTGGAAATGGCCCTTTTAGGCGAATTAGCGTTCAAGCACGAATCAAAACCACCCCGTCAAAGGGGAAAAGCCCTCAAAGGGGGGATTTAAAAGGAGTATGCGGCTGGTTTACTTGGAAAATCCCCCTAAATC
>JBMFWU010000075.1:0-7207 GCA_049964955.1 Syntrophobacteraceae bacterium
GGGTCGGGTGGCGGCGGCAGCGGGGGCGGCGGCGGTCGAGAAACAACCGCTGTGAACAATCTTTCGTTTCCTGCTATTGCGGTAGATGGCTTTGTGATCGTTCCAGTGCCTAATCCCAAATTTGAAAAGCCATACGATGGCACCTATCCTGGATTGACAGCCGATGCCATTGCCCTGCTGCAAGCCAGCGGTCCATGGTATGCGCAAAAGGAGGTAGAAAACGTTTGGCAGGCCGATGCCATCAGCGTGAAGGAGCCGGGTACTATCACCTCTGTCACCTACATTGACTGGGGCGATAACATCGAGTCGGTAAATCCCAAAGTGGGGGCGCCTTTCCGGATTGAAGTCACTCTGTACAAGAATTTGGACTCTGCGTTCATGACAGGATACACCATGGCGGCGTTGGAATATCCAAGCAGTTCCAATGAGCTTCAGGGCACGAACACTACCACTTACCAGAGTCCTTTCGCCACGGTGATTTCGGCTAAGCCCAAACTGGTGATTCAGTACCTGGGGCAAAACGTGCCGAAGGACATGCTTTGGATTGGAACCGAATGGACCGCGAGTTCCGGCAGTCTGCCGATAAGCCCTGTAACCTTTGCCCCCGAACTCAACGTGAGCGGCAAGTATGTCTTCGGCGCCTCGGAGAGCGGCTGGAAGCCAACCAGTACCGGCTATTACCGCTTAACCTTCTATATCCCGGCCCAATCGTCCGGCATCAGCCTTGTGGATGCCCAAATCGCCAACTATGCCACCAATTTCACCCCGGTAACCGAAGGCACGGCGGCAACGCCCGTAGTGGATAAGGAAAATAATCTGACCTACGTAGACGTCAGAGTCCTGAACAGCGGAGGAAAAGGGGGGGGCAGAAAATAAAGGTCGATGATGATTGAGCGTTTGCACGCGGCGGCCGTGCCGCAGTCGGGTAACCGCGCCGCTTCGGCCGTCGCGAGGAAAAACGAGTCAACCAACCGGGAAGGGAACCATCATGCGAGAGGTGGTTCAATGAGGCAGGGGTGATGTGAGAGCCATCTGACATCACCCCTGCTGTTTTTTCCCTCCAAAAATGTGCTATGATACCCGCCACCAGCAACGGTAACCTACGCGGATCGGGTTCGAATTGAATATAGATTGCTTCGTCTTCGACTTTGACGGCACATTGGCCGAGCTGCGGCTTGATTTCGCAGCCATGAAACAGCAGCTGAACATTCTGGGAGGAAGGTACCTGGCATGTGTGCCGCCGGAGCCTTTCCTTCCCGCACTGGAATGGGTTTCGTACCTGGAGGGGGAGATCGGCAAACGGGGGGCAGACTCCGCGGGGTTTCGTTCGGAAGCGCTCGCACTCATTTGCGGCATGGAGATGGAGGCTGCAAAGAGCGGGGCGCTTTTCCCCTTCACACGGCCGCTTTTGAGGATGTTGCGCGCAAAAGGCGTCAAGACGGCAATAATCACCCGAAACAGCGAAGCAGCGGTCCGAGTCGTTTTCCCGGATCTCTCCGAGTTTTGCCCGGCTTTTTTGGCGCGCGACCACGTACGTTCTCCCAAACCCGACCCCGCGCATGCGATGTCTGCGTTGGCTTATGTCCGGGCAGAACCGCGCAAGGCGATCATGATAGGAGACCATCCCCTGGACATACAAACGGGCAAGGCGGCGGGAATGTGGACGGGAGGCGTCTGCACCGGCAGCGCCACCCGCAGTGACCTCCTGGCCGCCGGGGCCGACTGGGTTTCCGACGACTGCCGAATGCTCATTGAGGAATTGATCGGAGAATCGAAGAATAGGTGAATAGGTGAATAGGTGAATCGGTGAATGGGGAAAACCAACCCGATTCACCCACTCACCGATTCACCGACCAAACCGATTGACCAAAACCCGGCCATTTGTTATCGTTTTTGATGCAGGATCGATTTCCATCACCTCAATGCGAAAATCGGGAACAGAATGGACGTTTCAAGTCAAAAATCCAGACTTCGTGGAATAGGCGCTCTTTTTAGCGATGTCGAACGCAAGGAGCTTTTCCGTAAATATCTCTATTTTCTGTGCTGGGTAGAGCTGGGAATTCTTCTCACCTGCTGGCTCTATCAGATAGGCGACAGCGGAAGCGACGGCCACTCCTCTTTTCCGTGGCGTCTCTATTTTCTCATCGCCTTCCTTGCTCCCATCGCCATTACGTTTTTGACGGGGACCATCGTTGTCGGCTTCAACAAGTATTTTGCCGAAAGCCATGATGAGCCTGTAGCGTCGGAGGGGCAAGGCGCAGATCCGAGCGTGATGGACGGGGTCGGCAGGATCGAACGGTTGAGCCGTATGGTTGCCTGGGTGCAAAAACTTCCCTTCCTGGCGCTCCTTTTGCTTCTGGGCGTAGGCGTGGGGTTTTTCTACAAGCTCGATGCCATCGTCGGCATGGCGGGCAACATCGGCGGAAAATCGGTAGAGATACTTCTGATCGCAGTGGGTGTGATTCTGTTTTTGGGAGTGGTGTTCGGGCTGGTTCTGATCGTTCTCAACTACAGGCTGCGCAAAACCGCGATGGAATACGAGTATAAGACACGGGTTGCCGATAGGTTCGGGCTGGTGATCCTGGAGGACAACACGGTCATGAACAGTTCGGGCAAGCTGCTGATAAACGGGACAAAGTTCAAGAAGGCAGTTCAGCTCCTGCCCGAGATCTCGGGGGAAACCAAGGCGATCGCACCGCGGCCCGGGGAGGATTTTTGTGCTGATTCGCTCGGCAGCGCCGCCGGTCAGGAGAAATGAACCCTACCGCTAAGTCCTTTCCGGAACTGGCACTCGGATACATACGCAAGCAGGGCCTTATAGAGAAAGGCGACCATGTGCTGGCCGCAGTTTCCGGCGGTCCGGATTCGGTCGCTCTTCTGGGAGTGCTGACGGGTCTGAAATACGCCCTGGCCTTAGGGCGCATCACCATCGTCCATTTCGACCACCGGCTCCGGGGCAAAGAATCCGACGAGGACAGGGAATTTGTGCGCGCCCTGGCGCACGCTGCCGGGCTTCCTTTTCACTGCGGGCATGCCGATGTGAGCGGCTATGCCCGAAGTCGGAAGATTTCGGTCGAAATGGCCGCCAGGGAGTGCAGGCGGTCTTTTTTTTTCCAGACGGCTTCAGAGCTGAAAGCCGAAAAAATCGCTCTTGGCCACACCGCAGACGACCAGGCGGAGGAAGTGCTTCTGCGGATTTTTCGGGGGACGGGGCCGGCAGGCATTCAGGCCATGGCTCCTTCCACGCACGAGGGGATAATCCGTCCGCTTCTTTTCGCAACCCGCTCCCGGATTGTCGAATACCTTAGGGAAAGCGGCCGGGAGTTTCGAACCGATTCGACCAATTTGGATCCTTCCTGCCAGAGAAACTTTCTTCGCCTCAAGGTTTTCCCGCTCCTGCAAGAGGCCTTTACCCCGCAAATCTCGCGCACCATCACGCGCTGCGCCGACCTGGCAAGAGAGGAAGAATCCTGGTGGGGGCCCCGGGTTCAAAGCCTCTGGGAGAATCTATGCCTGGAAAGAGACATCGGATGGTGTGCGCTCGATTTCGAGCGCCTCCGGGGGCTTCATCCGGCTCTTTTGCGCCGAGTCCTGCGGTTTGGCATCAGAACTGTCAGGGGCAATCTTTCGGGCATAGGTTTGGTGCATCTAGAACCCCTCGCCGAGCTGGTTTCTTCGGCAAAGAGGGGAAAAAAGATAGATATTGCGCGGGACGTGGAAGCCGTAGAGCGGGCGGGAAGGCTTGTGATCCGGCAAAAGTCTTCGACCGCGCCGGAAGAGTCGTTGCAGCAGACGCTCGTTCTCGATGTTCCGGGCAGCTATGATTTTGGCGGAGTTCGCTTCGAGGTGCTTTCCGGCGAACCCTTGTTCGTTCCGGAATCGGGTGGCGAGTGCATCCGTATGGACCGGGAAAAACTTCGGTGGCCGTTGCACCTGCGATTTCGAAGACCCGGAGACCGGTTTCGCCCGCTCGGGATGAATGGAACGAAAAAGCTCCAGGATTTTTTTACCGACTGCAGGGTCCCCAGACAAGAGCGTGGGAGCATCCCGCTTCTTTGCGACACGGAAAAGATATGCTGGGTCGCCGGGATGAGAATGGACGACAGGGTCAAGGTCGATTCGGAGACAAAGCAGATTCTCACGGTGAGGTTTGTCGGGTCGTTTCCGAACGAAGGCAGGAAATAGGAAACAGGCGCTCCTGGCGGCATGTGCTTTCCGCAGCATGTCTTATATTATTGCCAGGAGACAGATTATGAACATTTCACAACAAATCATTCCAAAACTATCCCGACCCGGACGGATGCTCTTCCTTCTGGTCATTTTGCAGCTTTTTCTCTCATCCCTTCTGCCCACGCGGGCTTTGGCCGGCAACGGTCATCCGAGTTCAGCCAAACACCGCGGGGTCATAATCTTTCAAGAGCATCAGGACGTCGGACCGGTGATTCTGCCCAACGGAAGCGGGACGAAAGTAGAATACAGGAAAATTCTTTTTCGGGAGCAGGGCGCGGGGCATTCCCCCGGTTTGCCGGAGGGGCGCGCGCTTCATTCTGGTCTTGACTTCCAGCTCGGAGATTAATAGAAGCGGGAATTGGAACTGGGCTTTTGAACCGAGCGGAGAAGCCAAAAGCGCATTTTTGTCTGCTTTCGGTTGTCCGGTCACTCCAGCATTAACCGAAAGGACTTGGAATGAAGAAGTGGGTGTTCCTTTTTCCCGGCCAGGGCTCCCAGTACGTGGGGATGGGGCGCGAGTTTTACGACAACTACTCCGAAGTGCGGGAATTGTTTGGCAATGCCGGTGATATCCTGAAAATGGACATTGTGAAGCTCTGTTTTGAGGGGCCCGAAGAGGTGCTCGTTTTGACGGAAAACGTCCAGCCGGCGATGACCGTGGTAAACCTGGCGTGCCTGAACGTGTTGCGACTCCACGAGATCTACCCGGCCGCCGCCGCCGGGCACAGCCTCGGGGAGTACAGCGCTCTTTACGCCGCGGGTGTGTTGAGCCTTGAAGACACTTTGAAGCTCGTTCAAAACAGGGGAAAGTTCATGCAGGAGGCGGCCATCGTCGAGCCTGGCGGGATGGCGGCCATAATGGATCTGGAAGAGGAAAAAATCCGCGAGATTTGCCATCTCTCCGGGGCCGAGATCGCCAATGTAAATTGCGTCGAGCAGATCATCATCACGGGACCGGAAGTGGAGGTAAACTCTGCGGCGTCGATGTGCGAGAAGGCCGGGGCGAGGAAGTGCGTGAAACTGAACGTGAGCGGTCCCTGGCACAGTCGCTGTATGGAGTATGCGCGCGAAAAATTCGAGCCGGTCATTCGGGGATGCGAATTCAAAAATCCGCAAATCACGGTCGTGAATAACGTCGATGGCCGAATTCCCGAGAGCGGCTCGGAGATACCCGAAAAGCTTAGCCGCCAGATCTGCGGCTCCGTTCTCTGGCGGCAGTCGATGGAGCGATTGATCGGCGCGGGGTTCGATCATTTCGTGGAAGTGGGGCCGAAGAAAGTCTTGCGGGGTCTTATGAGAAGGATCGATCGAAACGTTAAGGTGTTGAACGTCGAGGATGACGCGAGCCTTGCGAGTTTTCTGCAGGCAAACTGATCGTTTGAAAAAGGAGAGACGGGGCAGGGCTGACCCGAAAAAGGGCGCCTCGTCTCTCCTGCATCCGCTCAGCTCTCCTTATCCTTTTCTTTCGTAAAAGAGATGAAGGTGCAGAGCTTGCAGATATCGAAGCCGGGGTAAGTCTCCCCGGTGCGCGGATAGGAGACCCCGCCATCGCGCACGGTGCGCTCCAGGGTCCAGTGGAACGTGGGCTCAATCTGTTCGTAGGGCCAAATCCAGTTGACTTCCCCCTGCTCGGTTTTTCCCGCCGTCTTGCTGCCGCTGCACATCTGGGTGACGTTTGGCTTTTCGGTCACATAACACTGCACGCAGCCGTGACAGATCGAGGAATTCATGGTCATGGTCATTTCGAACGGATGCGTATCGAAGGCCGCGCACCAGTCGTTGGCAAGATGATAGGACTGGAGCGGGTCGCACATCCCGTGGATCAGGTCGGGGGTAAAGGGGCTCTTGTGCAGGGGCGCCGTTGCAAAGGCGAGCAGTCCCGGGGGAAGACGCTTCTTGGTCTTGACGAACTTCTCCGCCTGTTCCCTGTTTTTCGTGTACTTCAGATGGCTTTTGATTTCCCCCTCGTCGAGTTCCTTCCACCCGAACACGAACTTGGCGTTCGAGCAGCCCAGTTTGTCCTGGGTCCCGAGCAGGATATCGCCCCGCTGCCGGGAGGCGGCCACAAAATGGCAGAAGGTGTAGGGCCGCATCGCCACTTTGGGACTTGCTTTCGATTTGAACTCTTCCAGTTCTTCTTCCTTGTAAAAAAACTTCACCGCAACGGGATAGTACTTCATCTTGAGAAGATTCCTCAGCCCGAAGACGATATCGGAGTGGCTCAGCCGATCCCCGTTATTTCCGGCATTTTCCAGTAACTCTTTGGCAAGTTGCACATCATCCATGTAAATCTTGGTGTCGATCATTCTGCTAGTCTCCTCATCCCTGGTGGTTTCATTTTTCCCCGGAGAAATCCCTAAAAAGTGTCCTTCCGATCTCATCGCGCCGGCTTCCCCAGCGCCCTTCCCACAAGCTCTTCCAGCTCTGCTATCTCAAGAGGCTTCGATAAACAGTCCTCCACCCCCATCTTCATCGCCTGCCCCACGGCTTCCTCGGTCGGGCATCCCGTGATCATGATGACCTTGGTCGAAAAAAGCATCTGCCGGATCGCCTGAAGTACATCGAGTCCGCTTGCCTTGCGCAGTTTGATGTCGATTACCGCCAGGTCCGGGTTGTTTCCCCGGACCCACTCCAACGCATCCCGATGATCCGTAAAGGCGTGGACCTCGTGGCCCATCGCACCGATAACCCGTTGCAAGAGACGGCATGCATCCTTTTCGTCGTCCAGCACGGCAACGAGCCCCATCTACCTTCCTTTTCTCCCGAATAGATTCGGACAGGATACCCAGCAATATCCATACCAGCCAGACGAGGAGTTTGACAGGATTAACAGGATGGGTTTGGCTGTCGATCCAGGCGGGGGCCGGTCCGGGAAGGCAAAAGAGCCTCGTCTTTTCTAATCCTGTAAATCCTGTAATCCTGTCCAAGGTTCTTTCTTTTAAAAACTTTAGACAGGATTACAGGATTAACAGGATGG
>JBMFWU010000075.1:7307-25187 GCA_049964955.1 Syntrophobacteraceae bacterium
TCCAAGGTTCTTTCTTTTAAAAACTTTAGACAGGATTACAGGATTAACAGGATGGATTTGGCTGTCGATCCTGGCGGGGGGCGGTCCGGGAAGGCAATAGAGCCTCTTCTTTTTTAATCCTGTAAATCCTGTAATCCTGTCCAAGGTCCTTTCTTTTAAAAACTTTAGACAGGATTACAGGATTAACAGGATGGGTTTGGCTGTCGATGCGGGCGGGAACCGGTCCGGGAAGGCAAAAGAGCCTCGTCTTTTCTAATCCTGTAAATCCTGTAATCCTGTCCAAGGTTCTTTCTTTTAAAAACTTTAGACAGGATTACAGGATTAACAGGATGGGTTTGGCTGTCGAGACGGGCGGGAGCGGTCCGGGAAGGCAAAAGAGCCTCGTCTTTTCTAATCCTGTAAATCCTGTACTCCCGTAAATCTTGTCAAAAGAGAAGGTGCAATAAAGTAATTGCGGTGCAAGAACCTGTTGTCAGTAGGTCAGGATTCCGCGGAATCTCCCCGATATTTTTCCGGCTGGATGCCGTAGCGGCGCATGACCTGTTGGAGACCCTGGCGTTCCAGGCCGCAGAGGCGTGCCGCTTGCGTCACATTGCCCTGGGTCGCCGAGAGGACTTTTTCGAGATAGTTTTCGTGAAACCTTTTGAGGACTTCTTCTTTGGCCTCCCGGTACTCGGGGAGGTGAGCGGTGTTTTCCACCAGGCAGTGCCTTTCGGGGAGTTTTCCCTCAAGGCCTACGTGTTCCACGCCGATCTCGTCTCCGGGCGCAAGCAGGACTCCGCGCATGATGATGTTTTCGAGTTCGCGCACGTTGCCGTCCCACGGCCAGCGGAAGAAAAGCTCCATGAGCATGGGGGAGATCTTTTTGGGAGACCGCCTCAGTTCGCGGCAGTGTTTTTCGAGGAAGTGATGGACCAGAAGAAAGATATCTTCGCGCCTCTCCCTGAGCGGGGGCAGTTCAATGGGAAGAACGTTGAGACGATAGAAGAGATCTTCGCGAAACTCCCCCTTTTTGATCTTTTCGGGGAGGTTCCTGTTGGTGGAGGCGACGAGGCGAACGTCGACCCGAATGGACTTGGTATCTCCGAGGGGTTTTATCTCTTTTGTCTGCAAAACGCGCAGCAACTTGGTCTGAATGGTCGTGCTGATGTCGCCTATTTCGTCGAGAAATAGTGTCCCGCGGTGCGCCTCCTGGAACAAGCCGATCCTGTTTTGCACGGCGTGGGTGAAGGCGCCCTTCCTATAGCCGAAAAGTTCGCTTTCCAGGATGTTTTCCGGGACGGCGGGGCAGTTGACCGCTACGAACTGTTCTGCCTGACGATCGCTCAAATCGTGAATGGCCCTGGCCAAAAGGTCCTTGCCCGTTCCGGACTCTCCGGTGATAAGGACCGTGACGTCGGTTTTCGCCACCATCTGGACGGCTTCAAAAACCCGCTCCATTTTAACACTTTTGCCCACTATGTTGCGAAAGGCCTGCTTTTGCTGCACGCGCTGCTGGAGGACCCTGTTTTGGCGAAGAAGCCGGCTTCTCTCCAGTGCCTTGGTGAGATGCCACACCAGGGCCTCATGGTCGAAGGGTTTGGTGATAAAATCGTAGGCGCCCATCTTGATGGCCTCTACGGCCAGTTCGATGGAGCCGTGAGCCGTCATCATGACAACCGTCAGCCAGGGGTGAGCGCGGCGAATGCGCTCGAGCGCCTCCAACCCATCCATCCCCGGCATCTTGACATCGAGCAGGACGAGGTCGATGGGGTGTTTTTCCAAAACGGCGAGAGCTTCCTCCCCGGAGAGCGCCGTTTTGGCCTCACAGCCCAGATCGGGTTCGAGGGTGCGTTTTAGAAGCCGCACCATGTCCGGCTCATCGTCTACGATCAGGAGCGTGTCTGCCTTGCTCCCCGAATCCACGTTTTCACCCCCCACTCTCCGCCCCTTTCTGCGCTGGAAGTATAACGGTAAAAACCGAACCCTTTCCCACCTCGCTTTCGACCAGGAGTTCGCCGCCGTGGTCCTTGACGATGCCGTAGCTCACCGAAAGACCGAGCCCGGTGCCTTCTCCCGTGGGTTTGGTGGTGAAAAACGGATCGAAAATCCGGGTCATGTGTTTGGCCTCGATCCCTGTGCCTTCATCGATCACGCGTATGATCGCCTTTCGGCCGCTTTGGTCTCGCCGGGTCTCGATTCGCACCGTTCCGGACTTCATCGCCTGCCGGGCATTCATGATGAGATTCATGAACACCTGCTTCATCTTGGCTTCATCGATGGCCAAGTCGGGAATCAGGGGGTCGAATTGCTTTTCGATGGTGATTCTTTCCAACTCGAAATGATGCCCGACTACGCGCACGACTTCGTCGATGACTTCGTTGATGCGGCACGTGGTCATTTTTGTCTGCGCTCTGCGGGAGAAGCTCAGAAGATTTTCCACGATTGTCTTGCAGGCCCGCGAGTGTTTCTCGATAATCCGGAGATCTTCGAGATTCTGCGATCCCTCGCTTTCCGACCGAATGAGCAGTTGCGTGTAGCCCAGGATAATGCCCAGGGGGTTGTTGACTTCATGAGCGATTCCCGCGGCAAGCTGCCCTATGGAGGCGAGCTTGTCCGCCTGAAGGATCTGCTGCTCCATCGCCTTTCTTTGGGAAATATCCTTCACCAGGAAATGATAGATTTCCGGGCTCCCGTTGGTCGGGGCCTCCACGCTGCCGCTTATGAGGGCGTTAAAACAGCTCTTGTCGGCATGTTTCATCGAAACCTCCCGATCGGCTAGATAGCCCCACTGTTTGAGGTCCTTCGTCAGGCTCGTCCAGTCGTCGGATTTTTCGAAGGAATCCTGGAAAAAACATCCCCCGCAGGAAATATCGCTGCTGGAGAGGCCCAGCATCTCCATGCCCGAAGGATTAAGGGTGACAAGTGCCCCATCGTCTCGCACCAGTGCGATCATATCGCGGGAAACCTCGAAGATGCGCCGGTACTCGCGTTCGGACAGAGCCAGATCCCTGGTGCGCTCGGCGACGAGTGTTTCCAGATTCTGGTTCAGGAAAAGCAGCTGCTCGTGCGCCTCCTGAATGGCCTGCTTGTCCGTAAGGATCTGCTGATAGATCTTCCACACACGGTTGAAAAAAAGGGTGACCGAGGCCGCGAACACAAAGGTAAGCGTGTTGAAGGCGCCGCTGTAGGGGCGTACGAGTGTCCAGGCGGAGTCGTAGTGCAGGGTGAGCAGAATGCGCTTTACGATGTGGCCAACCCCGCGCGATATGGCAAAGGCCGCCAGCATGTAACAGACCGAGAGAAGGTAGAGCCATATGATGTTGGTGGGGTCCCTGTCCCGCAGCTTCCTGGCAAGTCGCACGCACAGAAACGAAAACAGGATCATGAGCGCAGAGCCCATAAGATCGGAGAGCCATATCGGATAAACGGGCAAGCTCATGAGGGGCGCTCCACCTGCTGGAGAAGTCGGCGCAGACCTGCGTACAAAAACACGATCCCGGGCACGCAAAGCAGATGATCGAGCTTGGCGAAATAATAGAGCAGCAGCAGCAGCCTGCCGGTCCCGTGCGTCAAATGGATTCGGGCATGCCACCCGCCTTCATCGATCGTGGCGAAAAGCCCCAGATGGCTATCCAGGTAATGGGTCAACACCGCGTCCATGTTCCAGAGTATCAGGAAAAAGGCCGCATATTGCACATAGCGCCATCCGGGCTCCCTTGTCAGGCTATGCTCTCGAAGCCAGTAGACTAAAACGCCCAGAGAGAAGATGAAAAGAATGTGAGCCATCTGGTGGACGTATAACCCTTCGGGAGCGCCGTGGGCCTGCGTGGCCAGCGCCGCTTGCGCACAGCACAAAACATAACCCGGAACTCCCGCACCAATTACCAGCCGTCTTGAAAATTCCCTTTTTTTCATTCTGCATCCAACCCGTTATCCCCGCCACAAAGTATATGCAATAAATGTGTTGCACTGCAAATAAAATTTGGCGGGGCGGTAGAACCGCCGGCCGGGTGGCCTAGCCCAAACGGGAGGCGGGCCGCCCGCCCGCCGGGCATACTCAAACGGGCGGGTTGTCCATCCGGAAACCCAATCGGCCACGGAGCGGACCGGTTTTCCCCCCCCTTTTTTAAAGGGGGGCGGGGGGGGATTTTAAAGGGTATATAGCTGATATATTAAAAAAATCCCCCTAGATCCCCCTTTTTCAAAGGGGGACTCGGGTTCGAAGCAACCGACGCTTTCCCGGGTTTCCGGATGGACACTATTTAGGCCCTCTTTTCTCGCGAAATCTCGAAAAAGAAAAGCAAAGCCGCTGCTTGAGGGTCGAGACAAAGCCAAGGAACCACATGGCATGGCTGTTGCTCTCCTAGGCTGGCCGGTGGGGGATTACTCTTCGGTCCTGCGTTCGTGTGCTTTGTACGCGGGATATTCCATGCTCGTTCGCATGGCCTTTGGCATTCATAAACCAACTTTTTACCGGGAGGAAATCAATGAAAAGAAAGATGGCTCTTCTTGGGGTTGCTGTGGGCCTCAGCATCCCGATGCTCTTTTCGGGCAGTTCGTTTGCTGCTCAACCTGTTGCGCCGGCCCCTGCAGTTGCGGCCGCACCGGCGCAAAAACCGACTCAGTCCGTGCAGATCAGTCTGGACAAGGGGGTTGTAAACAATTCCGGCGTCATAAAGGTTAGCGGGACGGCGCCGGCGGGAGCGCCCGTATACATCGAGGTCTGGAGCAAGCGGACGGTTCGCGCGGACTTTTTCGATACCAAGAGGGATAAAAAGACGGGGAAAACCCCCTACATCCTTTACAGCACAGAAGAGATGCCCGCCTATTACAGGCTGCTGGTTCCCGCGGACAAGCAGGGAGCGCTGAAGGCCGTGGAAGGGCAGGGGAAAAAGTGGAGTTTTTCGAAGGCCCTGGCGAGCTTTGGAGCTATGGGTGCTTTCAAGGCGCCGGCTGCAATCCCCATCGCCCGGTACCATGTAAGCGTTCTCGGCAGTGTGATCGGTTCGCGCGGGAAACTGCTCCCGGCGATGAACGCCTCCGAAAGCGCCGCCCGGGCCATGCAGCTCCTGAAAAAAAGGTTCGGGCACCCGGGTGCTGTTTTCGCCTCCACTGTGCAAACCAAACCCGATGGGGCATTCACGGCCAGTATAGCCGTTCCGCAAGGCTCCCCCGGGGGCGCCTACCAGGTCCGGGCTGTGAGCGGGGGAGTAGAAAGCAAGACGCTCTCCTTTGAAAATCATATTACGTTCCCTAACGTCTACTTGTCTCAGGCTGGTACGACGATGAACCTTTTCTGGCCCTTTCTTCTCTCCTTCGCCGTATGTACTTTCGGCGTGCTGATGGGCGCAGGAGGCGGCTTTATACTCAATCCGCTCCTCGTTCTCATCTGGCCTCTGCCCCCTGCGGTCGTTGCCGGTACCGTCATGCCCACCGTTCTGTTTTCTCAGGGGAGCGGCATCTACAACTATTCCAAGATCAAATTCATAAGCTGGAAGCTCGGCATCGCCATCGGCCTGGCCATGCTCCTTGGCGGCTTTATCGGCCCGGAACTGACAGAGCTTATCACCCTATCCCAGTTTAAGTTCGTCTTCGGGATCATACTGATCTTTCTCGCGGGGCTGATGGCCTGGCAGACCACTCCCTCCTACGTGGCCAAGAACAAGAAGGAAAAGGCCATCTTGCAGCAGTTCCAGAAAAAGGCCCAGGAAGCCGCTGCGGCAAAAAAGGGTGCGGTGGTAAAGCCCGCGTAATCGCTGAAAAGTTGCTTTAGCTTTTTGCTATTTTAAGGAGATCGATATGGAAGTTTCATTTTGGGGCGAGTCGTTCAAGGTCAATCTGGTTATCGGATGCATCGGCGGTTTTCTGATCGCGGTTCTGGGATCGATGTTCGGGTTTGGGGGCGGTCCCTTCATGGTGCCGCTGCTAACCGTTGTTCTCGGGCTTCCCATGTACCTGGTCGTCGGAAGTTCGCTTCTGGCAATATTCTTCAACACGGTCATGGGAACCGTCCGACATTTTCAGTTCGGACATTTCGACCTGCTGCTCTTTTTCGCAATGTTTCCCGGAGCGATCCTGGCCGGCTTCATCGGACCAAAGATCGCTAAGAAGCTCAGCCCTCTCATGGTGAAAAGGATTGCAGTCGTTGGCCTGTTGATCCTCGGCATTCGGCTTCTTTTCTAAAATCAACTGGCCCGGGGCAGAGGGCATTACGCCCCGGGCAAAAAAAGGACCCACCGCAGAGACGCAGAGAGCGCCGAGTGAGTTTGGGATTCAAACGATAGCAGCCCCGCCTTTTGGAGATCTTGATCCCTGCTCTCAGCCCCCTCTGTGTGCTCTGCGTCTCTGGGGTGGGTCCTTTCGCAAAAACCGGGGCAGCGATTGACGGGGCTGCTTTCCTTTGTTACAATCCCGATCGTTTGGATCTCAACATTCTATCCGCTCGAGGTTACGAAATTGCCAATTTACGAATTCAGGTGTACGAGCTGCAGCAACGTGGAAGAATTCATTGTTTCGGGAAGCCGGGAAATCGAGATGAAATGCTCCGCATGCGGCGGGGAAGATCTGGAGAGGATTATCAGCAAAACCAATTATGCCATGGGACCTTCGGGTTCTTCGGGCAGTGCCGGCCCCTCAGCGACCACCCGCACCTGCGGCCCGGGCCAATCCTGCACTTCCATCGAACTGCCCGGTTATAGCAGGAAGTAAAAAGTAAAAATCCTTCTCACTTTTTACTTTTTCGCCTCCTCTTTTTCCTTCCCCATCTTGTCGACGAGTCTTTCGTAGTAGATCTGGTTTTTCTCCAGAGAAAACGAGCCGCGCCGGGTCATGTTGAGCTTCATGACCAGGTAGTTCAGCCTTTTGATCTGCCGGTACTTTTCCTTCGCGTCCTTTTCTCCGGCGAGCAGTTCTTCGACGGTGAAAATTTCTTTTCTGAGTTCGAGTTCGGGCGGAAGGCAGTCGGCGTTTTTAAGGATTTTGTGCGCAAGCCGGATGTCGGCAGGAATGTGCCTGTCATCTTCGAGCCGGAGGGGTTTTCCCTTGCCCGGCAAATCGTCGAATTCGCCGCTATCCATGGCTTCGAGGATTTTTTTGTCCGCAATCTTGTTGAATGCTTCGAATATATTGCTCATAATTCATTATCCCGGTAGGAAGTTCACCCTTATTACTATACCGCACAGGCGAGGGAAACAAAAGATGACAAAGAGCCCCCATGCAGCCGAAGATCTATTCGGCGCTATTTTCCCGCCCCGGCGTATAAAGGTGCTTGGGGCCGGTCGTTTCGGAAGGCTTGCTGCCGTGAGGCTAAAGGTTCGTTTCCCCGAGGCGGCCCTTTCGGTGACCGACAGCGATGTCCGAAAAGTCTCTGAAATCAGCCGGGAACTCGAAATCGCAGGCGAGGTGGGCGAGTGTATCGCAAGCCTTGGCAGGGCGGAACTGGAAGATGACCTGTGGCTGGTGCCGTCGGTGCCCGTGCACGTGGCATTCGAGTGGGTGCTAAGCGAACTGGCCCGCTCCGGGAACCCGCAACGGCTGCCGGTTCCCCCGGAAGTCGATGCGCAGGTCCCGAACCCCTTTCGATTATCTTCGGATACGCTCTACGCAAGCTTTGCCACCTTTTTGTGCCCGGACCACTGCAGCGAACCGGATGAACTGTGCACGCACACCGGCAAGAAGAGGCCCGGAAACCTCTTTGAAGTGCTGGGTGGGATCGATGTGCCGGGGGTTTCAGTGAGGGTGCTACGAAGCCTTCAGCTTGCCCCGGGGGTTGGGGGCTATCCCGCCCGAAGCCTTTGCCGGTTGGCTGCCGAGATCGGCGCCGAACCGGGCGGCTGGCTGATCGCAACCAGCTGCCGCTGCCATGCGGTCATAAATGGGCTGGAATGGCGTACGAAGTGAGAAATCTGCCGAGGGCGGATTCGAGTTCCCAGCCGGCGAGCAGCTGCTCGCCTACCTGGAGCTGGATTTCGAGAACGGTCTTCGTTCCCGGAGTGTTCATCAGGTCCGGGCAGAAATAGTTGAGGCAGAAAGCGTGGCGGGCCTTGAGCGTGCATCCCTTTTCGCCCGCAAAAAAGCAGCCTCCCGGGTATTGCGCGGCTCGGGGAAAGCTGCACCCCAGAAGCCCGTTTATTAAGAGTTGCACGTCCGTGTAGCTCTGCCCCATTTCCGGGAAACAACAGCTTCCCGTGACGCGGGCGCACCGGGAGCATGCTTCGACCACGCCGGAGTCAAGCATAAGGGAGTCGGTCCTCTCGATCAGGCAGCGGAGCTTTTCCAGAAGCGCGTCGAGTTCGGGGACCCGGAGGCAGGCCGCGCCAAGGCGGGACAAAAGGTGCGAGGCCTTCTCGATTTGCATTTGTATATTCTTTTCGGCTTCTTCCATAAGTTTTTTCCCTGTAAGGTGTTGCGTAAACCGGCAATGTAGTAGAAAAAGATGGTTTAGGGAAGGTTACATTTTTTCCGTTGCGGATTGACTTTTGGCCGAAAATATCGTTAATTATCACACTTTGACTACAGGTAGGATTCCCATGGAAAATGGGAAATAAAATTAAAATATCGGGAGGGACCTGATGATTTTTATCGGAGTAGCCAATGCCGCCGAAGCGTTCGCACAGGGTGCTGCTGGAGGCGCAAGCGGTGGAATGGCGGGAATTCTGGGCAATCCAATGATTCTTCTGGTCGCAATGCTTGCGATCTTCTACTTCCTTCTCATTCGCCCGCAGCAAAAACGGCAAAAGGAACACACCCGGATGCTGGCAGATCTGCAAAAGGGGGATATGATATTCACAGTCGGCGGACTGCGCGGAAAAATAACCAACCTCGATCAAACCGTTATCACCATGGAAGTTGCGGAAAAAATTCGGGTAAAGGTCAACCGGAGCGCCGTCGGCGGGCTGGTTTCCAAAGATCCTGCCCCGGAAAAGGCAGCGGCCAAGTCGGACAAGGAAGCTGCCAAACCGGAGAAGGAAGCGGCTGGAGAGGCGCCCAAAGAATTGCCCGAAGAATAATGGCATAGTACTGCAAAATGACCTTTCGGGCGGTTCCCGCGGGACTCTGCCGGGGCCCTCACGGGCTTGGAAAGCGCGGCTGGCGGTCCCACCGCCCGGTCAGTTGGAGGGGTAATTGAAAAGCATAGGAATGCGTGCGCTTATCGCTGTGGTGATCCTGGTTGGGGGGATTTTGTGCCTCCTTCCCACTTTTGTGTCTCGCCCGCTGCCCGGCTTGTCGGAAGTGTTGCCGGGCAAGATTCACCTGGGCCTGGACCTCCAGGGGGGCATGCACCTGGTGCTCGAGGTGCAGACCAATAAGGCGATCGAAAACAGGGCCGATACTCTTGCCGAGGATATCAAAGACTCGCTGCGCACGAAAAAAATCGGATTCACCAGCGTTGCCCGCACCGGAATGTCGAACATAGAAGCGGTTCTGCCGTCCAACGCGCAGTTGAACGATTTCAGCGAGGCGATTCGCAGCGGATTTCCCATGCTGAACTCGACCAGCGCCCAGACGGATGCGCAGGGCACCAAAGTGCTTCTGACCATGACCCCGCTGGCGATCAAAAATCTTCGCACACGGGCCGTACAACAGGCGATCGAAACGATTCGCAACCGCATCGACCAGTTCGGCGTGCGGGAGCCTGACGTGCGGGAAGCCGGAACCGACCGTATCATGGTCGAGCTTCCGGGAATAAAGGATCCGCAGCAGGCGATCAGCCTCATCGGCAAAACCGCGGTGCTCGAGTTCAAGCTGGTGGCCCAAAACGTCACGCAAAAACAGATCGACGAGCATAATCTGCCTCCGGGCGTCAAGCTCTTTCCGATGAGGTCTTCCGACGCCACGGCACCCCAGTCCATGATTGCCCTCGAAGACAAGACTCTCCTTACCGGGCAGTACATCACCGACGCCAAGGTGGAGATCGGAGGGGGAAATTCCTTCGGGCAGGCGACCATCGCGCTCAATTTCGACCGGCAGGGCGGCAGGATCTTCGAACGGATTACGGGAGATAACGTCGGGAGAAAACTTGCCATCGTTCTCGACGGGGTCGTTTATTCGGACCCGGTGATAAAGGAGCGCATCCCCGACGGACGGGCGGTCATCGAGGGTTCCTACTCCGACCAGGATGCCAAGGTGCTTGCGATAGCGCTTCGCACCGGTAGTCTGCCGGCGCCCGTAAAGATCCTCGAGCAGAGCACGGTCGGCCCATCGCTGGGACATGACTCCATCCGGGACGGCATTCTGGCCTCGGCCATCGGCGGCCTTGGCATCGTCTTGTTCATGATCTTCTATTACCGCTTTTCGGGGGCGATCGCAGACTTGGCCCTCGCTATGAACGTCATTCTTATTTTGGCCGTTATGGCGGCCCTTGGCGCCACACTGACCCTGCCGGGCATTGCCGGTATAGCGCTTACCATCGGTATAGCCGTCGATGCAAATGTTCTGATCTACGAACGAATACGGGAGGAGTTGCGCCTGGGCAAAACCCCGCGCGCGGCGATCGATACGGGCTACGAGCGTGCGACCATTACCATTATGGACGCCAACGTCACCAGCGCCATCGCTGCCCTGGTGCTCTACGAATTCGGGACCGGACCGGTAAAGGGATTCGCGGTGACTCTCTTTTTCGGCTTGGCTGCCAACATGTTTACGGCAATTTTCGTGACCAGGGTCATTTTCGACTACCTGCTAAACGAACGGCGCATGAAGGAACTCAGCATCTAGGCGGACACTACGAGGAAAGCGAATGCAATTCATAAAACCGGATATCAATATCAACTTCGTCGCATGGCGAAACAAGGCCTTCCTGCTTTCCGGCATGATCATCCTTGCGGGGCTGATCACCCTTTTTGCCCGGGGAGGCCTGCGGATGGGGGTGGATTTCGCCGGGGGCATGCTCATTCAGGTCAAATTCGATAAACCCACCAATTCGACCGAAATCAGGAAGGCCCTGGAGGGTGTCGTAGCGCATGCCTACATCCAGCAGGTGGGCTCGAAGAGCGAAAATGAATATCTCATCCGCACCGATACGATTCACGAGGAGTTAAAGAGCCTTTCCGATGTCGTTCACAAGGCCCTGACCAAGACCTATGGCCCCGGCCAGAAAGTGCTGCGCGTCGAGATGGTCGGGCCAAAAGTCGGCCACGACCTCCGGCAGAAGGCCCTGCAGGCCATATTCTATGCATTCCTGTTCATCGCCCTCTACATATCCTGGCGGTTCGAGCCCAAGGTGTCATCCGGGCTTGTGATGTTGCTCGTTATGGGAATGTTGACGTATGGGATCTCCGCTCTCAACCTCAACGCCCTCTACATGATCGGCGGGGCGCTTTTCCTGACCCTTGCGCTCTGCTGGTTCCTGCGGCTGCCCTACGCGCTGGGGGCACTCCTCTCGCTTGTCCACGACATCCTGATAACCATCGGGATATTCGCCCTTTTCAACAAGGAATTTTCCCTCGAAGTCTTTGCGGCGTTGCTGACTCTTTCGGGCTATTCGCTGAACGATACGATCATCGTCTACGACCGGATCCGGGAAAACCGCAACAAGGACAAAAAGCTCAATTTCAGCGAGATGATCAACGGAGCGATAAACCAGACGCTTAGCCGAACCATTTTGACTTCCATGACGGTATTTTTTGTCATCCTGATGCTTTTCCTGTTCGGCGGTACCGTGATCCATGATTTCTGTTTCGCCATGCTGATCGGGGTCATAACGGGGAGCTATTCGTCGGTGTTCGTGGCGAGCCCGATTCTTATCGCCTATGAGGAGCTGCGGGCACCGAAACCACGGCGCGTGGAAGCCCCGACTCGGGCGGTGAGAAACACCGGCCCCGGGCGGCTGGTCGAAAAGGATCGAGAGACAAAACCGGTGCTCCCGGCCGAAAAGCCTGCGGCTCCTGTCGAAAAGGCAAACGGGCGTGCAGGGGCTGAAGCGTGCGCACCGGAGAGCGCCCCCGAACGGTCTGCGGAGCCCCCGAAAGTTGCCCGCAAGCCGAAAAGACAGAAAAAACAATCCCCTCGGCCCGCCGGGGCGAGGAAGGGCGGAGCGTAGAAAAGAAGCGGGAAGCGAGGAGCGGGAAGCAGGAAGAAAACCCCCTTCCGAGTCTTTTCGCGGTTTCCGGGTGTCGCGCGGGAACATGAAATGCTGCGGTGGAATTCTTTACGCAACCCACACGGCCATGTTGTGGAAGTCGGAGGCGATTTTTGCGGCCTCCGAGGTTTTCGAAACACCCAGGATTCCCTCCGGGCGTCCGCGCCCGAGCCCCAGGATTCCTATCCCGCTTGAGGCGCACCAGGAAAGGACCTGCGTCAGGCTGTGGCCTTTGTGGGGGACCAGAGTTATCTGGAGCCTGTCTTCTGCGATTCCGTAATCGGAGAGTATCTGGGATGCCCGCAAAAGGCAGGTGATCTGGAGCTCTCCAGCGTGGCCCGCAAGCCACGGCAGGGCTTCCGAGGGCCGGCAGGAAACGGGATGGGTGACTTTTTCGCCCGGGCTGATGAGGACCACATCGACGTCAGTGTCCGAGAGCATGTAGCCTGCGTGGTCAGCGATGCGCAGCGAGGCTTCCTCCTCGATGATGTATAGCGCGGCTTTTTTGGAATCGATTTCACCGTCGGTGAGCCAGACGGGGCACTCAGGGCACTGCTGCACGAGCGCCGAGGCGGAATCCAGCCCCATCAGGTTCTCGAGGCGGCTTCTGACATGCTTTTGGACAACAATGGCATCGACCTTCCTGATATCGCCGAGAAGACATGCCTGTTTGGACACGCCCATTCCCTTCGGCTCGACGTATTCCTGTATCGATTCTTTGGAAAAACCCTGTCCGGTCAGAACTTCCAGGGCATGGTCGAAAATGGTGCGCTCCTCACGCTTGAGCTGGTCGAAGAAGTGCCATTTTCTGACCAGCATCTCTCGGGAGGCTCCAAAGTCGTTGGTGTACGCGGGCGGGGGAGGCGTTGAGAAATAGCTGAGGATGAGTTTTACTTCCGCCGGGGGGTAGAGGCGGGAAAGGAATCTGGCGGGCCGAAGAGACTCGTCGGTGCCGTCGATTGGAAGCAGAAGGCATTTGGGTATCGTTTGCATCGGATGAATCCCTTCGGGCGTTAATCGCCCCCCCGTGGCCAATGTATTCTAGGTTTGTATATATAGTAAGACCTGCGAGGAGAAAAGATGCTTGAAACACCGATATTTGAAACGAATTTTCCCGGATTGAATCTACTATCGCGCGGGAAGGTGAGAGATATCTACGATCTCGGCGATTCTTTGCTCATAGTGGCTACCGACCGGATATCCGCCTTCGATGTGATAATGCCCGATCCGATTCCCGATAAGGGTGTCATCCTGACCAGGATTACCGAATTTTGGCTGCGCTACCTTGGAGACGTTATCGAAAACCACCTCATAAGCACCGACTGGCGCCAGTTTCCCGAGGTTTGCCGCCCCTTCGGCCCTCAGCTCGAAGGACGGACGATGTGGGTAAAAAAGGCTCAACCGCTCCCCGTCGAGTGTATCGTGAGAGGCTATCTTGCGGGCTCCGGATGGGAAGATTACAAGGGGAGCGGAAAACTTTGCGGGATTCCGCTGCCGGCTGGGCTTATCGAGGCCCAGGAATTGCCCGAGCCGCTCTTTACTCCCTCCACCAAGGCCGCCCTGGGCGAACATGACGAGAACATCAGCTTCGAAAAGATGTGCGAAGTCGTGGGCACCGATGTCGCCGAACGCGTAAAGGGGGCGGCGGTTGCCCTCTACCGCAAGGCCCGGGAATACGCCCGCGAGCGGGGGATAATCCTTGCCGATACAAAGTTCGAGTTCGGAATCGTTTCCGGAAAACTCACACTCATCGACGAGGTGCTAACGCCCGATTCGAGCCGCTTCTGGCCTGCAGACCGCTACCGTCCCGGCGGGAGCCCGGAGAGTTTTGACAAGCAGTTTCTGCGCGACTACCTGAAATCGAGCGGCTGGAAAAAGAGCGACCCCGCCCCGCAGCTTCCCCGGGAAGTTGTTGTAAACACCCGCGCGCGCTACCTTGAGGCCCTGCGGCGCCTTTCGGGAGAAACTATTGACTGAAGTTGATTTGCGCCTTGTCGCCCTGGCCGAAATCGACCCGGGCGACACTACTTTCGAGATCCGAAAATTTACCGGCTCGGTGCGTCTTCAGGAATCGCTCGGTCGCTTTGGAATTCTCGATCCTTTGTGGCTCTTCGAAAAACCGGGCGGCTATGCTGTGGTCGATGGATTTTCGAGGCTTCGCTGGGCGAAGGAAAACGGGATACGCGGTCTTGACTGCCGCGTTTTTGCCGCCTGCGAACCCCGCGAGCTTTTGACCAGAAGGATCGAGAAGAAAATTTTCGAAGGCGAAATGAACCCTGCGGAAAAAGCGCAAATCGTAGCTGTTCTGGCTGGGTTTTTCGGTCCGGGGGAAATCCCGGGAATGTTTCTATCGAGCCTCAAGGTTGCCGGCAGCCCGGAGAGTTTGCGCAAGTGGGTGCTGGTGTCTCAAAGAGGGCGTGAGATGCTTGAGCCTCTTGCCGCGGGCGAAATTTGCGAGCGTGCCGCAATGGAGGTTGCAGACTGGGACCCGGAAAGTTCGGGGTCGATTTTGTCGCTTTTGCGGACGCTGCGGTGCAGCGCGAGCATACAGGTGGAAATAATCGAGCGGGTCACCGAAATAGCTCTCCGGGAGGAGAAAACGCGCGCAGCCGTACTCGCCATGGAGCGCGTTCGGGGAATAGTTGCAAACGAGGAACTAAACCACCGCGAGAAGACGGCGGCCGTGAGGGAGTTCTTTGCCGAATTGCGCAACCCCCGGCTCAGTTCGAGGCGGAAACGGTTTGAGCACGTGCTGGAGGCTCTCGGGCTGCCCCACGGCGTGCGGATCGTTCCCCCCGAGAGTTTCGAGGGCGGGGGATTCCACATGGAGCTGAGTTTTGGCCGCCCCGAAGAGCTACGAAAGATGTTTCGCGAGGTTAGGCCTTTGGTGGAGTCGGACCGGCTCGACTCGATTTTTGAAAAACGATGAAAATTCGCACCCCTAAGAAAATACTCCTCGAGTCCGCGGTTGCCGATGGCGCCCTTGCGGTTTCTCTTCGTAAAAATTTGCCCGGTGCTTCTTTCGAGATCGTCGAAAGACTCCAGGATGCGTCCAGGCGCTCCCCCGACGTTCTCGAGGTGGTCGATTTTCGGGGGAAGTTTCTCAAATCCTGCCCCGGCACGCGCCGCTATCACTGCTGCGGGTATAAAATCCTCCATTTGGGGACACAGTGTTCTATCGACTGCACCTATTGCATCCTGCAGGCCTATCTCAATCAGCCAAACCTCAGGTTGTTCGGAAACCTCGAGGAAATGTGGGGAGAGCTTTCCGGCTTTCTTTCCGAAAACCCCTCTCGCATTCACAGGATAGGAACGGGCGAGTTCACCGATTCGCTTCTGCTCGATCCCTTTACGGGGATTTCCCGGATGCTCGTTCCCTATTTTGCGAACACTCCCAATGCGGTTCTCGAACTCAAGACGAAGACCGATTTCATTGGCAACCTCAAAGGGCTCGATCACGGGGGGCATACGATCGTTGCCTGGTCGCTCAATCCCGACGAGGTGCGAAACCGCGAGGAGCCTTTTTCGGCCACGATTTCCGAGAGGCTCGATGCGGCGCGCGCGTGTGCTGAGGAGGGGTATTTTCTCGCCTTCCACTTCGATCCGATCATCGATTATCCGGGATGGAAATCCGGGTACGCAAAAACCCTGGAGCGCCTTTTCGAGAGGATCGACCCTGCCCGGATCGTCTGGATCAGTCTCGGGGCCCTTCGCTTCATGCCCGATTTGAAGCCGATCATCCGGACGCGGCATCCTGCGAGCCGAATCGTCTACGGGGAGTTCATCCGGGGTCTGGACGGAAAAATGCGCTATTTCAGGGATATACGTGCCGAGTTCTATTCCTTTATAATCGACCGAATCCGGCGGGCCGACCCGGAGCTGTGCGCCTATCTGTGCATGGAAAGCGACGATGTCTGGCGGGATTCCTTCGGCTTTTCCCCGGAGGAGCGAGGCGGCCTTGACCGCATGCTCGACGGCGCCGTGGAAAGCAGGATGGGGATTGGCCCGCTTCGCAAAGAAGCGGAAAGCACGTGATGGAGCCGGTTGAAAATGTGGTATAGTCTGATACGAAAAGTTTTCTCACGCGAAGGCGCGAAGACGCGAACTTGATGTGAACGGGGTCTACAGGTGTGAGGTAATCGAATGTCTTACGGATTGAGGCGATATGAAGCACTTCACAGGCTCTGGTGGCTGGCGTTTTTCCTTCTGTGCCTTTTTTTGGCCGGTGTTCTGCCCAGCTTCACCAGTTCTGCGCAGCGGACCCCCTCGCTTGCGAGCATTGGAACTCTCGACTTCTGGACAGGGCTTCACGGGGTCGACATAACTTCGGCGGCGCCCTTGAAGATCGGGAGGGAAAAGGCCGGGACGGACGAGGATGGTCAGACCGGGGAAGAGGGCTCCCGGCAAAACGTTTTGGGCGACGATATCTCGATGGTAAGCGGTGCGCTCCTTTTCCTGATCCGGGTGGGAGTGATCTTTCTCGTACTGCGCCTCCTGTGGCTCGCCGTGCAATATGCCGGTAGATACCTGCTTCAGCTGACCATGTCGGAAATACGGGGTTTTGAGCCATCCGAGCGCGGCTCAGTCGGTCGGGGGACGGACTCACTTTTGCCCGTCCAGGCGCTGGAGGCCAGGATAAGACACAGCATTGCGAGCTTTGTCCTGCATCCCTTCATACGCCTGAGGCTGACGCTGTCGGGTTTTCACGGCAATGTGTCTTCGGAAAACGTGTTCGAAGGAGAGCGCAGGGCCGTGGAAGCCGACTGGCGAATCCTCTACGGATCCTGGGGCCCCTACCGCTGCCTTCTGTGGATACTGCCGGTTTTGGGGCTGGCGCAAACGGTGTTGCTCCTGATCGCCCAATTCAACGGCCTCGGCCTCATGGCTCAAAAAGGGGCCGCCGGGCCGCTGCTCGATCCGGCCATTCAAAAACAGATTATCAGCACGATAAAGCCCGTCTTCAGCTTGCTGCTCCCCCTCATCCAGGCGGCCGGGGTGGCTCTTTTTCTGCAACTGGCCGCAGTTTTTCTGAGGCATCTGGAGGAACTCTATCTTTCCAGTCTGGATGCGTTCCTCTACGACAGGCTGCTCTCGAGGCTTCCGGCAACGAGCTCAGATCCGACTCGCATGCTGGAGATGCTGCAGCGGCAGATGAAAGAGTTCGGGGCGGCTCTGGAGAGGCTGGAAAGAAGGCTCCTTACTCCCGCGGGAGTGGACAGACAGAGATGAGCCAGTCGAAGCGCGGATCGGATATCAAGGTCGGACCGCTTCTCAGAGGTTTTCTCGAAGGCCACCCCGCCTTTGCGGCCAATCCGATCGGGGACTGGAAGGACCTTGTGGGCGAACAGGTCGCGCGCTACTCGAGCCCGGGATCGCTCAAAAACAAGGTGCTGGTCATCGTCGCCCACGATTCGGTCTGGAAACACCACATCGAGCAGTATAAAGAGCTTTTGGCTGAAAAGATCAATGCCGGCAGGGCCGAACCGCTCGTAGAAAAGGTCGTAATCAAGGTCGGCGAGGTCCTGGGGGCTGAGCCTGTCCTCAATCCCGCCCACAAAAATTTGGAAAAAATCAAGGCCAAGCGGTTGATCGTACGCAAAAAGCCCAAGGCCCAGATCGAAAAACTGAGCGCGGAAGAGCAATCCCTCATAAAAGGCCTGCCCGACCCCGAACTCAGAAAACTGGGCGAAAAGCTCCTCAAACGCATTCCTCGGAACGACTGACAGGATTATAGAACAAAAGAAAAAAACTGGACAGGATTACAGGTGTTGGATTTCAAATTAAATGGACTGATTTTTCCTGATTAAATGACACGGAAC
>JBMFWU010000076.1:0-25151 GCA_049964955.1 Syntrophobacteraceae bacterium
TGCGAACCGTGGCTGTGCGGCAGGCAGTTGTGAATGCCGAGGGCTGCGTACATCGCCCCGATCGGCTGACAGGTCTTCGCCGGATTTACGGTGAGCGCCTTTCGTTCCACTATCTCTTTTGTCGTGTGTCGTAGCAGCATGAAACCGATCCTTCCCGTTTGGCTCTTATTCCCAGGCATACGCGGCGGTGAGCTCGGGGGCTTTGTGCCACGGCGCCTTCATGTAGCTCCAGATCTTGCTGTTGACCATGCGGTCGATTTCTCTAAAGAAGTTGATCGCACCCTGAAACCCCGCGTAGGGTCCGGAGGAGTCGTAGCTGTGGAGCTGCTTCATGGGGATGCCCTTCTTCTGGATGGCGAACTTTTCCTTGATACCCGCACAGAAGATGGCCGGCTTATATTTTTCGATCAGCATCTCCGTCTCGTACTGGGAGATATCGTCGATCACCAGTGTCCCGCTTTCCATCTCCGGCATCATGCCGTCGTAGTCCTTGAACCGGAACCCCGCGGCCGCGAGCCTTTCGAGGGCCTCCGGCGATTTCCTGGGGTTGAATCTCTCGGAATCGGGCCCGACCTTTAGTTCCTCGATGTTTCGGCTGTCGGCATCGATCTTGATGTCGGGAAGAACACCGCGTCCCTCGTAGTCGTCGCGATGGGCGAATTCGTAGCCGGCGGCAACGGTCTTCATCCCGATTTCCGCAAATAGGTCCTGGTAGTGATGGGCGCGCGAGCCGCCCACAAAGAGCATGGCGAGCTTGCCTTCACAATGGGGCCTGATTTCCTGTATTACCTTTTCCACCTCGACCAGTTCCTCGGCAATGACCTTTTCCACCCGTTCGATCAGTTCCTCGTCTTCGAAATAGCTGGCGATTTTTCGAAGGGATTTCGCCGTCGAAGCGGCCCCCACGAAATTGACCTTGATCCAGGGAATGCCATACTTTTTCTCCATCATTTCGGCTACGTAGTTGATCGAACGATGGCACATCACGGTGTTGAGATCGGCGGTGTGCGAGTTGGCAAAGCTGTCATAGGTGGAATTCCCGCTGAAGGTAGATACCAGGGTGATTCCGGCCTTGTCCAGTATGCGCTCGATTTCGAAGGCATCGCCCCCGATGTTGTACTCGCCGAGGAGGTTGATCTTGAACTTTCCCGGCTTCACAGTGTCATCCAGGCCGACCACGTGGGTGAAGATGCCGTTATTGGCGATGTGATGGCCCGCCGACTGGCTCACTCCCTTGTAGCCCTCGCAACTGAAGGCGAAGATGTTTATGCCCAGTTCTTCTTTCATTTCGCGGGCGACCGTGTGGATGTCGTCTCCGATAAGCCCTACGGGGCAGGTGGCGAAGATGCTGAGGGCCTTGGGTTTAAAGATTTCGTAGGCCTCGCGAATCGCCCGCCGCAGCTTCTTTTCGCCTCCGAAGACGATGTCTTCGTCATGCAGGTCGGTTGAGAAGCAGTAGGTCATAAAATTTGCGTCCTGAGGTCCCTCGGGCCTGGTCTGGTTTCGCCTGGTGAGCCAGGAGTAGAAGCCGCACCCGATGGGGCCGTGCGTGAGATTTATGATATCGCGCGTGGGACCGAGCACCACCCCCTTACAGCCCGCATAACTGCAGCCGCGCTGCGTGATTATCCCGGGGATGGTCCTTGCGTTTGCTCCGATTTCGGGCACCGCCCCGCATTCGTCCGTCCGGTTTACAATGATTTGTTTGGCCCGTTTACGGCCTACCTTGGTCGGGTATTTCGCAACGAGTTCGGCTCTCAGTTCAGCGGGATCGACTGCTTCGACCCCGGGGTTTGCCTTGGTGCTGCCGGCTGCCATACAATTTCTCCTGTGAAAGGGAGTGAAAATCACCCCTCGTCAAGCGTTCCGGCCCCGGTCTCTCCGGTGCGCACGCTGATCGAATCGAGCGCGGGCAGAACGAAGATTTTTCCGTCTCCCGATTTTCCCGTGCGGTTGGCGCCGATGATCGCCTTTACCGTGGTGGAGACCAGCTTATCGGGCACTACCACGATGAGCATCCTTTTGGGGATCAGCCTCTGGCTCTGTCCCAGCTGGGCGACGGCCTCCTCGTAGCCCTTCTCCACCCCTTCCAGGACCGAGGTGTCAACGAGCCCCTTGCCCCTTCCCAAAACGTCTTTTGCCGTCATCGACGATATGCCGCACTCCAGAAGCGCCCGCTTGGTCTTGTTCATCATATTCATGCGAACGATCGCCAGAACTTCTTTCATATCTTCACCTCTTCGATCGCGCCTCCGGCCGATTCCCGGATGCCCGAACTGATGGTGTAGACCTCATCGACCGGGCTGACGAAGATCTTCCCGTCGCCGTATGCGCCCCTGTCACCGGTTCTTGCGGCCCGGATGACCGTCCGGATCACGAAGTCGCGGTCCGCATCCTTTACGACAGTCAGAAGCAGTTCCTTGGGGATCTCGTCGTAGGTTATCTCCCCTATTTTTATTCCGCGCTGTTTCCCCCGGCCCACAACCGATATTTTGGTCACCGCCGGAAACCCGGCCTCCATGAGGGCCGCCAGCACGTTGTCCACCTTTTCCGGTCTAACGATTGATTTGATCAGTATCATTTCGGCGCCCCTCCTATCCTGCCAGGCCATAATCGATCAGAAGTTTTTCCAGATCGTCTGTGTGCATGGGTTTGGGAATCACGTGCATCTTGTTTTCTTCGATCTTTTTGGCAAGCGTTCTGTACTCGTCTGCCTGCGAGTGAGACGGGTCGTACTCGATTACCGTCTTGCGGTTGATCTCCGCCCGCTGCACCATGTTGTCGCGTGGAACGAAATGAATCATCTGGGTCCCGAGTTTGTCTGCGAAGGCAGCGATCATCTCCGCCTCGTTATCCACCTTGCGGCTGTTGCAGATGAGGCCTCCCAGGCGCACGCCGCCCGCTTCGGCAAATTTCATGATTCCCTTGCAGATGTTGTTTGCCGCATACATCGCCATCATCTCGCCCGAGACGACTATGTAGATCTCCTGCGCCTTTCCCTCGCGAATGGGCATGGCGAAACCGCCGCACACGACATCTCCCAGTACGTCGTAGAACACGTAGTCGAGCTTCTGGCTGTCCGCGTAGGCCCCCAGCTGTTCGAGCAGGTTGATCGAGGTGATGATCCCTCGCCCGGCACACCCGACTCCCGGTTCCGGTCCTCCCGACTCCACACAGATGGCCTTGCTGAAGCCGACTTTTCGGATATCGTCCAACTCCACGTCTTCGCCTTCGGTGCGAAGCGTGTCCAAAACGGTCCTTTGCGAGAGCCCCCCCAAAAGAAGCCGGGTCGAGTCCGCCTTCGGATCGCATCCCACCACCATTACCGTCCGGCCCATTTCCGCGAGCCCCGCCACCGTGTTCTGCGTGGTGGTCGATTTGCCGATACCGCCCTTGCCGTAAATGGCAATCTTTCTCATTGACGCCTCCTGTCTTATGCTGTTGTTGCGTGGCTCTTCTCTAGAGCAGGAGGCGTGCCATCTGCGGAAGGCTATGGCTAAGCTATTGAATTGAGGGACTATTCGGAGTGGAGCGGGAGGCGGTGGCCGGTGTCCGCCAGGGGAAGAAACCTTACAAAAAAGAAGGGATACCTCACAATCCTGTAAGGATGTCGGGAGGGGAGGGGCGCAACATTGTTGGAGTAAGCATTTCTAAGCTTCTCCTGCTTCCCGACCACTTACCGGGCCGACCTTGGCCGGAGGCGGCTGTATTGACACATCATAGATTAATCCTTAAATGTGACACAAGCATCTGTAATATTTTGAAGAGAAAGGCGGCGTGAACAAGCAGTGACAGGATGCTACGCTGCAGGTATGCCCCCAGTGGTGGTGAAAAACGATACCCCCGGGGAAACAATGATTATCCAAAAGGAGAGAGCATCCACAATTCTCACAGCAAGCACGACTGGGAATTGGGATTGAGTAAGGAGATTTATCATGAGCAAGAAATTGATTCTAGGGCTTGCTTTTGCGTTGTTTCTAGTTGCGGGATTTTTTTCCACCAGTGCGCAGGCGCAATGCGCCTATTGCCCGACGTCTATTCAACAGGTTCCTTGCTCCTATTGGAATCTGCCCTTGGATATGACACCGCCGACCTCGCACACGCCGTCTCATCAGGCATGGGTAAAAAATTCCCCTGGATGGTAAACCTACTCGTTATGTACCCCCTCCGGCGCCTTTAGTTTTGCCGAGGGGGGTACACTTCCGAACATTCCTCTCCCTCAAGTGTTTTCGTCTTCATCCGGGAAACCCCGGATAGCACAGCAACAGGTTTCGGGCCGAAATCAATTATAGAGTTGCCGAGCAGCGCGAAGATCATGCATTATGCGATCCATGATTGAGTGTCATGGTGGAATGGCGAAGAGTCGGGACCTTTGAAAAGAAACAGGGGTGCGGCCGATGTTCAAGGATTTCAAAGAATTCGCAATGCGTGGCAACGTGGTGGACATGGCTGTGGGCATAGTCATTGGGGCGGCCTTTGGAACCATTGTCAAATCGTTTGTGGCCGATGTCCTGATGCCTCCCATCGGATTGCTCCTGGGAAATGTCGATTTTTCCAACTTTTTCGTCACGCTCAAGCAAGGGGCAAAAGCTCCCGGCCCCTACGGATCACTTGCCGCAGCAAAGGCCGCCGGGGCCGTAACGCTAAACTACGGGTTTTTCATCAACACGGTCATCAGCTTTTTGATCGTTGGTTTCTCCGTATTTTTGCTGGTCAAAGCGATCAACGGCATGAAACGAAAAGAGCCCGAGTCGACCGAACCCACCTCCAGGGAATGTCCTTTCTGTTTGAGCTTGATTCCTGTCAAGGCCAGCCGCTGTCCTCACTGCACCTCGCAGGTGGGGTGACGTCGCAATCAGGAGGACCGAGAGCTTCAGATCGTCGGAAACTTCCACGACCTCCCTGTTATGCCTTCCGGACGAGCATCCGCCGAATGAAGTTCTCGGCAATCGACCTCCCTGCCGCCCTGCATTGTTCATCATCTTTTCACCTGAGCTCCATACGAACGTAACAAGCTATCGATACAGTCTTTTGCAATCTTATCCGGATCGAATCCCTAAAGGGGACCTCAAGGGGGATTCGGCCGGCATTTTTTTCCGCGTTCTAATCAGCGACTGAAAAACACTGGCTCTCACAACTGCGTGCCTGGAGCTTGTCCTTTTTTCGGGACTGCGCAGGAAAAGGGGAAAGGAGGTGGTGGTCCGGGGCGTCCGAACCGGGCGAAGCCCCTCGGGCTTGGGGAAAACAAAGCTCATACGCAAAAAGGCATTCGACCGACCAGAGAAGAGGATAGAGTTGCTATTATATTCTTTACCAGAGGAGATGTCCGATGAGGGTTAAAAAAGCAATCACGGCGCTTGCTGTTTCGGCTTCGCTGCTGCAGTTCCCCCTGGCCCCGGCTGCGTGGGCCGGGGCGTCGAACAATCAGGAATGCGGGCGGCTGCAGCATCGGTGCAAGAGGCAACGTGCACAGGAAGTTACGGCTCAGCCGAACGTAAGTGGCCAAGAGGCGAGATACTTTATCGATCCGGCCAGAGAACCCGAAATGCCGCGCTCGGAACTGGTGTCTTTACTACGCAAAAAGATCAAATATGTTTTTATTATTTTCAATGAGAATCATTCGTTCGATAACGAGTTCGGCACATTTCCGGGTGTAAACGGCATCTATGCGGACGCCAACGGGCGGCGTCGTCCGGCCAAAGATACTCCCGGCTTCTACCAGACTTACACTGACAATGTCAGCGGCGCAACGGTGACGGTCCAGCCGTTTCGGCTCGGCCCCGGACAGAATTCGAGCGTTATGGACAGCGTGGACCATTCGAACACGGGCATGATTGCAAAGTATGATGTGCAAAACGGCGTTCCTCTGATGGACGGGTACTCCAAACGCGAATACCAGCGGTTCGCGGGTACCTCCGGCACCCCCACCGCCGCCAAAGAGGAAGAAGGCACGCAGTTTGCCCGTCTTGTCATGTCGCACATCGACTGCGATACCATTCCGTTTTTCTGGCAGTATGCCAGCCGTTTCACGATATTCGACAATATCTTCGCAACCGAGGACGGACCCTCCACCCCGAATGCGATAGCGATGATCTCGGGACAGGTCGGCCAGACCCAGTGGGTCAAGCATCCGGACAGTGCCAAGGGGCAGCCGGTAACGGTAGGCGCAAACAGTGGAACGTTGAACGGGCCTCCGATCACAAGCGATTACCAGCCCTTCTGGGGCTCGCAGTTTGACACGACGGCGGGCAATACGAGCGGGAACCCTCCCTATGTTCGGCAGCCGAACAGCCCGAGCGAGAATTACGGCAATGGCAACATCGCCATGAGCCTCACCTTTGCCAGTCTGCCGCTCACTTTCCAGGGGAAAGACGTCTTCAATGTTCTCTCACTTGACCCGAATTATTCCGCCGACACCGCCGACATTCAGCAGGATATCCCCTACATTCAAAAATTTGCCTCAAAGCCGGTAAATTGGGGCTGGTTCCAGGAAGGCTACGATCTGGAATCGACCGATACGAACGAGGTGGCCTCGCATGTTTCTTATGTAAGCCACCACAACGGCGCCCAGTATTTCTGCTACATCTCCAATACCCCCGGTATCAGCGCAGGCATGCACGGGCTGACGGACTTCTTTAACGACATGGCGAATAACTCCCTGCCTGACGGAGGAGTGTTCTACATTCGCGGTGGATATAAAAATCTTATCGGGGCAAAACCGGTAATCACCGATCCGAAGACCCCGGCCGATGAAGTCGCGGTCATTGATGCCTCTAAAGCGGGCGATGACGATCATCCGGGTTATACGGACAGGCAACTCAGCGAGGCGTTGGATGCGCGTGTTATCAACGCAGTGGCGTCGAACCCGAAAATCTGGAGCCAGTGCGCTATCATAATCACCTATGATGAAACCGACGGGGAGTGGGACCACGTGCCGCCGCGCATCCTCTCCTACGGTCCCAACGGGTTGCTCGCCCGCGGCTCCCGCGTTCCGCTCATCCTTATCTCGCCTTACGCGAGGACGCACGCCGTTTCGCATGTCGAAGGCGATCACAACTCGGTTATCGAAACCATCAACTACATCTTTGGATTGCCTGCCCTTGCCAGCCTTCCCGACGAAGCGCAGGCGCTCAAAAACGGCAATTCGGCCTATTTTAACGGATTTGCTCCCGCCGGGTTCAAACAGACTCACCTGGGGCCGGACGACATTGAGTCGCCCATATCCGGCAGCCTCCTGTCGGGCTTCGATCCGGAACGTCTGAGCGGTCGAGCCCGGCCGCTTCCGGCGTCGTTTGCGATGATTCCGGAATCTGTTGTGGACACCTTTCCGCAATACGGCGGCAATGGCTGCCAGGATATCGGAATCGTTCCTGAAGATGTGCAGTTGGGAATCGTAAACAAGATTCCCGACGGCTTCAATCCGCTGCCGAGCACCTTTCCGACTACTACCTATCCGGATGCCAGAACCTATTAAAACCGGCTAAGGGGCAGTAAAGCAGGGGGGTGCTCCGTCTCAGGGGTGCCCCGATTTTTTTCCGGTATTCTGTAACCGCTCCATAAGGATAGTCTCTGGAGGAACTATGCGCTTTTTGTCGTTTCTACTGGCCTTGCTTTTTGCGTGCTGTTCGATCTCGACCGCCATGGCGGGTTCCGTTCTAAATCGTGTGAAGGCGCGCGGAGTAGTGCGCTGCGGCGGAGTCGAGCGCCCCGGCCTGGCTTTTCCCGACGGCCACGGCCACTTCAAAGGTCTTGAAGTCGATTTTTGCCGCGCGGTGGCCGATGCAGTTCTGGGTGCGCCGGATCAAATCGAGTTTCATGTTTATGGGAAGACCCACAAAGGTTTCGACGCCGTGCGAAACCAAACGGACGATATCTCCTTTCTGACGGGTTCGGAGATCGTCCGACACAATCTGGCGGGCAAGGTGCTGCCCGGCCCCACCGTGTTTGTCGAGTCGCAGAATGTTATGGTGCCTTCCAAATCGGCCGTACGCCACGTGGCAGATCTGGCCGGTGACAGTATCTGTTATATGATCGGAAGTCCGGTGGAACAGAGCCTCAATGCGTACTTCGCCGGGCTTCACAAGCAGTTTTTCCACCGCGCCTTCTCCGAGCACGGGGAAATGGTCGATACCTACCGGGCGCAAGACTGCCACGCTCTCGCCGGAGAAATCACCTATCTGGCCGCTGCCCGTCTGAACGGGGGAATAAACCACATCACGAGCCGCATCCTGCCTGAGTCTCTTTCCACTTACCCGGTGATGGCCGCAACGGGCGTAACGGATGCACAATGGTCGGCAATAGTTGCGTGGACAGTCGATACGCTGATCAGCGCGGAGCGGCCTGAGACCAGGTGGAGTAATTCCGGGGCCGGAGCGATGCCGGTCGTCGCTCCCGAACTGGGACTCGGCGGGGGATGGCAGCGGCGTGTTTTAGAGGCCGTCGGAAGTTACAAGGATATTTTCGCCCGAAATCTCGGGAACCACTCGCCCTTGAAGCTCACTTGCGGCCTCAACGCCAACCAGGTGAACGGAGGCCTGCTGCTTGCTCCTTTTCTCCAGTGAGTGCAGATGGCGCCGAGTCCCGGGAATAACTGGTTCAAGGTGACAACATCGTTGCAAAAAGACGGTGTTTGAGCCAAGATTGACCTCGACTTGGAACCCGTACCCTGGAGAGGAGGCGCCATGAAGTACACTGCACACGTAGACAGTTTCGTTCGTGAAAACCTCCCGGCCCCGGAGTTGTTGCCGGACTTCGTTTTCGAAACCACCGAACTGCAGTTCCCCGAGCGGTTGAACGCGGCGGCCGCGCTTCTGGACAAGCCGGTTGCCGAGGGGGCGGGGGAGCGTCCGGCGGTGATCGGGAAAGACATTCGGTGGACGTACCGTGATCTGCAGTCTCATGTAAACCGATTGGCCCACGTGTTGACCGAAGACATGGGGCTGGTTCCCGGAAACCGGGTGCTGCTGCGGGGCGCCAACACGCCCTGGTTTGCCGCCGGCTGGCTTGCGGTGTGGAAGGCCGGCGGGGTCGTAGTCGGCTCGATGCCGCTTCTGCGGGCCAAGGAATTGAAACAGTTCATTCGCCTGGCCAGGGTCACCCACGCTCTTTGCGAGGCGTCCCTGATGGAAGAACTCGAGCTTGCGCGTTCCGAATGCCCGGAACTGACCCACGTGGTTGCTTTTGGCGAGAGCGCCTTCGAAAGGAGACTTTCCGGCAAGCCCGCCGACTTTACCGCCGTCGATACCGCCGCCGAAGATCCCGCCCTGATAGCCTTCACCTCCGGGACCACGGGAGTTCCCAAGGGGTGCATCCATTTTCACCGGGACGTGCTCGCGCAGTGTGAAGTCGTCTGCGGCTACTGGTTAAAACCTGAACAGGACGATGTTTTCATCGGCACCCCGCCCCTTGCGTTCACCTTCGGTCTGGGAGGGTTGCTCTGCTTTCCCCTCTGGGCAAGAGCGGCCACGGTGCTCCTGGAAAAACTCACACCCCCGGTTTTGATCCAGGCCATCGAGCAGTACCGCGCTACAATCTGCTTTACCTCTCCTACCGGCTATCGTCAAATGAGCGGTTTAGCCTCGCAATACGACATCGAATGTCTCAGAAAGTGCGTCTCGGCCGGCGAAGCGCTCCCGGTAGATACCCGCAGCAAATGGAGGGCGGCAACCGGCATCCAGATCCACGACGGGATTGGGGGCACCGAAATGATTCACATCTACGTCGCCTCCGGCCCGGAGGATTACCGGGAGGGTGCCTTGGGCAAGTTTTTGCCCGGCTACCGGGGAATGATCGTCGATGACCTCATGCGTCCCGTACCGGTAGGGGAAACGGGAAAGTTGGCGGTAAAAGGCCCTACAGGCTGCCGCTATCTGGCGGATGAACGGCAAAAATCCTTTGTTCAAGACGGCTGGAACATCACCGGCGATGCCTATCACCAGGATGAGGACGGCTATTTGTACTACCACTCAAGGGTCGACGACCTGATCGTAACCTCGGGCTACAACGTGTCCGGACCGGAGGTCGAAGAGGTGCTGCTCGAACACCCGGCGGTCGCCGAGTGTGGGGTCATCGGCTCGCCGGACCCCGACCGCGGCCAGGTGATCAAGGCGTTTGTCGTGTTGCGTCCGGGGTATAGCGGCGGGGAGGAGATGGTAAAAACCCTTCAGGATTTCGTCAAACAAAAGGCCGCCCCATACAAGTACCCGAGAGCCGTGGCGTTTTTGGAGGCTTTGCCTCGCACCGAAACCGGCAAGCTGCAGCGATTCAAGCTGAAGCAACTGTGATCGGGAAGGGCGCCTGGAGGAGGTGGGCGGACCAATATGCCGGTTGACCTCCAGGATTCGTTTATGATAATTACCTTCCTTGTTTGCTTACGTTCGGTTTTTTGCGGGCAGGATCGAACCAGTCGGGTAGTCTGATTTATCCGGGTAAGGCAGGATAGTACGTGTTACAGGATAGTACGGTTTTAAAACAAGTTTCTGTGGAAGCGGAATATTCTCCGCAACGATTGTCTTCGTCAGCAGATCGTTACCTGGCGGTGTTGCGCCATCCTCTCGTGTGGATCTTCCTTATCAGCCTTCCTTTTTACCTGATCGGGGTAAGGAGCCTGGCGCTGAACGATAATGACGCGATGTATCCGCAGATTGCGGCCGAAATGCTGCATTCGGGCGACTATGTTACCCCGCGGCTGGATGGGGTCGCCCATTTCGATAAGCCCCCCCTGATCTATTGGCTAAACGCCCTCAGTTTGCGGGTGCTCGGCAAAACCGATGCCTCGGCGCGTATCTGGCCCGTCCTTTTCGCCTCTCTTACCATCCTGGTCGTCGGGGGCATCGGAACTTCACTTTACGGAAAACGCGCGGGGTGGTTGAGCGCGCTGGTGTTCAGCGCCTGTATGGGGCCCTATCTCTACTGCCGGGTGATCGCCGTCAGCGCGGATGTTCTGCTCTTTTTCTGGACCTCCCTGGCGATTCTGGCCTACATCAAGGCCATCATCGAAGAAAACAGCCACGGGGGCGTGTGGCTGATGGTCATGTTTGCATGCTTTGGTCTGGCGGGTCTTACGAAGTCGTTGTACGGCTTCGGGCTTCCCATTGCAATCATAGGCATCCATGCAATCCTGACCGGCAGGTGGAGAAGCTTTCTGTGTGTGTCGACCCTTGGCGGCCTCTTTGTGACGGCCGCCATAGTTCTTCCCTGGCATATCCTTGCGGCAAGGGCCAACCCCCACTTTCTTTTCTGTTATTTCGTCCGGGAAAACTTTCAACGGTTTCTGGGAGATCGCTGGCCACGAGATGAGTTTCTCTCGGCGCCTCTTTTCCTTGTTTTTACCGTTCTGTGGACCTTCCCGTGGATGGGGCTTTTGCCCCAGGCCGTGTTACGGGGATTTCGCCGTATCGGTCAAACCCGTTGGATCGAGTCGAGCGATCTGCTCGTCTGCATCTGGTTTTTATTCATCCTCGGGCTTTTTACCGCCTCGCGCAGCCGCCTCGAATACTACTCGCTCCCCGCGGTTCCAGCGTTTGCGCTCCTCATAGGAAAGCTGTGGGACGAGGGACTTCAAGAGGAAAACGGCGCCCGGCGTCGCTACATGTCGGCAGCCCTGGCGCTGGTCGGCGTTTTGCTCCTCGTAAGCGCAGTGGCGGCCTGGGTGATCCTTGGCCCTGCCAAGGAAGAGATTTTCCGGTTTTTGGAGGCCTGGTGGCCCTATTCCGGCTGGTCGGGCGTTTCGACGCAGATCGCCGTCGTGCAGCGCATGCGCATTCCGACAGTAGTGGTCTCGGGAGGTGCCTCGATCTTTGTGTTCGGCGCCGCACTCGCCATGCTAAAAGCTCGTCCCGGGCTGGCTTTTGCCATCATGACCGCCATCATGGTCCCCATCTTCATAATGGCTAATTGGGGCTTCCAATTGATGGTGCCCTTCGAGTCCAGCTACCCCATCGTGAAAATTTTGAAAAAAGCCGGCCCTGTCCAGGCGGTTGTGATTCGCGAACCGCATGAATACCAGTGGGTGAGCGGCATGGTCTATTACAGCGGCAAAAAGGTCTATATCCTCAAAAACCCCCATCTGCGCGACCCCGCCGTGAACACCAGGGACAAAAGGTTTCTTGGCAGGCGGGAATTCTTGAAATTGTGGAATTCCGGCGAAAAGGTCGCCCTGGTTTTCGATGCCTCTCAGGAGAATAAAATGGACACGCTGATCGGGGCCGCCCCCCCCAGGGTAATCGGGGAATTCGGGACGCGAGTCGTTGTCGAAAACGGGAACCGCCCGATATCCGCCCAATAAAATAACCATATCTACAGTCAACGGCTATTTGGTTTCCATCCGGAAATCCTGAAACACGTCGGGTGATTCGAACCCTCAAGTCCCCCTTTGAAAAAGGGGGGCTTGAGGGGGATTTCACAAATAAATCGGATGTATACTTCTTTTAAATCCCCCTGCCCCTCTTTGCAAAAGGGGGGGATATCCGATCCAGCCTGTGCCTTGGGTCGATCCGCACCGGACTCAGGCAGCATCGTGCCCTCCACCTGCAAGGCCTGGCGGCTTCCTCCGAGAAAAAACGTGTGTGCGGACCCTTCCTGATGACAGGTAGCCCCCCTTGCCTGGAAACGTGCGGTTTTTTCGCATGTGCAAGGGAGTTGACCGTCCACGCCGTGATCGCAACCACAGCGATGCGAGCCTCGAAATCGACCCACGCGCAGGAATCAAACTGGACACACGCATGGATAAGCATTAGATTGGGGTTCATTTTGCCTACTAGAGGAGGGTTTATGCAGCCTGTAGCTGCAGGGGCGATGTCGCCTTACCATGCAGGGGTATTCAGTCTTGTCGTCTACACGGTCCTCGTGGTGCTGTTCATAGCTTCCCAGCTGTTTCTGGCGGCCTGGCTCGGGGAAAAGAAAGAAAGCCCCGAAAAATCCATGCCTTACGAATGCGGCATAATTCCAACGGGGTCGGCCCGTTTCCGCTACCCGGTTCCCTTCTACCTGGTCGCCATATTTTTCTTGATCTTCGATGTGGAAGGGGCCTTTATTCTCACCTGGGCGGCGGTGTACCGGGAGGTGGGTCTTCCGGCCTACGAACAGATGGCGTTTTTTATCGTTTTGCTGCTTGCAGGGCTTTTTTACGTATGGAAACAGGGAGGACTGGATTGGAGAGAGGCGTACAGGAAGGCCGATTCCTGAGCTTAGCGGACAGGCTGATCAACTGGTCGCGTAAATACAGCTTGTGGCCCATGTTTTTCGGGCTTTCCTGCTGCTTTGTCGAGGAGGCGGCCGCGTTTACTTCCCGCTACGACCTCGCGCGCTTCGGCGCCGAGGTGCTGCGTCCTTCCCCCAGGCAGGCGGACCTGCTGATCGTATCCGGGACGGTCTTTAAAAAAATCGCCCCCGTAGTCTTGCGCCTCTACGAACAGATGCCCGAGCCCAAGTGGGTGATCTCCATGGGGTCCTGTTCGAATTCGGGCGGAATGTACGATGTCTACAGCGTCGTGCAGGGCGTCGACCAGATTCTTCCCGTCGATGTCTATGTTCCGGGGTGCCCGCCGCGTCCGGAAGCCCTCATGGAAGGGCTGGTGATTCTGCAGGATAAGATCGCCTCCACCGAAAAACCGAGTCGGCGGATTTTTCACCTCGGAGGCGGGAGCCAGGGGACCGAACGGCCGATTCTGGAGGTCGGGGCGACGAAATCCGAAGACCCCCGCGGGCCGGGATACCAGGGTGTGACCATCCGGGGAACCTCGGTCCTTCCGGGTGAGCTTCAATGGGGAAGCCGCTCCGATATTATGTGGACGCCTCCCGCCCACCGCATGGAATTTTCCGATGCAGACCTTGCGCTTGCCGCCGAGGTGCGCGAAAGGTTCGGGGACAGGGCGCGCCTGGCTCCACATTCCTCCGACATGCTCACCTTCGAGGTCGATCGCGGCTCCGTGAAGGATGTCCTGCGCTATTTAAAAAACGAATCGAAAGCCCAATTCAAACGGCTCGACGATCTTACGGCAATCGACGAATCGGCCAGGAGAAACCGGGTCTGGAACAAGGATTTCGCCGAAGCTACGAGCGATGCGGGGGCCGTTGGCGCCCTTTCGCAAAAAGAGCATGAGCGCTATCCCGATTTTACGATGGTCTATCAACTGCTCTCCTTTGATACCGCAAGCCGGGTCAGGATAAAATCGGGGCTGGATGCCGAAGGGGGCGCCGGCGCGGCGGCCGCTTCCGTTACCGACATCTGGCCTTCGGCCAACTGGTATGAGCGGGAAGTGTTCGACATGTTCGGCATTCGCTTCGAGGGACATCCGCATCTGCGCAGAATCCTCATGCCCGAATGGTGGGAGGGCCACCCGCTGCGCAAAAACTATCCCGGTCGGGCGACGGAGATGGCGCCCTACACCCGGGACGATGCTCGAAAGCGCCAGCCCATGGATGCCGCAGAGGTCGCATCCCTCGACGGCAAGGCGCCCGAAGGGGGGCGTGAGTTCTTCCTCAATATCGGGCCGCACCACGTGAGCACCCACGGCCTTTTGCGCTGCATCGCAGCCCTTGACGGCGAGGAGATCAAGTCGCTCGACCTCGAAATCGGCTACCATCACCGGGCGACCGAAAAGGTGGGCGAGCGGCAGAGCTGGCATCAATATATCCCCTATACCGATCGCAACGACTACCTGGCGGGCAGTTCCCTCGAGTTTTCCTATGTCTCGGCGGTGGAAAAGCTTGCCGGTATCCACGTTCCGGAGCGGGCCCAGGCCGTTCGGGTCCTTCTTGCCGAACTCTATCGGCTGAGCAATCATCTGGTCTGGCTTGCCACCTTCGCTCACGACCTCGGGGCCATGACGCCCAATTTCTACACCTTCGTCGAACGCGAGATGATCCTGGATATCATCGAGCTCATCACCGGGGGGAGGCTGCATGCCGAGTTTCTGCGGATCGGGGGGCTTGCCGCCGATCTTCCCGACGGATGGAAAAAGGCCGTAGACGATCTTACGGCCATATTCCCACGGCGCCTCTTCGAATATGAAAAACTCGTCCGCAGAAACCCCATCTTCCTGGCCAGAACCAAAGGCATCGGGCGGATAACCCTGGAAGAGGCCATGGACTGGGGGGTGACCGGGCCCAATCTGCGGGCGTGCGGCCTGGCCTGGGACCTGAGAAAGAAGATGCCCTATTCGGGCTACGATAATTACGAGTTCGAAGTCCCCACGCAGACCGAGGGCGACTGCTACGCCCGCTATCTCGTGAGAATCGAGGAGATGCGTCAGAGCATCAAAATCATCGAACAGGTCGCCCGCAACATGCCTGCGGGCCGCCATGTGACCGATGATTACCGCTACGCGATTCCCCGGCGCGAGGAGATGCTGCGGGACATCGAAACCCTGATTCATCATTTCATAAACGTTACGAGGGGAATGAAAATCCCTGTGGGCGAAGCCTACGGGGCGACCGAAGTCCCCCGGGGCGAGCACGGCTACTACGTGGTGAGCGACGGCCTCGGCTATGCCTACCGCATGCGCGTGCGGGGCCCGGGCTTCGCCAATATCCAGACTCTGCCCTTACTGGCGACGGGCGAGAGCATAGCGGACCTCATCTCCATCATCGGGTCCATGGATGTTATTTTGCCTGACATTGATCGATGACCAAAGCGGGGTGGCCAACATGCTCCTGTGGGTGGCGGGATTTTTTATCCTTTTTGTAAAACTGGCGATCGTGCTGGGGGTCGTGCTCTTTATCGCGGGCTACCTGGTGTGGGTGGAACGAAAGTTTCTGGCAAGGCTCCAGGTTCGCTACGGGCCAAACCGCGCCGGAACCTTCGGCCTGCTCCAGCCGATTGCCGATATCGTCAAGATGATCACCAAGGAAGACACGGTGCCCGAGGGCGCGGACAAGGCCTTTTTTCTGATCGCTCCGGCCGTTGTGGCTCTCACGGCCCTTCTCATGTTCTCGGTGGTCCCCTTCGGCCCGGATATTACGCTTCTGGGGCAAAGGGTCCCGATGGTCATAACCGATCTGAACATCGGCCTTCTCTTCGTTTTCGCCATGTCGTCTCTTAGCGTCTACGGCGTGGCGCTGGGAGGCTGGGCTTCGAACTCCAAGTACGCGCTCCTGGGAGGAATACGGGGGGCGGCGCAGATGATCAGCTACGAACTCGCTCTCGGGCTCTCGCTTGTTCCCATCGTCATGATGGCCCACTCGTTCAGCATGCTCGCTATCGTTGCGGCCCAGAAAACGTACCCCTTCATCCTCTATCAGCCGGTGGCGTTTCTCATTTTCGTGATAAGCGCCATGGCCGAAAGCAAGCGCATTCCCTTCGACCTTCCGGAGGCCGAAAACGAGCTGGTGGCGGGATATCACACCGAATACAGCGGCATGCGCTTCGGCCTGTTTTTCCTCGGCGAATACGTGCACATAATGGTCTTCGGGGGTATCCTGGCGGTGCTTTTTCTGGGCGGATGGCGCGGGCCTTTTTTCCCCCCGGTCGTCTGGCTGCTCATAAAAATCTTTCTGGTCGCCCTGTTCATGATCTGGGTGCGCGGGACGCTTCCGCGCCTGAGATACGATCAGCTCATGTCTTTGGGGTGGAAAGTGCTGATCCCTCTTGCCCTTGTAAATATCCTGGTGACCGGGGCGATTGGGTTGATGTTTTGATTGCGAAAGGAAAGTCTGCGATATGGAATCGGCGTGGGAAGCTGTACGGGAGCTTTTTTCGGGCCTTGCGACGGTATTCGTTCATCTTTTTCGAAAACCCATAACCGAGCAGTATCCCGAATACAAACGGCCCCTGCCGATACGGGCGCGCGGGCGCATCATCCTCACGCGAGACCCCGACGGCGAAGAGCGCTGCGTTTCCTGCTATCTCTGTTCGGCCGTCTGCCCGGTCAACTGCATCTCGATGGAAGGGGCCGAAAGAGCTGATGGGCGCCGCTATGCTTCCTGGTTTCGAATCAACTTCGCTCGGTGCATCCTGTGCGGGTTTTGCGAGGAGGCGTGCCCGACTTCGGCCATCCAGCTCACGACCGACTATGAATTCGCCAAAACGGACATTCTCTCGTTTGTTTACGAAAAGGAGGACCTGCTCGTAAACCACCAGGGAAAAGACAAGGAATACAACTTTTACAGATATGCCGGTGTTGCCACCAATTACGGCAACAAGGGCGAACACGTAAACGAGCAAAAGCCCGTCAATGTAAAAAGCAATATGCCCTAAATCCGGGCGCGACTACTCGCGGTGAGAGGCTGAGGATGCAATGACGCTCTACGGGATTCTCTTTTATCTGCTGTCGGCGGTGGTGATTGCGGCGACCGGTGTTGCGATCACCCGCAAAAACCTGGTGCACGCCGTGGTGTACCTGATAGTGTCCTTTTTCGGGACCGCGATGCTTTTCTATCTGTTGGGGGCGCCTCTTCTGGCCGCTTTCGAGGTCATCATCTACGCGGGCGCGATCATGGTGCTCTTTTTGTTCGTGGTGATGATGCTCCGGGCCGAGTCGTCGCGGGAATCTTCGCTTCCTGTCGGCCAGTGGCTTCCGGCCGCCCTGTTCTGCCTGATCTATGTCGTTGTCGCTTCGGCCATTGCGGTTCGAACGCCCGGGATGAACGCTCCCCTGCAAATGCTTACCGCCTCGCCAAGACAATTCGCCATCTATATTTTCGAGCACCACTGGTTTTCGATCGAAGTCGTTTCGATGCTGCTTCTCATTGCCCTGATAGGGGCCTTAAGCCTCGGGATAGGCAAGGGAGCCGAAGATAACCTTAAGGATGATGTGAAATGACGGTGCCCTTCAGTAACGTGTTGGTGGTTGCAGGGATTCTTTTCGTCCTGGGAGTCTTTTGCGCCGTGGTGCGGCGAAACCTGATCATGATCGTTCTGGGGATCGAGATCATGCTGAACGCCGCAGCGCTCGCTTTTGTCGGGGCGGCCCTGCACCTGGACAATCTCGACGGTCAGGCTTTCGTGCTCTTCATCCTGGCGGTGGCCGCAACCGAGGTTTCGGTGGGGCTTGCGATCATCGTCTACGCCTTCCGGCGCACCGGGTCGTTTGACCCGAGCAACTTCAACCTTTTGAGGTAAGGCTTTCATGGTTGGCTCACCTGCTCACGCTGTAGATCTGGCGGCCCTTCTCGCGGCCACGATGGTGCCCTTTGCCTCCTTTGCTGCCATATTCGTCGCAACCCGGAGCCGGCCACGACTCTCCGCCGGCCTCTCGATCGGGGCGGTCACGATCTCGTTGGCATGCTCGATCGCTCTTATGGCGCAGAACTCCCATTTAACCGCGCCGGTCGAGTATTCGGTTCAACTGCTCGGCTCGAGCGGCCTCAATGTCCCGTTCGGCTTTTATCTCGATCGGCTGAACCTTTTGATGATCGTGGTGGTTTCCACCATCTGTTTTCTGGTGCAGATCTACTCGCTCGGCTACATGGCCGGGGACCCCGGATTTTCGCGCTACTACGCCTTCATGTCCCTTTTTACCTGGGCCATGATGAGCCTGTCGCTTTCCGCGAGCCTTCTGCAGCTCTATTTTTTCTGGGAACTGGTGGGGCTTTCCTCCTATCTTCTGATCGGCTTCTGGTACGAAAGGTTCAGCGCCACCCAGGCGGGCAAAAAGGCTTTCGTAATGACCCGGGCCGGAGATGCGGCCTTTTTCATCGGGTTTTTGCTTCTTTTCATACACGCGGGCAATCTCAGCATCGCGCACCTCAATAATCCGGAAGCATTGTCCGGACTCTCGCCCTCTTTTCTCACCCTCTCGGCGCTTCTGATCTTTGGCGGAATCGTTGGCAAAAGCGCCCAGTTTCCGCTTCTTACCTGGCTTCCCGACGCCATGGAAGGCCCGACTCCGGTGAGCGCTCTACTCCATTCGGCGACGATGGTCGCGGCCGGCGTCTACCTGTTTGCGCGCCTCTATCCGTTTTTCAGCATGTCCCCGACCGCCATGTCGATCTTTCTGGCCATTGGAACGATCAGCATGCTCCTGGCCTCGACCATGGCCATGGTCAGTCGGGATATAAAGAAGGTGTGGGCCTATTCGACGATCAGCCAGCTCGGGTTCATGATCATGGCCCTGGGGGCGGGCGGTTACTTTGCCGGTGTGTTTCATCTGACCACTCACGCAGGCTTCAAGGCGCTCCTCTTCCTTTGCTCCGGTGTATTCATCCACCATTACGGAACCAACGACATCTACGAACTGGGGCGTCTGGGGGCGAGGCGGATGCTCGTTCCGACCGTTTCGATAGTTTTGGGCGCGGCAGCTCTTTCGGGCCTTCCGCCCCTTTCGGGCTATTTCAGCAAGGAAGCCATCATGGGCTCTCTTGCCGCCATGCCCGATCCCGTGTGGGTTGCCGCAGGCCTTCTCGGGGTATTTCTGACCGCCTACTATTCCTTTCGGCTGATTTTTATACTGCTTTTTCCACGAGCCGAGACGGAGGCGCCAGCCGCCGCCGGCCACACCTCTAAGGAAGAAGGGCACGAATTTGAATACCGGGTCATGTGCTTCTCGCTGATTGTCCTTGCCTCCGTGACGGTTGTTCTGGGTTTTTTTGAGACTCCGTTTCGCCATTTTCTTGGCGTTTCCATGGAAGGCGTTGCCGCCGCCTCCTGGTCCCATATCGCGGCGCTCGTTCTCGCGGTTTCGGGCGTTGGGCTCGCGTGGTTCGAATTCGGAAGGCGCGGTGCGGAACAGACCGGTTTTGTGGAGAAGATTCCGGCTCTCTACGACCTTTTTTCCGAGAGGTGGTACATCGATCGTTTTTACGGGCTGCTGGTCGATTTCGTTCTCGACCGGGGCATCTCGCGGCTCTGCTATCAGAACGACAAAAAGGTCATCGACGGGAGCATCGATGGGCTTTGCGAAGGAACGGTCGAAGGGGGAAGGGTGGTCGCATTTCTCCAGACCGGGATGGTTCAGTACAGGCTGCTGGCGATTTTCGCCGCTTTAGCCCTGATTGCCCTGTATTTGTATTTTTGAGTTGAAAACGCAAACCCTGGACTAGAGAGGGCGATTTTCCCATGCAGATGGAGCCTGCTTCGTTTCCATTCCTTTCAGCCATTCTGCTGAGCTGCGTAGTCGGTATGCTGACGATCCTGCTCATTCCGGAAGAAAAGCAGCTGCTCATAAAGCAGGTGGCCGCGGTTTTTTCCGGGATTTGCCTCCTTTTGACCGTCTATGTCTTTTTTGCCTTTAACCGGAGCCTCGGCGGCATTCAGTTCGTGGAGCACGTGAACTGGATTCCCTCGTTTGGGATAAGCTATTTCAACGGCGTGGACGGTTTCAGCCTGCCCAACCTGCTGCTTACGGGCATCGTGTTTTTTACCGGCGTGCTCACGATGTGGGAACTCAAAACAAGGGTAAAAGAATACTTCGCGCTCTATTTTCTGATGGTTGCAGGTGTTTTCGGGCTCTTCATGAGCCTCGACCTCTTCTTCATATTCGTCTGGTACGATGTGTCGCTTTTTCCGATGTACCTGCTGATCGCGATCTGGGGAACGCCTCGCAAGGAGTACGGGGCAATGAAGCTGACCCTCTATCTGCTTGCGGGAAGCGCTCTGATTCTTCCGGCCATCATTTATCTCTGGGCGAACTCGGGGCTCAATACCTTTTCGTTCGTGGCACTCATGCACCCGGGCATGTTCACCCCGGCGGTGCAGAAGTTCGCCTTCCTGCTGCTCTTTTTGGGGTTCGGCATCCTTGCGGCCGTCTGGCCCATGCACACCTGGTCGCCTGACGGCCATGTGGCCGCGCCGCACGGGGTGAGCATGGTGCACGCCGGGGTTCTCATGAAGATCGGCGCCTTCGGGGTGCTTCGCGTCGCGATTATGCTCTGCCCCCTGGGATGGATCTACTGGGCGAAATTCATGGCGGTGCTTGCGGTTATCGGAATCATCTATGGCGCCCTCGTCGGGTTGCGCCAGACCGATCTCAAGTACGTCATCGGCTATTCGAGCGTATCGCACATGGGGCTTGTCGCCCTGGGGCTATCGACGGTGACTGTCGAGGGGCTGAACGGGGCGGTGTTCCAGATGTTTGCCCACGGCATCATGACGGCTCTTCTCTTTTCTTCGGTCGGCTACATCTACGACCGGACGCACACCAAGATGATCCCCGAGCTTGGCGGCTTGAGCCGCATCATGCCGGTCGCCTCGACCTTTTTTATCGTGGCGGCCCTGGCCAGCATGGGGCTCCCCGGGCTCGCCAATTTCTGGGGGGAGCTGGTGGTGTTTCTGGCGGCGTTTAAGGTCTACCCCGTATTCGGAGCGATTGCCGTCATAACGCTCGTAATAACGGCCCTTTTCATGCTGCGGGTTGTCCAGAAGACATTTTACGGCCCCCGGAACGAACACTTCGCGGGTCTGCCCGATGTGTCCCTGTGGCTTGGAACTCCCCGGGTAATCCTGGCCGCGGTACTTTTGATCCTGGGCCTTTATCCCGGCCTGCTTTTTAACGTCATCCGAACCGCTTCGGTTCCCTTTATGAACGGGTTGATACGATGAACTGGACAATTGCCGGCCCGGAGATTTTCTATTTAGCCGCAAGCCTTTGGTTTCTGCTCCTCGTTTTCGTGCCGCAGAAACCCGTCACGAGCGGAGCGCACCGCCGCGAGTACCTTTGGGCCATTTTCCTCGCTTCGGTCGGCATACTGGTTTGCCTCGCCTCGGTGCATGCGCAGGGCTGGCTTTTCGTACGGGCCTACAGCGTCGATGTCTTTTCCCAGGTCTTTAAGACCATCCTCGGACTCGGGCTCTTTTTGATTCTGTGCCTATGCGGCGGCGCGACCGATATCGACGACCACAGGCAAAACGAGTTCTACTTTCTCCTTTTCGCCTGCACGCTTGCCCTCATGCTCCTGGTGAGCGCCGACCACCTCCTTTCGATTTATCTGTCGCTCGAGCTTTCGAGCTACTCGCTCTACATCCTCGTTTCGCTGCGGAAAAACCGGAGTATGGGGCTGGAGGCGGGAATAAAATATTTCCTCATAGGAAGTTTCGCCTCGGCGATCATGCTTTTCGGCATGGCGCTTCTCTATGCGACTTCGGGGACGGCCTATCTGCCCGCCATGGCAAAGGTCCTGCCCGGCCTGATCGCAAGGCCCGCGGTGCTCCTGGGGCTGCTTTTGACCCTGGGTGGCTTCTTCTTTAAGCTCGCGGTGTTTCCCTTCCATTTTTGGGCGCCCGACGCCTACCAGGGAGCTTCGAACCAGGTCGCAGCCTACATCGCGACGGCCTCCAAGGTCGCGGCCATCGGTATAATCCTCCGAGTGCTGGCCTTTACCGGCCACGGCAGCGAATACCTCGTTCGCGTCCTGGTGGTTTTGTCCGTTGTGTCGATGACCCTGGGGAACCTTGCCGCGATAGTTCAAAAAGACATAAAGAGGCTTTTCGCCTTCTCGACGATCGCCCACTCGGGCTATGTGCTGATCGGAATACTGGTTTTGGACGGTGCGGGATATTCGGCCGCGATTTTCTATGCGGTTGCGATCCTGGTGATGAAATTTACCGCTTTCATGGTGGTGGTCGAACTTACCCCCGACGGCCGAAACCTCCAGATCGAAGAACTGGCGGGACTTCACAAGAGATCCCCGCTAATGGCCCTCGCCCTTTTGGTGACGCTTTTCAGCCTCGCAGGCATTCCACCGACGATCGGGTTTACCGGAAAATTTCTGATCTTTGCCGCGGCCATTCAAAAGGGCTATATGGCGCTCGTGATCATTGCGATGGTAAACGTCGTGATATCCCTCTACTATTACCTGCTGGTGATCAAGGCCGCATACCTGCTCGAGCCTGCCGAAGCGCTGCCCGCCCTCGTTGTCTCTACCCCGAAAAAACTCCTTGCCGGCCTCTCGATCGCTGCGATCGTGGTCGTCGGCTTTTTCCCCTACTGGCTCATCCAGATAGCCCAGGCGGCCGCCCAGCCGCTGTTTTTATGGCGGTGAGATTCGTGGAGGACGGGAACAGGAGGTATTGATTCCAGGTAACCTGTGGATTAGCATGTGGATGTAAACCCACATGAGAGGGCTTGTATGAAGACCATCCAGATGACTATTGACGAACCGCTGTTGGACGAAGTCGATCGGGTCGCGCAAGACCTTAAAACTACGCGTTCGGCTTTCATCCGTTCGGCCCTGCAACAGGCGCTGAGACGGCATCTCATCGCTGAACTGGAACGGCGGCATGCAGAGGGTTACACCCGTCACCCCGCGGCGCCTGGTGAGTTCGACGCGTGGGAATCGGAGCAGTCGTGGGGGGAGCCGTGAATCAGGGTGATGTTTTCTGGTATACGTTTAAAGAACCCGACAAGCGCCGTCCCGTTCTGATCTTGACGCGCAATTCGGCCATTCCGGTTTTATCTTCAGTAACCATCGCACCAATTACGAGCGTAATACGCTCGATTCCGACCGAAGTCAGGCTTGATCGTGCAGACGTAACTGATCACAGGGTAAGAATTTTACACCTGCGATATCCAAGAGAGGTCCGGGCGCTGTCCTTCGAAAAAACAACCCATGGCATCTACGAGCACGTCGAAAGTTGACTTTCCGTGAAGGCGGCAAGTTTGCCTGAGTGAAAGAATGCGCTCGACCCAGCGGTTGCCTTTTTCGCCTTTAGTCCCTTGGCTTCGCTTGCGCCAGAGGACCGCGAACCGGATCATTCGCTCGCCAAAATTGTTTGTTGGCCCCACTCCCTGTTCTGTCAGGAAAAGAAACAGGCAGTCCATCTCCTCTTCAAGACGTCGGACAAAAGTGCCCGCCTCACTCTTGCAGTCACGATACAAGGCGATAAGATGGCAAAACCTCGCAAAAAATGCCCGCCACTCTCCGATGGTCGGTGGCGCCTTGGCCATCTTCACCAGGCGCTCCAACTCCTTTGCCGCCCATTTGCCACAGCTGGCGAGTTCCGGGTTATCCCTCTGCGCCAAACCGCAAGCGGTGCGAATGAGATGTGCCAGGCATGTCTGTCTTTTATTTACCCAATTTCGGTATATTCCGTAGTCGTCACTGACCAGAATGCCGCACCACGCGCCAATAAGTTTCTCAAAGGCTTCCCTGGACCGGTTTGTATGGATCATGAAAAACGCAACGGCTGGGTTGGTCATCACCCACAACCAATTGAGCTTGCCGCCTTTGAACCAGGGCGTCTCGTCGATATGGTTTACCTCCGATGTCCGTGCCTTGTCGGCAAAGACCTCATAATGAGGCTCGATGGCTTTCGATGCGCGGTCGATCACCTTTTGGATCGCACCCAGGCTGATAGGGATCCGAAGCACCGAAGTGCAAAATCTTTGCACCATGTCCCGGCTGTTTCCGGCGATCCCGGCCAGTTCAACCATAAACGCCGACAGCCGGGGGCCAAAGCCGGTTTGAAATTCGGAGGGAACATATCCTTTGGTGATCTTGCCGCATTGACGGCACCTGCCGCTGTAAAGGACAAAGTGGATTATCGTCATCACGATTTGGGGCAACTCGATATGTTGATGGGTATAGTAGGGGTTGAGATCGGAAAACCGGTCGCACCCGCAGGAGCAGCGCTTGGGTAAGATGTTTCTGGTTTCGGTTGGTTTCAGCATTTGAAACCGATGCCCCTTGTGTCCTCTTCGTGACTTTGCCTTGCTCTTTTTCTCTGTTTTGCCCGGGTCCTCTTTCTGAAATGGGCTGTCGGAGGAAGGAGGGCGGTTTGAATTGGATGAGTCTTGGTTGAGCCTGGCCTCAAGTTCTTCTATGTGTTTTTTTAGCCGCCGGTTTTCTTCCAAAAGATATATGATCAGCTTTTTTAGCAAATCGGGCGGTGCTTTCTCGACCTGCTCAGAGGAGATCTCGATTTCACCCAGGGGGAGGCTGCGCTCAGGCATTTAGGGTCTCCCGGAAGTTTCGGCGCAAGGGGTAGACAAAAACCGCCTTGTTCGAACCCGATGCCTGATGGAGCCGGTCATATTTGCCGCGCCCCAAGGTTGTACCTATGTGCTTCCAATTGGCTGCCCGATAACATGTGCCGGCAAACCTTCGCGTATCGACAAATGTTTCGAGCAGCGTGACCGGTGAGTTGTAGAACTTCGCCCAGTCTTTGCCCAGTTGCCTGATGTTGGCAGAAAGAACTTTCGAGGCTAAATGTTCAACATGAACCCAGGGGAGCACCAGGAACCGAGTGTTGTAGGCGAGAAGGTGCAGGTTCTTCC
>JBMFWU010000077.1:0-25075 GCA_049964955.1 Syntrophobacteraceae bacterium
GGGGCGGGGGGTGAGGAAAAAGGGCACATCGGCCCCGAGCTTTAGCGCCGCTGCCTGGAGCCTGTCCGGGGGGAGGGCGCCTTCGAAAAAGGCGTTGAGGGCGCTCAGGACGCCGGCAGCGTCCGAGCTGCCCCCGCCAAGACCTGCGCCCCAGGGGATGCGTTTCTCGATTCCTATCTCCACCCGGGCCGCCTTGCCGCTTGTCTTGAGAAAAAGCTCGGCCGCCCGCCAGGCGAGGTTTCTCTCATCGGAGGGGATCTCCGGCGTGTTGGACCGAAGCGATATCCCCCCCTCTCCCGGCATAACCGCTACCGAGATGCGGTCGAAAACCGAAATGGGAAGCATCAGGCTCGACAGATCATGGTAGCCGTCTTCTCGCTTCCCGATCACCTCGAGCCACAGGTTTATTTTGGCCGGGACCTCCAGGACCGATCCCGGCCTTTCGCCCGCCATTTCCGATATACGGCGTTCCAGGGTGCTCACGCTATTTGCCCGATTTTTGGACGTAGCGCATCCGCAGATCGTAGAGCACCGAGCGGAGCAGAGATTCCTCGTCGGGATCGAGGTTGCCCTTCGTTTTTTCCTGGAGCATCCCCAGGGTGTCGATGATCTGCTTTGCGATCGCAAGATCGACCCTCGTCTGGTTGGTTTCCGGCTCGGGGATCTCCCCCAGGTGCACGAGAGCCGAGGAACTGAGCGAAAAAACAAAGGTGGCCATCGACACTTCGGGTAACGGTCCCCCGGAGCGTTCCTCTTCGCGGGAAGCGGTTTCGGGTCCGGCGCCCTGCGGTTGGGCGCGTTCCTCGCTCGCCTGCGCCTTTGTTTCTCCTTCGGGTTCCGCTCCTTCGGCGAACCGACGGCGATCCTTTATCACAAATCCCTTTTCTTCTTCATGTTCTGCCATGGAATGGTTTCCTCCCCGTTGCATTAACAGAGTGTAATCGCCTGGACAAGGTCCACGTTTTCGAGCGCAAGCAGTTCCTGGACGACATTTGCGGGAACCGGCATATCCGTGCGTAAAAATATAATGTTTTGTCCGCGTGCGAGCACCTGCCCGACGTTCATCAGGGATATATTTATATGGTGGCGCCCGAGGCAGGTCCCGATCGCGCCGATGGTGCCGGGAGTATCGATGTTGTAGATGAGAACCAGGTGGCCTTCAAGAGGTGCTTCCAGACGGAAGTCGTTGATCCGGATCATGCGCGGTTCTTTTTTCCCGACGATTGTTCCGGCCACCAGGTTTTCCCCCTGCGACGTCTTCACATGGATGCTGATCAGGTTTGTGAAGTCCTCGGCCTCGCTACGAATCGAGGTGCTCACCCGGATGTCGCGCTCTTTGGCGTGGACGGGGGCGTTTACAAAGTTGACCATGTCTCCCAGGATCGGGGTGAGCATGCCCTTGATGACCGCCGTGGTAAGCGTCTGGGTCTCCATCGCGGCCGCATCTCCCACGAATTCCACCGAGACTTTCTGGATAGCGCCTTTGGTAATCTGGGAGAGCACGCATCCGAGCTGTTCGGCCAGAGTCAGGTAGGGTCGCAGCTTTACGAGAACCGCCCCGTCGATATTGGGGGCGTTTACGGCATTGCGGATGGTCCCCCGGGTCAGGTAATCGGTAATCTGGTCGGCAACCGCCAGGGCAACGTTTTCCTGCGCCTCGGCCGTTGACGCCCCGAGGTGCGGGGTGGCGATCACCTGGTCAAGGGTGAGAAGCGGGTGATCGGTTGGCGGTTCCTTTGTAAAGACGTCCAGAGCTGCCCCCGCCACTTTTCCCTCTTTTATGGCATCGTAGAGGTCCTGCTCGTCAACGATTCCCCCACGGGCGCAATTGAGGATGAAGACCCCTTTCTTCATCTTCGCGAAGGCCGCTTTGTTGAGTATGCCGCGGGTTTCCGAGGTCATCGGGGTATGCACCGTAATGTAGTCGGCCTGCGCGAGCATTTCGTCAAACGTAGCGCTCCTAAGCCCCAGACTCTCGATCACCTCGGGATTGATGAAGGGGTCGTAGGCGATTACCTGCATCTTCAGCCCCTGGGCGCGGTCGGCCACAACACGTCCGATGCGGCCGATCCCGATGATGCCCAGCACCTTGTTGTAGACTTCCTTTCCCTTGAAACGCTTCTTTTCCCAGCCATTGTTCTTTAAAGAACTCGAAGCCTGCGGAATGTTGCGGGTGAGGGAAAGCATCATCGCGATGGTATGCTCGGCGGTCGTGATGACGTTGCCCTCCGGCGTGTTCATCACCACGATGCCCCGTTTGCTCGCCGCTTCTATATCGACGTTATCCAGCCCTATGCCGGCGCGGCCTACCACCTTGAGGTTATCGGCATTTTCGATCACTTCCGCCGTCACCTTGGTGGCGCTTCGGATTATCAACGCATCGTAGTCCCGAATTACCCGCTTAAGCTCTTCCGGCGTGAGCGAAGTGTTTACATCCACTTCGAAGCCCGGAACTTTGGTAAGAATTTCGATCCCGGATTCGGACAGATTGTCGCTTACAAGAATCTTCATGAAACCCTCCATCTCATGTTTGTCACAACGCGCGCCTCAAAGACCGCAATAAAGGGAAAAGGATGAACAGCGATTCACTTGGCCTTTCGGGCAATCTGCTTCCGAATCCCCGCTGACTGTAACGCTTCCTCGATAACATTTTTGAATCTGTCGAGTGACGGCCCCCCGATGAACACCATACCGTTTATAACGTATGTAGGGGTCCTGTCTATACCTATCTGGGTCGCCTGCGCCATGCTCTTTTTCACCTGAGCCTTATATTTCGAAGTACTGAGGCACTGCGAAAACTTTTTGCCCGACATTCCCATCTTTTTGGCCATGGCGATCAAATTGGGGACCGTGAGGTCGGGCGTGGTGTAGAGATCATCTTGATACTGCCAGAATTTTCCCTGGTCTTCCGCGCAGAGCCCGGCCTCCGCCGCCTCGAAAGCATACTGGTGTATGTGCAGCGGGTACTCCATATAGATCCACCGCAGCTTGCCCGCGAACTCCTTCCTGATTTGCTTTACCACCGGGTGGTTGGCACGGCATGCCGGGCACTGGTAGTCGGAGAATTCGATTACGGTTACCGGCGCATTTTTCGGCCCGAGAGCCGGGGCGCCGCTCGTATCGACCGTTACCGTCGGCGGCTTGGGCACGGGCAAAAAGATTTTCACCCCGTAACGGGCTTCGAGCGACTGGGCGTAGTTTCTTATAGCCATCTGTTTTTTCTGCTCCAGGAGCCCCTGCTGGATACGCTGTTTGAGGTTGGGAACGGTTTTCTCATAGACCTGGAGCTGCTGCTGATGCTCCTGCATGTATTGGGCTACCTCGGCATCGGAAACGTTTACCGAAGCGGTTAATCCCTTGACGAGCTGATCGACCGTCTTGCCCTCTTTTTTTGCCTCACGGGCAAGAATGCCATCTTCTATCAATTGGTCCAGCCTCTGCATTTTCATCTGGTAGATCTGCGTGCGCAACTGCAGAAGACTCGAGCCAAGAAGCACGTCGAGCCGCTGGTTGGTTATGACTTCGTTTCCCACCTTTGCGGCCGGTGCGTATTCCTGGCGGCCGGCCCCCGCGTTTGCCGCGGTGAAAAAGGGCAGGCTGTTTTCGAAAGGCACCAGGAAAAGAAACACCACGAAGAAAAGCAGCCCCAGAGTTGCCTGCTGCCACACGAGCTCTTTTCTGAACGCAAGGGCGAGCAGCACGGCAACGACAGCCGCATTGGCAATGCAAAATATGCAGGGAAGGTGCATCCGGACCATGATAAAAACGAGAACGGCTTCCACCCCCGCGGCGCAAAAGGCGATCCATGCGAGCGCCTCCTGCCTGAAAATGGCCAGGGCTGCGGCCAGGAGGTAAAAAACGATGCCCCACACCCAGAGGGGAACGTGAAGAAAATGCATCCGGGTCGTATCCGCGCACGCATTGGTGCAGATCGAGGCCGCAAAAGGAATGGATTCATGCAAACCGCTCAGCAGGGAAACCAACAGCCCCAGGAGTGAAATGACCAGAAGGGGGATGTTTTTCGGGGAGGAGGCAGCGAATGGAGAAATTTCCGATGACGGCTGTTTATTTTGTAAGTCTTTCTTATTACGATGGGACATAATACGCTTCTCCATTGAATCACAAGTGCAGGGAGAACCCATGCTTTTTGGGTAGAAGTTCTTTCAGATAGTCATCTGTTTTTCTCAATTTCGACGGCGAGCCGGCAAGGAGCTTTTTTGCCATCTTAAACTGTACAATTGCAAGTGCACTGTTATCTTCATGATAGTAGTAGCATCCCAGATAAAAATGGGCCGGTCCCAGCCTGTTTTCCTGCCCCAGGGCCACGCCCAGCTGATAATCTATATCGGGAAACGTGGGGGCAAAATCTTCTATCTGCGTGAGGTTTTCAATCGCCTCATTTTTCTTTCCCATATCCATCAGCACGAGGGCAAGCCTGTAGTGAGCGATCGTCGAGGAGGGGTCGATGGTCAGAGCCGATTCGAGGATGGTTTTCGCCTCCTTGAGCTTGCCGGCCTTGCGGCAGGCTTCGGCAAGCGTGCTGAGCACAAACGGGTCGTAGGGCATGAGGCTTGCGGCTTTTTTGAGCTCGGCGACGGCTTTGCCCCACTTTTCTTCCCTGAGGTATAGACGCCCCAGTCCGTAGACCGCCGTGCTGTCGCCTTTTTTGATCCCCGCCCGGAAACGCTCGAGAGCTTTTTCCTCGTTCGAGTAGCCGGCTATAAGGGCCGCCTGAATCACTTTGAAATCCCCCGTCGGAGGCTTTTTGACAAACTTGTGCGAGGCCTCTTCCTTTTTGACCAGCTCGTTCAGGTAGAGTACTCGCTCCTCGGTGCCCGGGTGGGTCTGGAGGTAATCGGGCACGTTCGCGCTCTGCAGCCAGGTGCGGCGCATGAGCGCTTTCATCACCTCGGGCATGGCCTTGGGGTTGTAGCCCGCCTTGCAAAGGTAGCCAAACCCGCGAAGATCGGCTTCCATTTCATGCTCGCGGCTGTATTTAAGGGCGGCCGTCTGGCCCGCGGCCATGCTCCCCATCGCCAACCCCGGCGCTCCGAGGAAAATCCCCGCGATCAGCCCCGCCAGCATTCCGATGCTCGTGATCTTCGATTCATCTATCGACCGCTGGAAATGCTGCGCAGTGATATGCCCGCATTCATGGCCCAGTATGGCTGCCAGTTCGTCTTCAGAAGACATCATCTCGATGATGCCCCGGTAGATGAAGACGTCTGCGCCGGGTACGGAAAAGGCGTTGGGGATCGATTCATCGATTACGAAAAATCGGAATTTGTAGGGCGTAACGCCGACTTGTCTCACGATGCGCTGCCCGACTTCATTGACATAGGTGAGGATTTCGCCGTCTTCGATAAACGGCTCGGACTTTCGGATCAGTTTGATGATCTTGTTTCCCAGCGCGTTTTCTTCGCTGAGGCTCATCGAGGACGCCCCGCCGGGGGCAAGGAGTGTGAAGGTAAAAATCAGCACGAGCACAAACACCCATGCCTTCTTTATCTTCTCACACTTCACCATGTACTCCTTCGACCCGGGGCGCCTCGGACCAAAGGCTTTCCAGATCGTACACCCGGCGCACCGGTTCGTAAAAGATGTGGATGATCACATCGGCGTAATCCATGAGTACCCAGTGGCCTTCCTGCCTTCCCTCGCTTCCTATCGGCTTGATTCCCCTCGCTTTAAGCCCTCTTTCCACGTTGTCGGCGATTCCCTGGACTTGCCTGCTCGAAGTTCCGCTGCAGATGATAAAATAATCGGCAAAGGAAGAAAAGCGGCTTACCTCCAGAATGACCAGTTCGAGGGCTTTGTGGTTCAGCGCTTCCCTGGCGCACAGGATCGCCTTTTCTCGGCTGCTCATCTGCTTTTCCACGTCGATTTCTTTTTGTCCGGCCTCTGCCGGAATGCTTCCTTCAGGCATCTCCATCCCTTGCAAGTTCGAAAGAAGGCCTGCCGGCATCCCTTCGGTATAACGAGTTTTCCCCAATATAACTCCATACCGCATCCGGGACCAGGTACCTGATGGAGCGGCCCGCAGCGATCATCTCCCGGATCATGGTCGAAGAGATGTCCAGCCGCGTATTTAACAGTTGAAACACCGAACACAACCGGGGGTGGCGGACCTGACACGTCCCGGGGACCGCTTCATAGTCCCCGGAAACCTTCTCGGTCAAAAATGCCAATATCTCCGCCTGATTGCATTCGGGTCTGTACAGTACCACGATGCGTGCCAGCCCGAAGATATCCCGGAATTCATGCCAGCTGCCCATTTCGAAAAAAGCATCACAGCCGACCAGGAAGAAAAGCTCGGCCCCCGGGTTTTCCTTGCGCAATCGCTTGAGCGTATTCACCGTATACGATTTTCCGGGCGTCCGCAACTCGATGTCGGAGAGCCGAAAGCGCGGGTTGTCCGCAATCGCCAGCTGCAGCATGCGCCAGCGGTTTTCAAAGGAGAGAACGTTTCGTTCCGGTTTGTGGGGCGGAAGGGCCACGGGGACAAACACCACCTCATCGAAGCCAAGGATCTCCATGGCCTCTTCGGCTATTCGCAAATGACCTATATGGACCGGATCGAAGGTCCCCCCCAGTATGCCCAGCCGCAGCGGCATAAGGTTGCTCCGTTTCGCCTTCTGTGCCCTCAGCCGCGCAGCTGGCCGTTGCCGAAGGCGATAAACTTGGTTGTCGTGAGTTCTTCCACTCCCATGGGACCGAAGGCATGCAGCTTCGAGGTGGAGATGCCGATCTCGGCCCCCAGGCCGAGCTGAAAGCCGTCGTTAAAGCGCGTGGAAGCATTTACCAGTACAAGCGAAGATTGTACCTGGCGAACGAACCGGTGGGCCCGTTCGAAATTTTGCGTAACGATCGCCTCGGTATGTTGGGAGCCGTACCGGGTTATGTGGCGTACGGCTTCATCCATGTCGGCGACAACGCGCACCGAAAGGACCAGGTCGAGATATTCCGCATGCCAGTCCTCTTCGGTTGCAGCTCCGCAGGGTACAATCGCCCTCGTTTTCTCGCAGCCTCGCAGTTCTACGCCGTTTTGCCGGAAATCTTCGGCCATCGCGGGCAGAAAACTCGAAGCTATCTCCCGGTGCACCAGAAGCGTCTCCATGGCGTTGCAGGTCGCAGGCCTCTGGACCTTGGCGTTTAGACATATTCTGCGCGCCATTTCGATATCTGCTCCCTCATCCACGTAAATGTGGCAGACGCCCTTATAGTGTTTCAAAACAGGCATCCTGGCGTTTTCGACCACGAAGCGAATAAGCTCTTCTCCCCCCCGGGGAATCATCACGTCCACGTATTCCTCAAGACCCAGAAGATCGAGCACCGCCTGGCGCTCGGTGGTCTCGACGAACTGAACGCAGTCTCGGGGAAGACCGGCCTCGTGGAGCGAGTCTCGCAGAATCGCGGCAAGGCGGCTGTTGGAGTGGAAGGCCTCCGAGCCCCCGCGCAAAATCACCGCGTTACCCGCCTTGATGCAAAGCGCCGCAGCATCCACTGTAACGTTCGGGCGCGATTCGTAGACGATGCCGATAACCCCCAGTGGAATACGCATCCTGCCCACCTGGAGCCCGTTCGGCCTCGTCCGCATCCCGGTCACCTCGCCAACCGGGTCGGGCAGCCTCGCGACCTCCTGGAGCCCTTCGATCATCTCCCCCAAAACCTTCGGGCTGATGATCAGACGATCGATCTTGGGTTTCGCCAGTCCCTTGCGCTCGGCTTCCTCTACGTCCCTGCGGTTTTCGGCCTCGATGGAGGCGTGCTCGCGCTCAAGGGCCGAGGCCATCAGCTCGAGCGCTTTGCGCTTCAGCACGGAGTCGGCCGTTGCGATCGCCTGTGAAGCTTCGCGGGCCCTTTTGCCCATCTCCAAGATTTGCTCCCGCATAAGTCCCTCCCTCGTGGATTCTATAGACCTCGGGCGGCTTCGCTGGTCAATACGAAGTTGTCCCTGTTAATCACTTCGTCGGAATGCTTGTAGCCGATCAGCCCTTCAATTTCGTCGCTGTGGCGGCCCTTTATGGTTTCGATCTCGGTGGATTTATAATTCGTAAGCCCGATCCCGATCAGATTGCCGTTCCTGTCGAGGCACCGTACGGGAGCGCCGACGCCGAAAACTCCCCGGACCTCCTGTATCCCGATGGGCAGAAGCGAGCGGCCCCGCTCGATCAGGGCGGAAGCCGCCCCCTCATCGAGCGTGATCTCTCCGGCGGGCTTGGGCAGATTGGCCAGCCAGACCTTCTTGCCCGACCAGCTCCGCTCCCGGGAGACAAACAGCGTGCCAAGCTCTTCGCCCTCAAAAAGACGCAGGAGAACATCTCTTTTCCTCCCGGGGGCGATGATCATCGGGATGCCCAAAGCCAGACACTTGCGCGCGGCATTTACTTTGCTCAGCATTCCGCCCGTTCCCACAGCCCCCGGTTCGGGGGCCGCACAGGACAGGATCTTCTGATCCACGCGGGGAACCAGGGGAATAAGATTTGCCGAGGGGTTGCGCTTGGGGTTGCAGTCGTAGAGGCCGTCGATATCGGAGAGGTTTATGACAAGTTCTGCCCCCACAAGGCCTGCGATCAGCGCGGAGAGATTGTCGTTATCTCCAAACTTTATCCCTTCGACCGCGACGGTGTCATTTTCATTGATGATGGGGGTGATTCCCCAGGAAAGAAGCGTTTCGAGAGTGTTTCGCGCATTGAGATAACGGCGCCTGTTGGCCAGGTCCTCACCGGTCAGGAGCACCTGCGCCACATGCAGGTCGTACTTGTCGAAGGCCGCTTCCCAGGCGTCCATAAGAGCGCTCTGGCCCACCGCGGCAACCGCCTGCTTGTGGGGAATCGAGCGCGGACGCTCCGAAAGCCCCATTTTGTGCATCCCCGAGGCCACCGCCCCCGAGGAAACCACCAGCACGTCGATGCGCGGCGTGCGTTCGCGAAGCTCGGCGATCTGGTCGCTCAACCGGTGAATCGTGGCCCGGTCGAGCCCTTTCGGACCCGTTACGGTGGCGCTGCCAACCTTTATCAGCACGCGCCTGCATCGGCTGAACAGTTCGGTTCTCTCCAAAGACTCATGCATAGGCCGGAACGTTTCCCCGATCCAATCCCCCGAGGAATTGGAACCTTTTGCGGCAAAATTTCAAAGCTGATAATGATAGTACGAATGTGTGGTTTTTACAATGAGTTCGAAGAACTGGGTTTTACTTTGCCCTCAACGCCTGGTCCAGATCGTTTTTCAGGTCCTCGAAATCCTCGCATCCCACCGAAAACCGCACCAGGTCATCGGAAATTCCCGCCTCGAGCCTTTTTGCCGGTGCGATGGCCGCATGCGTCATCGAAGCGGGATGTTCCACGAGCGATTCGACTCCCCCGAGCGATACGGCAAGAGTAATCAGCCGGACGCTGTTCATCAGCTTTATTCCGCCTTCCAACCCGCCTTTTACCCCGAAGGAAATCATGGCCCCGAAGCCCTCCATTTGGCGTTTGGCCAGTTCATGCTGCGGATGGTCGGAGAGACCCGGATAGCTCACCCAGGTTACCTCGGGGTGGGAATGGAGAAACTGTGCGAGCTTCATCGCGTTTTCCTGCGCCCTTTCGATCCTTAGCCCCAGAGTACGCATCCCGCGCAGGATAAGCCATGCCTGGTGCGGGTCCATCGTGGTCCCGAAAAGGATCGCCACCTTCTTTACCCGCTCGTAAAGCTCTTTATCCGCCGTTACGACCATTCCCCCGATCACATCGGCATGGCCGTTTATAAACTTGGTCAGGCTGTGGATAACGATATGCGCACCCAGCTCGATCGGCCTCTGGAGGTAGGGGCTGGCAAACGTGTTGTCTACTGCCAGAAGTGCCCCGTGTTTGTTTGCTATCGCTGCCGCTCCCGCAAGATCGGTCAGCCGGAGGCTCGGGTTCATGGGGGTTTCGACAAAAAGCATCTTCGTTTCGGCGCGCATGGCCCCTTCGATGTTCGATAGCTCCGAGCTGTCTATGAAGGTCGCCTCCACCCCATAGCGGCTGAGTTCGTTTTCGAGAACCGTTCGGGAAGAGCCGTAGAGGCAGCTTGTTGCAACGACGTGGTCTCCCCGGCTGAGAAAGGATAGATAGACCGAGCTTACGGCCGCCATGCCGCTTGCCCCGGCCACTCCGGCAAAGCCTCCTTCGAGGCTCGCAACGCTTTCCTCGAGTGCCCTTACCGTTGGATTGTCCAGCCTGCTGTAGACGTAACCGGCCTGTTTTCCGGAAAATCGGGCCGCTCCGTCTTCTGCGCTCGGAAAAGCGAACGTCGAGCTTTGAAATATGGGGACCGACACCTCCCCGTAAATGGAGTGTTCCAGCCCGGCATGAATGGCCCGGGTGGTTTTGCGAAGCTCGGACGTCTTTTTTTGATCGCTTTCCATCAATATCTCCCCGCATGCGGGAGCCCGACGGCTCCCCGTATTCTTACTATTGTCTCTTAACAGCCCTGCGGCTGCCCCCGTTGGATTCCTTATCTGGATGTAATCTTTTGCAGATGCAAGTCAATATTGCCGCAATACCTGCGCAGTGAGAGTTTCCGGAAAATTCTCTTTTCCATATCCGTCGGCTATAATACCGGGAATAACGAAATTTCCACCCTGTACGGATATCCTATAATGATAGTGAGTGCAAGCCGGCGGACCGATATTGCCGCCTTTTATTCGAAATGGTTCATGAACCGGGTGCGTGAAGGGTGGTGTCTGGTTCCCAACCCCTTCAACCTGAACCAGGTCTCCCGGGTTCCGCTTTCGCCCCCGGAGGTCGAGGCCCTCGTTTTCTGGAGCCGCAACCCGGCGCCGCTCTTTGAGCACCTCGAAGAACTCGACGATCGCGGCTTGCGCTATTATTTTCTTTTCACTCTCGTTGGCTACCCCCGCGCAATAGACCCCGGGGCGCCTCCGCGGGAGCGGTCGATAGAGACTTTTCAAAAACTTTCGGCCCGCCTCGGCCCCGAAAGGACCATTTGGCGCTACGACCCCATCGTGTTGAGCGAGCTTACCGGGGTGGGGTTTCATGAGAGAAATTTCCGCGAGGTGTCAAGCGAGCTTCGCGGGGCCGCCTCCCGCTGTATTATCAGCTTCGTTAGACCGTATCGAAAGGCCCGTCTGCGCATGGAGGCGGCCGCAGCCGGAAGCGGTGATCCGGTCGATTGCACCAGCCCGCAGATCTGCGAGCTTCTTGGCCACATGTCGCAAGTTGCCCGTGAAAGCCGGATGCGGCTCTTTTCGTGCGCCTCGGAACATGATTTTAGCGCCTACGACATACACCCCTCCCGCTGCATTGATCCGGAGCTTATTGCAGGACTCTTCGGCATCGAACCAAAGGCCGCAAAGGACCCCTACCAGAGAAAAGAGTGCGGATGCGCCGCCAGTAGAGACATCGGCATGTACGACACCTGCCTTTTCGGCTGCAGCTACTGCTATGCGACATCAAGCATCGAGCGCGCCAGGGCCAACCATGCGCGCCACGACCCCGACTCGCCCAGCCTGCTGCCGGTGAGTGAGAACCGGTAACAGTCTCGATAGAGTTGCCGATGTCCATCGGACAACCTCCTTCGCGCCTTCGCGGCTTCGCGTGAAAAAACTTTTCGAGACAGGTCCTTACACGCCCGAAATTCGACTTGACTTTCCAAAAATCTACACTAAAAGTTCCCGAACCCGGATACCTAAATCCGCAAATCTCGATCGCAGAGATTACCCTATTTAAAAAGGCGAAAGGAGCGTTGCAAATCGATGCTCAAAAAAGACCTTCTGAGAGAACCCATTGAACACATTGATATAACAGGTTTTGACCCGATCGGGCTCATCGAATCGATGAGCAGGATGTCTTTCAGCGCGCGCGAGCTGGCCTCGGCCGCGATGATTTTCGACCGCATGGTGAGCGATCCGGGGTGCACGATTGTGCTCTCTCTTGCCGGCAGCACGAGCGCCGCAGGCTGCATGGCCGTCTATAGCGATCTCATCCGGTACAACATGGTCGATGCCGTGGTGTCGACCGGGGCGAGCATCGTCGATATGGACTTTTTCGAGGCGCTCGGCTTCAGGCACTACAAGGGCGGTACGCACATTGACGACACCGTTCTGAGAAATGCGTACGTGGACAGAATCTACGATACCTTTATCGATGAAAACGAACTGCAGGAATGCGATTCGACGGTCAAAAAGATTGCCGATACGCTCCGGCCGGGCGCCTATTCCTCCCGCCAGTTCATTGCCGAGATGGGCAAATACCTGGTTTCCAACGCGAAAAAGAAAAATTCCCTCATCCAGTGCGCCTACGAAAATAAGGTGCCCATCTTCTGTCCGGCCTTTTCCGACTCGAGCGCCGGTTTTGGCCTCGTGCAGCACCAGACAGAAAGGCCCACCGAACATGTTTCGATCGATTCGGTAAAGGATTTCCGGGAGCTTACGCACGTCAAGATCAACTCCTCCGAAACCGGTCTTCTGATCATCGGGGGCGGGGTGCCCAAAAATTTCATCCAGGACGTCGTTATTTGCGCCGAAGTGCTGGGTAGAGAAGTTCCCATGCACAAGTACGCCATCCAGATCACCGTCGCCGATGTGCGAGACGGCGCCTGTTCGAGCTCTACGCTTAAAGAGGCGAGGTCCTGGGGCAAGGTCGAGTCGGGAAGCGACCAGATGGTCTTTTGCGAAGGCACCATCGCAGTCCCTCTTCTCGCAGGGTATGCCTACCACCGGGGCAACTGGAAGAACAGGGCAAGGCGAAATCTGGCCGATTTATTTCAGGCTTCGTGAGTAGAGAGATAACGTTTCCATGTCCCGCCGGAGCTTTTTTTGTAAAAAGAACCGCTTCGGCGGGAAATGGGGTCCATAGACCAGAAGAGTCCCCCCCCAGCCCTCCAGGACCGTTTCCAGGCCTTCCAGCGGTTTATCGGGATAGATGTAGAGACAGTCTGCTTTTTGAATGTTTTGGGTGAGAAAGTTGGCGCAAATGAATTCGACGCGCCCGGAAAGCCGCAGGGCGCGCGCCGCGCGCTGCGCCTCACAGGCCAGCAGGCGGTCGGATTCGATGCCGATCGCCCTGGTAAACAGGCCCGCAACGCAGGCGGCGACTCCGTCGCCGCTTCCAAGGTCTATAAAGAGGCGAAACCCGGAGAGGTTCACACTTTTAAAAAAATCGAACAGATACTCCGGCCGCGACGCAGCCCAGGCGCCGGAGGCGGTACGCCGATAGGGGCGCTCCTCGCCGCGGCCCTCCGCGCGCTTCCGGAAATGGTCGATCACCCCGGCTGCCGCGTCCCCTCCGCGTCTATCCTCTGATGACGGAATTTGGTTCATAGTACCCGGCGCGAACCGAGGTCAACGGGAACACCTGGCAGCTTTTTCCCAGAACCGTTCCCGGGTTGGTTACCGAATTGCACCCCGTTTCCACGTGATCGCCAAAAATTGCCCCGAACTTGCGCAGGTTTGTGAGTATCCGCGTGCCGTGGGCCATCACGCGGATGGTCTGCTCCCGAATTTTTAGGTTTGCAAGCTTGGTCCCCGCCCCCAGGTTGGCTTCATTGCCAATGACGCTGTCGCCTATGTAGGCGAAGTGACCCGCCTTGGCCCCGTCCAGCATGACGCTCGATTTGATTTCCGTGGTGTGGCCCACGATACAGCGGGCGCCCACAATACACTTTCCCCTCACGTATGCGCCCTGGCGCACTTCGGTATTGGGCCCGATTATGGTCGGCCCTTTCACCAGCGCCCCCGGTTCGAAAACCGCCCCCGCACCGATGTGGATCGCATCGTCCCACAGGATGCTTCCTTCCCATAACACCGCCGCATCGGTCCTTTCCTCCCCTTCGATGATTACGCTGAACTGCCCCTTGCGCGTGTCTCCGCCGAGGATCTCAAAACCCTGCCTGAGGGTTTTCCCCCGCCACAGCACAACCGTTTCGGGCAAAGGCCGCTTGAAACAGCCCACTTCAGCCACATTGGCCTCCAGGTGCTCCTCCAGATAGCCGGAAATCTTGCCCAGAGCATCCCACACATATTTACAGCCGGTGAAAAGATCGCGGTGTTCGAATGCAGTAAGTTCGAAAAATGCATCGGGTTCCAGGAAATCCATATCGCTTCCTTTGCTTTCTTCTGACTCGAAACTTGGTCCTCTAAGGCCTGAAAATTGCAAATTTCAATGGTCCGATTGCCGTATTCTGCCGATTCACTTATAGCCCAAAAGCGTAGCGTCGGGAATAGATACCTGGATGACTGGAGATCGACAGTGAAAATTCAATGCAAAGAGTGCCGGGTGGAGTTCAATATTCCGGAGGATAAGATACCGGAAGGCAAGTCCTTTACCATATCCTGCCCACGGTGCGGCTCCCCTCTGGAAATTGCCGCAAAACCGGTATCCGCCGGGAGCGAGGTCTTCTGCCTCACCGAAAAAGAGCAGCCGGATTCGGGCCTTGATTTCGAAAATGAAATCGATATGGTCGACGAAGGCGTCAAAACCGCTCTTCTTTGCGACACTAATGTTAAACGCGGGGAGAAGATAGCGCAAGCGCTCCAGGAACTCGATTACTGGGTCGTCCATGCCATGCGGCCGGCCTTCGCGCTGGGAAAGCTGCATCACAACCGGTACCATCTCATTGTGCTCGATGAGGTCTTCAATGCGGAAAAAGAGTCGGAAAACCTGGTGCTTCACCACATCAAACTGCTCCCCATGCACCTCAGAAGACAATTCTTCCTCTGCCTGCTCAGTAGAGACAAAACCACGATGGACGCAAAGCTGGCCTTCAAGATCGGGGTCAATCTCATCTTGAACGTAAACGATCTGGCGAAGGCAAAAGTGCTTTTCGCCCGCTCCCTCAAGGAACACAGGAATTTCTACGCACTTTTCAACGCCGAGCTTGCAAGAAAAGATTACCAAAGCTAAACTTAGGCATGACAGACGGAAAAGAAACATCGTTCAGGATTGAGGATTATGACTACGAGCTGCCGCCCGAGCTGATCGCTCAGCATCCGGCCCCTTCACGGGAGAGGTCCCGCCTGCTGGTGCTGGATCGCTCCGCGGGTTCGACCCTTCATTCCCGATTCGATACAATCGTCGAGTACCTGAATCCCGGAGACCTGCTGGTCGTAAACGATACGCGCGTTGTTCCCGCGCGGATGATCGGGCGTAAAGACACCGGCGGAAAGATCGAGCTTCTGGTGCTCGACCCCTATAAGGCCCCCGAACTCGGGGAAAGCGAAGGTTACTGCTGCCTCACAAGGGCTTCCAAACCCGTTCGTCCCGGACAAATCGTCGAGTTCTCCGAAGGCATCTGCGCCGAGATACTGAGCGCTCCCGTGGATGGGAAGGCGCAGGTGCGTTTTCCAAACGGTTCTCCTCTGGTGGACCTTCTCGAGCGAATCGGCCGCACCCCCTTACCGCCCTATATCGAAAGAGATGACGGCGAGCCTTCCCGGGGCGACATGCTCTGCTATCAAACCGAGTATGCGAAACATCCCGGCGCGGTCGCAGCCCCAACCGCGGGGCTCCATTTCACAAAATCGCTTCTAAGCGACCTCGAGGCTGCCGGAATAGAGCTGGCCCCGCTCACCCTGCACGTGGGCTACGGCACGTTTTCCCCCATCCGATGCGCCGATTTTCGCGAGCATCGGATGCACTCTGAATATATCGAGATAGGCGAAAAGACGGCTAACGCGGTCAACAGGGCAAAACGGGAGCGAAGGAGGGTCGTAGCCGTCGGAACGACCGTCGTTCGCACCCTCGAGTGGGTTTTTGAAAAACAGGGCGAGGTGGCCCCTTTTTGCGGCCTGTGCGATCACTTCATCTATCCGGGCTACCGGTTCGGGGTCGTCGATTGCCTGCTCACCAACTTTCATATCCCCAAATCCAGTCTGGTCCTGCTGGTGTCGGCTTTCGCCGGCCGAAACCGGATCCTGTCCGCCTACCGGGAGGCCGTCCGGGAGCGTTACCGCTTCTTTAGCTACGGCGATGCGATGCTGATCCTCTAAGACAGCGACTACACGAAACGAGAGCAGATGAAATTCCATGTACTATCTCAGGATAAGCAAAGCAATGCCAGGTGCGGACGCATCGAAACCTCCCGGGGCGCAATCGAAACTCCCGTCTTCATGCCGGTTGGAACCGCCGCGTCGGTAAAGAGCCTCTCGCCCGACGAACTCGAGTCGCTGGGGGCGCAGATCATTTTGGGAAATACCTATCACCTGTGCCTTCGGCCCGGCGATGAGATAGTGGCGCGCCTTGGCGGACTTCACAAGTTCATGGGCTGGAGCCGCCCGATTTTGACCGACAGCGGCGGGTTCCAGGTCTTCAGTCTTGCCAGGATCAATAAAATCGAAGAAGAGGGCGTGCGATTCCAGTCCCACCTCGACGGCTCACACCGCCTCCTTTCCCCCGAAACCGCGGTCGGCATCCAGAGAAACCTCGGCTCCGACATCATGATGTGTTTCGACGAATGCACCCCCTATCCGGTCACCCGCGAGTATGCCGCCGAATCGGTGAACCGGACGATCCGGTGGGCCAAACGCTCCAAGGAAGCCGCGGAGGGAAGCGACCAGGCCCTCTTCGGTATCGTCCAGGGAAGTGTTTTTCCAGACCTTCGCGAGATGTGCCTGGAAAATCTCCTGCGGATCGGCTTCGACGGCTATGCCCTGGGAAGCCTCTCGGTTGGCGAATCCAAAGAACAGATGCTCGAAATCTTACACCGTCTCGCCCCCATGCTCCCCGCCTCCTCCCCACGCTATGTCATGGGGGTGGGAACCCCCGAGGACCTGATCGAGGGAGTGCGCGCAGGGGTCGATATGTTCGACTGCGTCATGCCCACGAGGAATGGACGAAACGGGAGCCTGTTTACCTCCCGGGGCACTCTCAACATCAAAAACGCCTCCTTTGCCGACGACCCCGACCCCATCGATCCGGAGTGCGACTGCTACACCTGCCGTAGATTCTCCCGCGCCTACCTCAGGCATCTCTACATCTCGCGAGAGCTCCTTTCCTATCGCCTCAACACGATCCACAACCTCCACTTCTACCTGGGGCTCATGGCGCAGATGCGCGCGGCCATAGCCGCCGGAAATTTCGAGCAGTGGGCTGCGGGATTTTACGCGGGATTTGGCACGCAAAGCCCGATCGTAGACGCGACATCGAAAGATGCAAAGACACGTATGGAGTAGCGCCTTTCATGGATTAACCCCATGGGGGAGACGACATGCTGAGCACTCTCTATCAATTCCTTACCTCCCTCGGCTACCCCAGCCCGATACATCCTCCTCTTACACATGTCCCGATAGGACTCGTGACGGGCGCTCTTATCTTCGGATTGGTCGCCCGGCTTTTTCATTCCGAGAAACTGACGTGGACTGCCCGCGCATGCGTCATTCCGGCACTGATTTTCGCGTTGATCACCATGCTTTTTGGCTTCATGGACTGGCAGCACTACTATTCCGGCGGCTGGCTCCATCCCATTAAAATGAAGCTCATAGTGGCCGGCATTCTTATCGGCCTGCTGATCCTGGCTGCAATCCTCGGGCAGGGGAGGAGACTGCCGAATGCTGCCGTCCTGGTTGTCTATGCGCTTTGTTTTTTTTGTGTTGCGGGTCTCGGATGGTTTGGCGACAAATTGACGTATAGCGCAAGAATCGACGCTCTCCCGAAACAATTCCATCCGGGGGTGATTCTTTTCATAAACGATTGCTATGGCTGTCACCCAGACGGCGGAAACCTCATAGCCCCCGACCTGCAGTTGCGCTGGTCGGACAAATTGAAAGACTTTTCCCTCTTTACCCAATGGGTCCGTCATCCCAAGCCTCCCATGCCCTCATTTGGACCTTCGCGCCTCTCCGACCGGCAGGCACGGGTCCTTTATAAATATCTTTTCGATTTCATCTGGAAGCCGGAAGATCCGAGTGTGGGGGCAAGCCTTACGAACAGCGCTGCAACCCCGTAGCGACGTCATGCGGGAAATTGGAAAATGAGGCGAGCTATCTTCATTTGTTCAGCCCGGTAGGATTTCCCGGGCTGAACGGCCTGATGCAAAAAAACTCTTAGGTCCCACCATGGATCTTTATGGTCGGAAGTTCTTTGAGTGTGAGAGGTTGTTTGCTCGGCTCCTGGATCTTGTTGGCCTTTAGGTCGAAGGCCACGATGTCCATGACTTCCTTGCTGCTCAAACTGCCCGGCTTCTGAAGGGGCATATGATGCTTTACAAACGTGTACACGTTTTCCGCGGTTTCCATGTTGGGAAGAGCTCCCGGGCCGGCCACCGGGGGAGCCTTCATGCCGGCATAGCCGTTGAACATTTTTTTCACTGTCCCGCCCTGGCCGTTATCTCCATGGCAACCGGAACACTTAAGGGAAAACACCTTCTCCCCTTGGGCTGCCTGCTGCTCGGTATAGGCGAAAGCAACTGTCACTGTCAGGCAAAGGGCCACGGTCAGGAACAACACAAATTTTTTTTGCATGAAAACCTCCTTCGGAACGCGTGAACTGCAATTTCGAGGGCGCCGGGAGCGCATGGGGATTCCGAACTGAAAACAATATATCGCAAACACTAAGTGGCCTCCGGGGCCATGTCAATCAGGTCTCACCCCGTTTGATTTCGTGTTTCATCAGGTGTTGCCGGAGTGCCGAGTTTGCTGCGGGGCCCGGGACGTTTGAATATCTTTCCCGCGGACTCTCAGGGACTGGCTCGACCTGCCCGGCGCCTTAGATTATCAATTGGTGAGGCGCTCCATAGTAGAAAGGAGAAAAATAGTGATTAGAACGAAGCGTGTTTATGAGCTATCGGAGTCTGGTGACGGGATGCGCTTTTTAGTCGAGCGACTTTGGCCGCGCGGAATGAAGAAGGAATCCCTCCCTATGAAAGCATGGCTAAAGGATGTGGCGCCGAGCGATGATCTTCGCCGGTGGTTCGGGCACGATCCCGACAAATGGACGGAATTCGAGCGTCGTTACTTTGCCGAACTGGATGCTCGGTCCGAGGCCCTGCAGCCAATCATCGAGGCGGCCGGAAAGGGAAAGGTGACCCTGCTCTACAGCGCCCACGATACCGAACACAACAATGCGGTAGCGCTCAAAGAGTACATAGAGGCGCATGCTGCCTGACCGGACCGGTCCTGCAGAGAAAATCTGATTGTATGAACGACGGCTGCCGGAAGGAAATCTTTACTATCGGACATTCTACCAGGCGCCTGGAGGATTTTATCGAGCTTCTGGAGGCCAATAACATCCCCCAATTGCTGAATCGTTATTGAACTTGACTAGCTCCCTTCTTGATGCTAGTCTGTTTTGTTATCGGGACGTGGCGCAGCCTGGTTAGCGCGCTTGCTTGGGGTGCAAGAGGTCGGCCGTTCAAATCGGCTCGTCCCGATTCCATCAGGATACTTCTGTGGGCGAATAGGGGGAACTCATCCATGCGGGTGAGTATCTCCTTTTTTTTTATAGAGCCTCCAACTCGGCCCGGCCAGTGTGCCTTGCTCATGACACCTTCGGCAAAAGGAGTTGTAAAATGACACCAAAAGTGACTTTGGGTCCCCAGACGCTTCTCTATCCCATGCCGGCCCTGTTGGTCGGCGCCACTGTCGATGGAAATCCGAACTTCATGACTGTCGCCTGGGGCGGCATAGCAAACAGCGATCCCCCCATGCTGACGGTCGGAGTTCGACACAATCGTCACACGATGAAAGGCATACGGGAGAATGGGACCTTTTCGGTTAACGTGCCTTCCGTCGATCAGGTAAAGGAAACCGATTATTGCGGCATTTTCTCCGGGTCCAGGGAAGATAAGGTCGCCAAATGCGGTTTTACGGTATTCTACGGCCATTCGGCGACCGCTCCGCTCATCGGGGAATGCCCGGTGAACCTGGAATGCAAGGTGATTCACGTATTGGATCTGGGCACTCATGCCCTGGTTGTGGGACAGATCACCGAAACCCATGTTTCCGAGGACTGTCTCACCGCGGGCGAACCCGACGTCCACAAGATCAGGCCGTTCGCCTATACTCCCGGTGTCAACAAAGAGAACTGGTATTGCGCTCTCGGAGAGGAGATCGCGAAAGCCTTCAGCGTCGGAATGGAGATAAAAAAAGGCCCCGGGTCAGCTTCGTGAGATTGGGCAGCGTGTCCGGGCCGGGAGCGATTCCGGCCCCGGAGGACCGCCTGGGACCGAAGGCTTTTGGGTGGGCTCTTTATCTTCTCAACATGGTCAGCTGTGTTTCCGCGTTCGCCTTCCTTGCCGCGTGCGCCACTTCCTTTGGGACAATCGTTTTGCCGATCGGGGCGAGTGCTATCCCGGCAAGCTTTGCGTGCTGAATGCCAAACGGTATGCCGATGATGGTCAGGAAGTTGGCCAGGGCGCAAAACAAATGACCCAATGCCAGCCATATACCGGCAACGACGAACCATATAACGTTGCCCAATGCCCCGAGCGCCCCTGTGCCTATATCATCGCGTTCCTTGAGTTCCCTCCGGCTTATGGCTTCTTTGCCGAATGGAAAGAAGGAGAATTGGCCGATCACAAAACATGCCTTGCCCCAGGGAATTCCCAGTATCGAAAGGTAAGCGAGGATTCCGATAATCCACCAGGCAAGCCCCATCAATGCTCCGCCCAGAATGAACCAGATAAAATTGCCGATACTTCGCATGACGACCCTCCCGGAAGTCCCATCCTCTGTTAGTTTCCAGGAAGGCCCCTAGGCCTCTCTGACAGGAATTTTGAAGCTGCAGGGAACATTGGCGCCGCATTTGCCGCACACATCCACAAGCGGCATATCGCTGTAGTGGGCATCGTTTTCCAGGCACTGCCGGTAGCAGAGCTGACGATCGTAGGAGTCTTCGCGCAGAGCTCCGTACACGCATTTGGAGATGCATTTGAGGCAGCGCTGCCCGTTTTTGTGAAGACAATATTCTCCTGCGGGACGTTGGGATGGCGGCAGCTCCATGGTTGTGGCGACGCTTCCCAGGCGGCCGCAGCAGCCGGCCCGGGTGATGAACAGGTGGTTTGCTCCGAAAGTGCCAAGCCCCGCTATATAGGCGACGTGTTTGTGAGACCACCTGCTTATCAGTTTCTTTTCATCGAAGTTGTGCGTTGCCGGGGTGGTGGCCGCCTCGTAGCCCGCCTTTCGGATGCGGTCCTGAAGGTGAAGATTTACAGCCGCAATGAGCTTATTGGTCGTGACATAAGCCTGTGCCCAGCTGCGGGCCGCAAAATGGCCGGAGCGGTCGTTTTCCCGTCCTACCCAATGCTCGAAAGGAAGGAAGAAGACTATCACCGATTTTGCCCCTGGAACCAGGTCGGCCGGCACACAATGCTCCGGATCCACCACCGATTTCAATCGATCGAACAGGGGATCGACGGCTGAAGCAACGGCCGTAAGCGGCTCGCGCCAGTAGTCTTCCCCACCGTTTTCCCGCTTCCAGGAATCTATCGCTGTTTGTATTTCTTCTTCGATCCATTGCATGGCGTCTCCTCCGGGGCAGCTTCTGTGATGCAAGGCATTATTCTCCTTTCGCGTCTTCGCGGCTTCGCGTGAAAAAAATTCTTCGGGATAGCGCCTCAGGAACCCTGGTCGTTTACCGGGGGGGCGTTGGTTAAGTCCAGCTCCACCTTGCACGTGCCCTCTTCCAGCCGGTGCAGGGTAAAGCCGAGTTTTCGCACCAGGGAGAGCATCCTTTGGTTTTCCGGCAGCACATCTCCCGCCAAGGTCTGCACTCCGTTTTCCCTGGCGATTTCGATTACCCGCTCGATCAGCTTTTCGCCAAGTCCTTTGCCCTGCCAGGGGTCGGCGACTATCACGGCAAATTCTGCGGCCGACTGTTCAGGGGGCATGACCAACCGCCCGACTCCCATCATCGTGGCGGGGCCGGGCGGCAGCCCTATGGCGGCTATCCCGATTTCCCGATCGTAGTCGTACTGGGTGAAGCGGACCAAAGACTCGTGCGGCCAGCTTTTGACCACCGAAAAATAACGGAAATAGATCGTCTGTTCCGAGCAATTGTCGAGCAGGTCCTTAACCATGAACTCGTCTTCGGGTTTCATGGGACGGATGAGCACAGGCGTTCCGTCTTCGAGCAGCCATTCGCTTTCATACTGGTTCGGGTAGGGGCTGATGATCAGGTGGCGCGGTGCGGCGATATCGGAAGCCTCGACCACGATGCGGGCGTCGATGGCCACAGGGCGCCCGTTGCTGATCACGACCGGGTTGAGGTCCAGTTCCACGATTTCGGGAAAATCGCTTACCAGTTGGGAAATGCGAACGAGAAATTCGGCCACGAGTTCCACGTTTGCGCCCTGAATGTTGCGATACCCCTGCAGCAGCCGATAGACGCGGGTCCTTTCCATGAGGCGCCGGGCCAGTAGAAGGTTCAGGGGAGGAAGTGTCACCGCCGAATCCTTAAGCACTTCGGTCAGAATGCCGCCCATGCCGAAAAGCAGAAGCGGCCCGAACTGCGGGTCGCGTTTGCTCCCCACGATCAGTTCGATTTCGGATTTTTTCACCTGGCTTTGCACCGTAACGCCCGTAATCCTTGCCTGGGGCTTAAGAGCCGCCGCCCGGGAGGTGATTTCCGCAAAGGCCGCTGAAACCTCCTCTGCGCTCTTGAGGTTGAGCCGCACGCCGTCAACATCGGATTTATGGGTGATATCGGGGGAAAAGATTTTTACGACAACCGGGAAACCCATATTTTTTGCCGCTTCGGCCGCAGCCTCCGAACTCGAGGCTGCTACGGTGCTGTTTACCGGGATGCCATAGGCCGACAAAATGGCTTTGGACTCTATTTCGGTCAGGACCCTTTCGCCGCGCCGGATGCACTCGTTTATAAAAATGCGGGCCTGGCGGGTATTTACCTCGATTTCATGAGAAAAGCTCGGCGGGGTCTCCTGCAGGAGTTCGAGATTGCGGGTGTAGGAGTACATGTGCATGAAGGTGTCCACCGCCTCTTCGGGGGTGCGCAGGGTGGGGATGCCCGCCTCGTTTAGCACCTTGATGCCCTCCGCGACGTCGCGGGCCCCCATCCATACGGCCATGAACGGCTTGGAGCGGTTCCGGATCTCATTGGCGATGGCCTTGGCCACCCCTGTGGGGTCGGTCATGGCCTGGGGGGTCAGCATGACGATCAGACCCGAGAGCTCGCGGGCTTCCAGGCAGATGCGCACGGCCTGCACGTAGCGCTCGGGCGCTGCGTCCCCCAGGATGTCGATGGGATTTCCCCTGCTCCAGAAGGGAGGGAGAAATTCGTTCAGCTTGTCGAAGGTCTCCGGGCTAAGCTGCGCGGGCTCGTAGCCCCAGTTGCTCAAGGCGTCCACCGCCATTACTCCGGGGCCGCCCGCGTTGGTTATGAAGGCGAGGTTCGGGCCGGTGGGCCGCTGCATCTTCCCCAGCGTCTGGGCGCAGCTGAAGAGCTGGCTGATGGTGTCCACGCGGATGATTCCCGCGCGGCGAAACGCCGCGTTGTAGGCGTCATCCATCCCGGCGAGCGCTCCGGTGTGCGAGGCCGCAGCCTTTGCCGCGGCCTCGCTTCGACCCGATTTGACCACGATGATCGGCTTGATCCGCGAAACCGAGCGGGCCGCGCTCATGAATTTGCGGTGCCGGGTCATGTTTTCCATGTAGATGATGATGCTTCGAGCGCTTCGGTCATCGCCCAGGTAGTCGATCATGTCGGCGAAATCCAGATCGGCCATCGAACCCACACTTACAAAATGGGAAAATCCTATCTTTTCGACGGCCGCCCGGTCCAGGATGGCGCTGCAGATGGCCCCGCTCTGGGAAAGAAGCGCAAGGCTCCCCGGTTCGGCCGAATGGGCCGCAAAGCTGGCGTTGAGATTGTTTACCGGCGAAAGGATCCCCATGCAGTTCGGTCCCAGATACCGAATGCCCCCGCGTTTGGCCTCGGTTCGGATTTCCTCCTCGATTCGCGCCCCTTCTTCTCCCACCTCCTTGCCGCCCGCCGAAATGATGATGGCCCCCTTTACCTGCGCCGCGCCGCATTCCCGCATCACCGCCGGAACCTCCTGGATCGGAACGGCGATGATCGCCAGATCGATCGGCGAGCCGACAGCAGTGATCGAACCGTACGCCTTGTAACCCATTATCTCGTCGTGTTTGGGGTTGATGGGGTAGATCGGTCCGGGAAAACCGTCTTTTTTCAAATTGTCGAGCAGTGTAAAGCCAATGGAGCCTTCCCGTGAACTCGCCCCGACAACCGCGATGGCGCCGGGTTTGAAAAAGTAGTCAAGGACCGGTTTCTGCAGCATGATTATTCTCCCCGCTAAGAAGTCAATTTCCTATCTTATCACGGATGACCCGTACGATTAACCGAATTAGCCCCATATTTTTTTGGAAGGAAAGGAGGAAGGACTTCACGTCGGCCGGCCGCGGCCCACTCACGCCGCAACCGGCCCCCGTTATTTCCCGGCCATCCCGGGCGGTTCTCAGCTATCGGACCGGCTGCACGGAACACAGGACCCGTCATCGTCCAAACATTGCTGGCATTCACTCTGCCGACATTCCGAGCACTCGGGCGATATGCCGCTTTCCACATCCTCTTGACTGCACCGCATGCAATTAAACATCGCACTACCCCCATTTTCTTTTAAATTCCACCCACATGAATAGAAACTTAATAAGTTTCAAGTTTTTTGGCAATGGTGCGGCCGGCTGGCCGATTCGCCGATCTATTGATCAAATCTTTGCTGCAAATGAAAGTCTGGTTTGCTATAAGGCATGGATATTGCTGATCTCATGGAAAAAGGAAATCATCACCGCCTTCGCTTGCGGTTTTTTCGGGAAGCGTCTGCGTGATGGGGAGCGGGTATGCTGGACGAAAGCAAGTCCAAAGAACAACTTGTCGCCGAATTGAATGAACTGCGTCTGCAAATTGCGCAACTCGGGCAGGAACGTGCATCTTTCAGGGAAAGCGAGCAGAATTATCGCCAGTTGGCCGAAACGATCAACGAAGTCTTCTGGATCGCCAATGTCGACGCCTCTGAAATAATTTATGTCAGCCCTGCTTACGAAAGGATATGGGGAAAGACCTGTGAGGTAATCGTTCAGGTCCACCCCGCAAACCTTGATTTTTCGCGTGCGTTCACAGGA
>JBMFWU010000078.1:0-23364 GCA_049964955.1 Syntrophobacteraceae bacterium
GATATCGCCGCAGCAGACCAGCAGATATTCCTTCGACTCGCCGAAAACATAGAAAACTTTCTCCGGCGCTTGCGCGAGGCAGCGGAGACAATGGATGTCTTCGCGCGGCAAAAGCTGCTCCGGCTCGTTGTAAAGGAAATTCTTGTAAACCGGGACACTATAAAGATCAAACACTCGATCCCCGCCGGGGGAGCCAACACTCCGCCCCAAAGCGGAGCGACCATCACTACCCCAAGTTATCTTTTGCGTTCATGGAGTCATCAGCCCGCTGCTGGCAAACCTGTTTCTGCATTATTCGTTTGATATGTGGATGACCAGGGAATTTCCCGTTATCCGTTTTGAGCGATATGCTGATGATGTGGTGACTCACTGCAGAAGTGTGGTGCAAGCAACCATGCTGCGTGACAAGCTGAAGAAGCGTCTTGCTGCGTGCAAGCTGGAAATGAGTCCAAGCAAGACGAAAATCGTCTATTGCAAGGATAGGGAGCGTACGGGAGAATACCCGGAAATCAGCTTTGACTTTCTGGGCTACACGTTTCGTCCCCGAAAGTCGGTGTCGAAAGAAGGGGAGGTATCCCTGAACTTTCTACCGGCGATGAGCGGTAAAGCAGCCAAGGCAATTCGACAGACCGTGAGAGACTGGAATTTGAGTCGCAAAACACCCGTCTCTCTTGAGGAGATTGCGCAGCGAATCAATCCAGTGGTGCGCGGATGGATCGCGTACTATGGTCGCTTCTACCGTTCTGCATTGCATAGCGTGGCGCAACAGATTGACCTGCACCTGGCCAAGTGGATTGCCCGAAAGTATAAACGTGTGCGGGCAAGCCTGGCAAAAGCCTATGAATGGCTGCGGCGAATACGTCGCACTAAGCCAGGGCTATTTGCACATTGGAGCTTGTTGCCGGAACTAAACGACTCAGCGACAAGAGCCGTATGAAGGGAGACTTTCACGTACGGTTCCGTGGGAGCGCAAGGGGGAGGTTCCCCTGCGCGACCCGATAGCCCCTAGAACCGGGAAATTTTTTCATTTCCCGGGACCAAAAACCCTGGCATCGACATCCAAGGGCTTTGGTCCGTGGATTATCAGCTTTGGAAAGTCATGATGCATCGGGTTAATCAGGAAATTGTGCTCATGCGCCACAATGGTGCTGGGGACTCGAAGCAGGACACTTGAATTGCTCTTTATCCAATGATCACCGATTAACTGGGTCTCCGGAGGCGCCGGGAAACTTCTCCAATTTTTCGGCAGCAGATGTAGATCGAGAGCCTGAACCAAATCCTCTGAAAATTCGACGGTGAATACCACATAGCTTGCGAGGGGGGAAGTGTTCTGAAGATGGACAAGAATCTCGAGTGTCGCCAGGGAGAGCGATTCTGAAGCAAATGCCATGCGCGTGCCCGGAGTTGACCACCGACTCCCATACAGCCGTGCCCCCTCACCGTCGAAAGCACTTGTCGCATGTCTTGTCTTTGTAATACGCCAAGCGGACGGCATTAAGAGGGAATCCCGTGCTCAAGCCGCCCGATCAGCGATTCCACCTCCCTGGCGCCAATATCGGTAGAGGCATATTCGATCGGCGTTGATCCGCCCAGGGCAGGCTGCGCCCCTGTAAGCCATTCGCGTGCAGAATCGACATCCCCATCAAATAACTCCGAAGCCAACGCGAATATCCGTGCTGCCCGGGTTAATCGATCGGACTCGTCCGGATGGAGCCGCCCTTCTTCCTTCCTCCGGCTCAGTGTCCTCGGACTGATTTGCACGAGGCTGGTAGCGTCCTCTTTCCGTAAGTCCGTGTTTCGAATGAAGCTTTCCCATGAACTGTAGCCCAGCCCCTTCTTGATGCGCTCAAGCAACTCGGGAGTCTGCCTAACCTCAAGACCCAGCAGCAACAGGTAGGAATTCCCGGACAGACCTTTCCCGCTTAACATCATTCTGCGTCGCGGAGTTGATTTCGGCTCATGGCTGCCTGTTACGCCAGGCTTGTCAGGCATAGCATTCTCCTTGGTTCTGTTTGGGCAACCTTCCTGTTTGCCAATTGGCATTTAAATATCTACAATTTGGCTGACAGTCAAGAAGCATACAGATGCAACCCAGGGTTTTCCAAGTGGAATCTTATCCTGTCCATGGTGGTTAAGACGTACACTCCCGGATCATCATGAGGACAGCTTACCCCCTGTGGCGGGCTGCTCACGGGTGAATCTTTTCGGTTGCTTCGAAGTGTCACTTGCATCGGTCAGAACGGGTCTGCCGGGGCTCTCCTCTCCTCATTATCCATTGGTATTCCTCGCCTGCAGATCATGCGAACGAATGGAATGAAATTTGCTCTAAGATCGCCATGATTTCTCAGAAACCTCGGGGTGAGGTCCTTCGTGCTTCCCGCTTCTTTTCGTAACAGGCACCGCAAGGCAATCTCCTGGACAAGCAGTTTTTCGCTTCGGATAATTGGGAGAATTCGATTATGAAAAAGCAAATGGTCGCGGTTACTCTCATTGTTGCTTCGCTGCTGGCGGTTTTCTATTTCCTGTTTCCAGGGTTCCTGTTCGAACTGGGGCAGAGTGCCTCGCGGCATTCTGCCGGTCTTGAAAACAAGGCGGTTTTGGTTGACACCGACCGCGTTGCCTATCTGGAGGGCGGGACGGGCGAGACGGTGTTGCTCCTGCACGGATACACGGCAAACAAGGATTCCTGGGTGTATTTCGCCAAGTGGTTGACTCCGGCTTATCATGTCGTCATTCCTGATTTGCCGGGTTTCGGAGACAGTACGAAAACCCTGAGTGAAAGTTACAGCATAGAAAGCCAGGTAAACCGCCTCGACCGATTTACCCAAGTCCTGCAGCTAAAAAAGTTTCATATCGCGGGAAGCGCAATGGGCGGAGCCATTGCTGCGGTTTATGCCGCCAGGTTTTCTCAAAAAATACCGACCTTGGCCTTACTCACCACATCCGGGGTTAGAACGGCAAAAAAATCTGAATTCTATCTGAAGTGGGAAAAAGGATTGAATGCACTGCTTGTCGGCAGTCGCGCCGATTTTGAAAGAGTTTTGGAGTTTGCTTATGCTAAGTCTCCAGGGATGCCGGGCGCGTTCAAGAATTTAATGGTGGCCCAATGTAAGGCCGACAGGAAATTCATCGAAAAAATCGGGCAAGACCTTCTCAAAGAAAGACTGACCCTGGAACCTTTGCTGCCGAGGATTCAGGCGCCGGCGCTCATTGTCTGGGGGGACCATGACAGGATGATCGACATTTCAAGCGTACCGATTCTTGAAAAAGGGCTCAAAAAACATCAAACGGTTATCTTGAAAGACACGGGGCATGTTCCCATGATGGAAAAGCCGGAGGAGACGGCCACAGCCTACGTGAAATTCCTGAAGAATCGGAGGAGCATGTAAGACGGATCAGACGCTCCATTCTGCTGACTGCCGGGAGCCCGGGGTCTCCGCAGGAAGCTTGGCTGCCCGGGTTGATTTGCTCTGTCAGATTTCTTGACGGAAATAGAGAAGAGGCATTACAATTTTTGTGATAGATTCTACAAGGCTGTGATCTCAGCGTTTTCGAATCGGGGTCACTTGGTGGAAGGTGAGCGCAACCGTGAGAACCGCCCCCTGCAAACGCACCGCGAAAAAGACTTGCCCGAAAGCCAAGGGGTGGAGGCTATCGATTTGCGCGGCGATTCTGCTGCTGGTATCCGTCATTTGTTCTCCGCCACCCTCTCATGCGAATACGTCCGTTTGGGTTCGAATGGAGCTGCCAAACGGGTTGTCCAACCTGGCCGTTCAAAGCCGGCCGGCGGCCTCGGTCTCTTTTTGCAGGAGTGAGCGCTCAACCCGATATGCCCCGAAGAGCAACCCGTTTACGATTTTAGCAATCGACCTTCCGATACGACAGTATCTTGCACGAAGTTTTGAATTTCGAAAGACGCGGTTTCAAACCTCGCAATTCGTAAGATCGCCCTTCGAGGTCCGTGCCCCTCCCGTTCTTTTCCACGCAAACGTTGTTTCCGATTCCATGTGAGAGTATTTCCATTGCGATGATCGAAAGGTGTCGGTGCGGCTGACTTTCGGGTCGGATGGCACCGCGCGTTTTCGTATCATCCGAATCGGTTTTCAGGGAGAAAAAAATGACGAACGTTACCTGGGGTGAGATCGCAGGGTTGATAATAGTTAGTTTGCCCATAATTGTATTCATTCTGGCCCAAAAATTTAAAAAGAAAGAACAAAGGCCGCAATAACGGTTGACTTCACTTGCCTCCGGCAAGGCGAATCTTGCCGGAGTAGTGAATCTCGAAGAGTCTTTCTTTCGAGTGGTGCATCAAAAGGGAGGAAATATGACTTTTGTCAAGAAGATGATTTATGCTTCGATCGCATTTCTGCTGGCCTTGCTCTTCATAATTTCTGCGGTGATGGAATCGTTTGGCTCTGCGGGGGTGTGAAGGCGGGAAGCAGGAAGCGGGGAGCGGGGAGCGGGGAGAAAACCTTCCTGCTCCTTTTCATGATTTGGAATCGATGCACAAAGGAAAAGCATGGAATGGATAACCGATCCGCAGATATGGATTGCGTTCCTGACTCTTGTCTCGCTGGAGATTGTTCTCGGAATCGATAATATCATCTTTATCTCGCTGCTGGCGGGAACGCTCCCGCCGGAAAAACGCGGCAGAGCGCGTGTGACCGGGCTTGCTCTGGCGATGTTTTCGAGAGTTGCGCTGCTTCTGACGCTCTCCTGGATGGCCGGCCTCACCGCCTCCGTGTTCAGCGTTTTAGGACAGGGGATTTCGGTTCGCGACCTGGTTCTGATCGGTGGCGGTCTCCTGTTACTGGCAAAGAGCACCCACGAGATCCACTCGAAAATGGAGGGAGAAGATGGACCACACAGCGCAAGAGCGATCGGAGTTTCCTTCCATGCTGTAATTATTCAGATCATTATCATGGACCTGGTCTTTTCGCTCGATTCGGTAATCACGGCGATCGGGATGGCCAATCAGGTCGCCATCATGATTGCGGCTATTTTGGCGGCGGTTTTTTTCATGATGTTCCTGTCGGGTTGGATCAGCGCCCTGGTGGACCGATACCCCACGATCAAAATGCTTGCTCTGAGCTTTCTTCTCCTGGTTGGTTTTACGCTCATACTCGAAGGCTTCGACGTTCACGTTCCGAAAGGATACATATACTTTGCGATGGCGTTTTCGGTTTTCGTAGAAATCCTGAATCTCAGGATACGAAAGCATTCGTCGGGGGGCCATGGAGGGCTCGTAAGCCGTGGGAGGATGAGACTATGAAATCGAGACATAGGGAAGTGCGGCCAGAACGTTCAAGCGGCGCTCCGTTTCTGCGCCGTGTGGCGAGCCTTGCTGAAAAGTTCGATCGAACGCGTCATCCATTCAATATCCGGGCATTCTCGCATGGAATCGACCTGGCCTTGCGAACAAAGGTCACATTCTTCGTCGGCGAAAACGGCAGCGGCAAGTCCACACTGCTCGAAGCCCTTGCCGAGTGCTGCGGATTCCATCCCGAGGGCGGCAACCGCGATCATCATCGTGAGACCTTTGCCGAGCGTTCCGATCTTGCGCAGGCTTTGCGATTGTCCTGGATGCCGAAGGCGACGGAAGGTTTTTTTATGCGAGCGGAAAGCTTTTATAATTTCGCTTCCTACATCGACCGGGTATCGAACCTGCGTGCTTACGGGGGCAAATCGCTGCACGGGCAATCCCACGGGGAAGCCTTTCTCGCCCTCTTCGCCCATCGCTTCGAGCAGGGGCTCTACATCCTGGATGAACCGGAGGCCGCGCTTTCGCCCCAACGCCAGCTTTCCTTCCTCAAGATCATCCACGATCTCGAAGTTCCCGGCCATGCCCAGTTCCTCATTTCGACTCACTCGCCCATGATCCTTGGCTACCCGGGCGCTACTATATTCAGCCTGGACGATGACACGATCCGGGAAATCGCCTACGGTGAAACCGAGCATTTCCTTTTGACGCGAGATTTCCTCAATTCGCCGGAAAGGTACTTCAGGCATCTTTTCGACACGCAGCAAGATGAGGTGTAGCCGGGAAAGCCTGAGAGCCGGAATTCAGGAACCCGGATTGGAAGCCTGTTCGAGGTGGTCCCGCATTCTGCTCGCGCACTCGAGCAACAGGGCATGAACGCCTGTCCACCGGGCGAACAACCCTTCCGCATCCGCGGTCCATATTCCGGAGTCCGAGCGTTTTACATTTTCGAACCGTTTGCTTCCGTAGGATTTCCACAGGTCGAGGCGTACGAGGGTTTTGGCTGCACCCTCTCGCGGGCTGATGCGGCGAAGAAGGACGGCCCGATCGGGATCTTCCGGAAAAGCCAGGGCTTCGCGGCATTCCACAATCGCACCTCCCGCGAGTACCCAGCGGCTCTTCCAGATGAGAGTGCCGGGTTCGTAATAGCCCCCCCACACGAACCGTTCCTGCGGCCGAACGATGCAGGCGCCTCTGCCGCCCAGAAGGGCCGTGAAAACCGCTTCGCTCTCCCAGGAGGGCATGCACATCCAGGCGATCTCCCCCGAGGGGCCGACGAGCGCGCCTCTTTCTCCGTCGGCGATGAAGGCGAACTGCCGTAAGGTAGGTGTCATAAGGATCTCCGGATAATCTGCGGCCGAGTAAGTGTCCGGCACGGTCGGGCAGGCAGGAAAGAAAGTCTTGCTGCTACTGGAAGCAAACTTAATTGCGCGGGCTTTCTTGTCAACATGACGTGCAGAAGGAGGTCCTTGACAACCGCCCGTTAAGGATGTAGTCAATAGAGCGTAAGCAGGGGTGGCAGTAACTGCCTGAGAAGATACCCTTTGAACCTGATCCGGATCATACCGGCGTAGGGAGCGGACATTGTTTTTCTTTTCCAGACCATTTTCCGGCAGAGGCTTCACTTTGCCTCCAAGCTTTTCCTTCCGGCAGCATTCGCCACTTCCCTGGAAAAACTACCGTTCCCGCACCTGTGATCCCATCTCATTCCGTCACGGAGGTTGGTTATGCTCGACGAAGTTACCATCAGCAGGGGAATTATCGATTCGTATCTCAAAAAGCTCAGCGACGCTCTCGAACTCGATGTCGCCATTGTCGGCGGAGGCCCCTCGGGGCTTGTTGCGGGCACCTATCTTGCCGCCGCGGGCAGGAAGGTGGCCCTGTTCGACCGGCGTCTTTCCATCGGGGGCGGCGTCTGGGGCGGCGGTATGATGTTCAACGAGGTCGTCGTACAGGAGGAAGGGAAAAAGGTGCTCGACGACCTGGGCTTCAGCGCCCGTCAATACCAGCCTGGCTATTATACGCTCGACTCGGTCTATCTCGCCTCCGGGCTGGTGCATAAGTCCGTTGCCGCCGGCTTGAAGATATTCAACCTGGTAGCCATGGAGGACGTGGTCATAAGGAATAACCGGGTGGCCGGCCTTGTCCTCAACTGGGGGGCGGTCGAAACTCTGGGGTGGCATGTCGACCCACTGGCCCTGCACTCCTCCTTCGTCCTCGATGCGACCGGACATCCCGCTAACGTCACCTCGATGCTGGTTAAAAAAATGGGTGTGACCCTGAATACCCAAACCGGGGGAATGGTCGGGGAAAAATCGATGGAAGCCGAATTGGGAGAGCGCGATACGGTTGCCAATTCCCGCGAGGTCTATCCCGGCCTCTATGTAAGCGGCATGGCGGCCAATGCCGTCTGCGGCGGCTATCGGATGGGGCCGGTTTTCGGCGGCATGCTTCTTTCCGGAAAGAAGATCGCCGAGGAACTAAACGCGAGACTGGGCGGCTAGGCGGCCGGCGCCGCTTCCCCTCTGCCCGCCTGCTTCGCGGGCGGGCAGAGGGGAAAGATTTTTCCGCTCTTTTCTTTTCAGGAAAGCCCGGCCTGGTAGCTCGCCACCGCCTGCTTTACGGCTTCTTTTACCTTCGCTATCTCCTCGGCTTTAAGTTCCATGTCGCCCGTTTTCTCGATGCCCAGGTCTGTCAGCACCAGGTAGATCTTGAGCGGCGCTTCCAATTTGTCGAAACAGGCCTTGCCGCACCCGATCGGGCAGCCGTCGATCAGCACCACGACAGGAGTAGTTATTACCGAGTGGACAAACCCCATGAGTTCGCCTCCGACCCCCGCGAGGCAGGACATTTTTCCAAGACCCTCCCGGCTGAGTTCCACGGCGGCCTGGTTCGATAGCTGGCCGACGTTGGAGCCGCCCGAACAGGCAAGAATCATTACCTGATCCCCGGGGTTGCGCGCCATTTCAAACATGATTTCCTCCTCGGTTTGAGCCTCACCAGATTGTCGGCATGGTAACACGGCACCGCGTCGCGAGGCAATGATCGTGGCGTTCTGGACGATCGGGGGTGGCTATTGTAGAATAGGAGCCGAAATGGTGTGTAACGGGGTAGATAGAAAGGACGGCAGATTGGGAAACAGGTTGAAACCGGAAGCGTTTACAGAACTGCTCGCGTTGGCTCGAAGACTTGGCGCAAGTGACGCGGCGATCATCGGGAGCTCGCAGATCTGCATTGAGGACGAGTTGGCGAGATTGTGCGCCGAGCCGCAGTGTGAAAACTACGGAGCTTCGGCCAATTGCCCGCCCCATGTTTCGGGCCCGAGCGGGTTTAGAGAGCTGCTCAAGATTTACGAACAGGCTATTGTGTTTAAAATCGAGGTGCCTTCCGCCGTGCTTTTTTCTCCGGTGGAAGGTGCGGAAGTGTTTGGGCTTCTGCAGGAAATAGCGGCGAACCTGGAACGCGAGGCGCAAAGAATCGGCCAAGTTCGCGCCAAAGCCTTTGCAGGCAATTGCTGCAAAAAACTTTTCTGCGCCGATTACCCTCGATGCCGCGTTCTGCATGAGGGAGGCAAATGCCGCAATCCCCACCTGGCCAGGCCGTCGATGTCGGGCTTTGGCATCAACGTCTCAAAACTCATCCAGGCAGCCGGATGGCCGAAATGCGACGATACTGCGATCGGGACTCTTTGCGGGCTCATCCTGATCGACTGAGATTTCTCAAGACGGCATAAATGGGCTGCCCCGCGGCAGCCCATTTCACTGTGAACTGATTTCAACCATTCGTTTAGGCGGCCTTCGATTTCCCGTCCCTTTCCTGGAGCCATTTTACCGGATGACGGCCCTTGATTTCCTGCCGGTAGTCTTCCTCCTTTTTCCGGACATGCATTTTGATGATTTCCTCGCTGGGAACCATGCCGCTATTGACCTGTTTCTGATACGCTTTGAAGAGCTTATCGTCAGGCAATTTTTCGGTGGGCATAAAGTCGGTTCGGTAGGCGTTATAGTCGACCTGGGATTTTAGAATATCGCGCACGTAGTCGATATTTGACTCGAAGATGAGGGGCTTATCGGGCATGGCTTGGGGCAGCACCTCTTCGGGGTCGCGCTTATCGTGTTTACGCATCATCTCGCAGGCCATCTTCAAATGTTCCACCTCCATATCCAGGTGTTCTTCCCAGATTTTTTTGGCTTCCTTGTCGGGCTCCTGCCCGATGAGGGAGTGGTAGAGCCAGCATTCCGTGTATTCGTGCAGGGCGAGCATTTCAAACCAGGAACAGCTTGGGTCCATGAGGGAACCGTAGTGCGTCACGTGCTGTTCCTCCACCTCTGCGATCTCAAGATAGAGCGCTCGCGCCACCGGGTCATCCAGGCGGTTTCCCACGTTCATGTAGAAATTCATCGTCTGCTGTTCGGCCGCCGTAATGGTCATGGCGTGCAGTTTGGTCAGAGGATCGGCCTTTTTACTGTCGTAGAATTTTCGAACGGTATCGAACGGGTGCCGGTGATGGTAGATGGTGGGGCGTCCGGGCATGATTTCGGTGTACTTGCCGGTAATGGTCTCCGGTTTTATGCCGTCGATCAGGTCTTGAAGGTTGGCGTACCGGTAGAGGTGATCGAAATCTTCAAGCAGTGCGAAATCGAGTGCGGCCTTGACGTAGGGGTCGGGCTCGTTTTTGGCCAGTGCGGCCGTAAGATCGACCGCTACCTGTTCGTAGCCGAGGGTCACCTCCAGGACTGACTCGCCTGCGGGAATGAGCCAGTTGATGGCTTTTTGCTGCTGCTGCTCGATTCTGCGCACAAGGGCCAATTGCCGCCTGAGCTCCATGTCTTCGCAATGTCTGTGGAACTGGTGCGAAAAGAGGGCGGCCTCCACCTCGATTCCGTTCATGAATATGCCACGGACCCTCGTGTAGGAATGCACCTTGCCTTTGGGGTATGGCTTCGAATTCAGTTTGGTCCAGCTTCTGATCTGCTTTTCAATGGGCATGCCTTTTTCTTTGAGCGGATTGAAACTCATGATTGGTCTCCTCACGTAAAGGTGAATTGTGGGGAGGCTGTCGACGCCTCAAGAACTGTACCTGCCGGTAACCGTAAGTATCGACACACAGAGGGGGGAAGGCGTAGGAGACAGTATTTGTTACGAAAATCACCTGATTCCGAGTGATGTTCACGGGGGTGAGTTTCGGGGGGAAAACTGAGAATCCAAGGAGCTCTACCGTTGAAAAAAGGAACGGCAAAGAGCGGGGGAAGGCTTCCCCCGCGCCCCCCCGGGAATCGGCTCGCGTGCGAGCCGATGGCTTAGCGCTTTGGCGGCAGGCGTCGCAGCCGAAGGAGTTCTTCCTGCTTCCCGCTCCTTGCTTCCCGCTCCCTAATTATTGAGACTATGGATGGGGGCCGGGACTCTGCCGCCAAGGGAGATGAACCCGGCGGAGGCTCCCGCGCCGCGCACCGGCATGATTGTGGCCTCCCCCAGCAAACCGCCGAACCAGGCCTTTTCCCCGGCCTTTTTCCCGGGGACCGGAATGAGTCTGGCGGCGGTGGTCTTCTTGTTTGTCACCCCTATGGCCATTTCGTCGGCGATTATGGCGGCAAGGGTTTCTGCCGAAGTGTCTCCGGCAAGGGCAACCATATCCAGCCCGACAGAGCAGACGCTCGTCAACGCCTCGAGTTTTTCGAGGGAAAGGAACCCGCTTCGGGCCGACTCGGCGATATTTAAATCTTCGCTCACCGGGATGAATGCGCCGCTAAGACCGCCCACGTAGGAGCTTGCGAAGGCGCCCCCCTTCTTTACCGCATCGTTTAAAAGGGCGAGAGCGGCGGTGGAACCCGGAACTCCGATGCTGCCGAGCCCGAGGGTCTGAAAAATCTCCCCCACGGAGTCCCCGACGTTGGGGGTGGGCGCAAGAGAGAGGTCCGCCACGCCGAAAGGAACGCCAAGAGCGTCGGCTACACGCCTGCCGATCAGCTCTCCCACCTTTGTCACCTTGAAGGCGGTGTGTTTTATGATTTCCGAAATCTGGCCGAGATCGAGTCCGGGATTTGCCGCAAGCGCGCGCTCCAGAGCTTTTTTGACAACCCCCGGGCCGCTTACCCCGACATTAATCACCGTATCGGGTTCGCCCACCCCGAGGAAGGCGCCCGCCATGAAGGGAATGTCCTGGGGGATGTTGGCGAATACTACCAGCTTGGCACACCCGATACCGTCCCGGTCCCTGGTGCATTCGGCGGCCCTCAGGATCGTTTTTCCCATGAGATAGACCGCGTCCATGTTGATGCCCGCACGGGTGGAGGCTACGTTTATCGAAGAGCAGACGCGTTCGGTCGAAGCCAGGGCCTCCGGAATGGCCTCGATGAGGGCCAGATCGCCCTTGGTGAAGCCTTTTTCCACAAGAGCGCCAAAGCCTCCGATAAAGTCTATTCCCACCTCGTCGGCCACCCGGTCGAGCGCCCTTGCGACTTCCACCATGCGGTCGGGCCCGCATGAGCATGCCGCCACGGCGATCGGGCTTACCGCAATGCGCTTGTTGACAATCGGGATGCCGTAGCGAACACCCACCTCGTCGCAAACCTTCACCAGATTGCGGGCAACCGAGCCGATCTTGGAAGTGGCTCTTTCGATGAATCGTGCCGGCTCATCGCTTGCGCAATCCAAAAGGCTGATCCCGAGCGTAACGGTGCGGACATCGAGATGTTCGTTTTTGAGCATTTCGAGAGTGGAGAGAACTTCCTTATGAGTAAGCATGGAATGGACTTCTTTCGTTGGCAGGGAATACTTGTTTTCAGACCCTGTGAATGGCTTCGAAAATCTCGCGGTGCTGCAGACTTACGTCCAGGCCCAGTTCGGCGCCACGCTTATAGAGCGCTTCCCGGAAGGAACTCTGGTCTACCGCAATCGGGATATCCACTTCGTAGATCATCGTGTTTTCCAGGGGATTTTCTCCGCCCCGGAAAACAGCCCGCAGGTTCGATATGTTTATGCCGAATCCGGCAAGCAGTTCGGTTATGCCCGCGACAAGTCCCGCGCGGTCGGGTCCCATGGTCGTGATGACAAAAGGCTCGCTCGCAGGAGCTTCCCAAATTCTTGATGGTTCCATTTCTCGAAGCAGAACCGAAAGGCCCATGGGCACCAGTTCTTCGAGAAGCCGGCTGTTTAGCTCCGGAATTTGTAACGATTGCGGAATAGAGGCGATGAATACCCCGGCGAATTCGGTCTGGAGGATGCTCTGGCTCACATCTTCCATATTGCAGCCGCACAGGAAAAGCACCCGTGATACCGCCGCAATGATGCCCGGCCTGTCATGGCCCACTACAAATACGATTACTTTGCTCATAGAGCTCCCACCGCCCCGAATGTTACCGATCACGTTACGCACAGAGTCGCACGAGTCACTCAACTACATCATATCACGATCGCGGCTCCGTGACAGCTTCTTTCTCGCCCGTGCCAAGCCGGGAGACGGGGAGATCGGCCGCGCGGCTGGGGGAATGTCAGCAATTCCCGCTGTCTTCATTAAAGCTATTCTTGATACCAGCAAACAGCACTTGGGGGTCCGGTCCTCTCTTGGTGTTTTGCGCCTTGCAAAGGAGTATGGGGCGGACAGGCTTAGCTGCGCCTGCAAAAGGGCACTTGCTCTCCAGGCTCTTTCAGCAAGGAGCGTTGAATCGATTCTGAAGACCGGTCTTGACCGGGCACCGCTTTCGGCGGCAGCTCCGTGCTGGATTTTTTCGAACGACTTTCCCTCATGGTGGACAGAGAGACTTTAGAGCGGGAAAACCGCAGGCTCAAAACAAGGCTCAAATCGGCAAAACTACGGCAATCGGCATCTATTGAAGATGTCGACTACCGAAGCTGCCGCGGCATAGACCGAGGTCTTATGGCCTCCCATGCATCCTGCGGATGGGGCGATTCAAAGAATGTGATAATAACCGGGGCAACGGGAGTGGGGAAAACCTATGTCGCCTGTACGCTAGTCTGGATTTCCACGGAGCATAAATCAGCTAACATGAGTGGTTCGAAGAACTAACCGGGCGTTATGCCACCATGGCACGGCGGGTGTCTCCGCAAAGAGGTCCGAGGCGAGCAAGAAAGGGAGGTGGGCTCGGCGGTGAAAAGTCACACAAATGTGGGACTCTGTGACTTTGACGGTGGCTGGTAGGTCGACCAGGTCCCGTTCGATCGACCAAAGTTTGAGGGCGAGCGTCGAGAGCAGCGCATGGGAAGTCGGAATCGGCCTTGAACCGGGAGGTCCGGCTACTGAAGCGAGTTCGGGCAAATTGAGCTTGACCAAGTCGGGCACAAACAGGAACATCCCACCGCACTGGGTCGTCAACTCGCGTTCTTTAAGCGGGAACAACCGAACGTCGGCAACTGGCTGGACGGCTGGCCCCAAGTGAGACGGACGCTCTTCATCGAGGCGTCGAGGCAAAGGGGAAAATAGGGGATGCCGATGAAATTTTGCGCTTCTCTCTTTCTCCTTCTGTGCTACGGTTTTTTCCATGACACGACAAGCTCGCATTGATACACCGTGTGCATTGCACCACATCGTGTGCCGTGGAATCGAGCGGGGGCGCATCTTCATTGACGACGCGGACCGGGATAGTTTTATCGAGCAGCCTTGCTGCTCTTTTGTCGGAGACCTCAACGAGTTGCTTTGCCTGGGCACTCATTCCCAACCATTTCCATTTACTCGTTCGAACCGGTTGCGTGCCGATTGCCACCGTGATGCGACGCTTCCTGACAAGCTATGCGGTTTTACTTCAACCGCCGTCATCACCGGTCGGGGCACGTGTTCCAGAACCGCTACAAGTCCATCCTGTGTCAGCAGGAACCCTATCTGCCTCGAATTGGTGCGCTATATTCACTTGAATCCTCTGCGAGCGGAAATCGTTTCGGATTTGAGCGAGCTGGATCGGTGTATCCGTATAGAGGGCACAGTCGGCTGGCGGGGGTTCTCGACGATGCTTGGCAGGAGACAGAATCGGTGTGGGCCCTTTTTGCTGAAAGCAAGCAACAGGCTCGCATCAGGTATCGTGATTTTTGCACAGTGGGTTGTCCATGGGGAAGCGGCCGGAGTTGACCGGGGGCGGTTTGGTCCGAAGCGCCGGAGGGTGGAGTGGTGTGCAGGTGCTTCGCACGATGAACGATCACAGGAAAAGCGATTAAAGAATCCCGGGAGACGGAGGCTTTGTGGAATCCGCCCTTGCCGATGCCCGGGAGACAATAGAGCGCAAATATCGCCTCAGGAATCAGGGCTACGATTTGGCGGTTGTTCTCACTCGAATTTCTCGGATACTCAACATCACAGAAGCTCGAATCAAGTCATCGGGCAAAGAACCCGAGCGTGTGAGAGCCAAAAGCATTGCGGCCTACTGGGCAGTCAAGGAACTGGTACTGGCGGGAACGGATGTTGGCAAGGATCTCAACCTGACTCAGTCCGCCGTCAGCAGAGCTGTGAGAAGGGGGGAGGAGATTGTGAAAAAACTCGGCCTTTCCTCGAGTGACGGGGGAAGCGTATAATTTCATGGGCGCCCCCTATTTTCATTGCACGAATATAAACAAAGGTGCAACTGATTTCGGGGGGGCTGCAATATGCCGATAACTCAGGTTCTAAGCATCGCCCGCAGATCCTTCAGCAAACGGTAAAGAACAAAGTCATCTCCGGGAAAAGACTCAAAGCCGAAATGTGAATAAAAATCGCGGGCAACTTCGTCCTTCGCGTGAACGAGCATGGCGCGAACACCGGCGATATCGGCGACGTGAAGGGTTCGACGGATTGCATCGACGAGAAGAGCAGCGCCAAGGCCCCTGCCTTTCCACGATTGGTCAACCGCCAGACGGGCCAAGAGTAAGACGGGGATAGGATAGCGTGGAAGGCCTTTGGCAAGGCGTTCGGGAGCATCGTCATAAACTACATCGCCAACGACCAGCGTATGAAAACCGACAATTTTTTGGGCGCAAGCGGCCACATAGGTTTGAGAAATATTGGCGCGCTGGCCTGCCAGGGCATACACAAGGATAAAGTGGTTTAGCTCTTCATGGCCACAATCAAATGCCGTGGCATCATGCTCAACAGCAAGCTTAGCGATGACCGGTTCTTCATTCATGAAAGCCGCTTTAATCCAGGATGGATGGCTCGTTCAAAAGACGTTCCAGGCGCGGATGACGACGCGGCGGTGCATCAAGGGCCTCCATAAAGGCCGCCCATTGATCGGCGTCAAGGCGTATGCGGGAACGTTCGGCCAGCACGGCGCCGGCGGAATTGAGGGCGCTCTCAAGCACAAATTGACTTATAGTCGTGTGCCGCTCTTTTGCTGCTTCCTGGAGAAGTTGGCGCGCCTTTGACGAGATGCGAATATCAAGACGTTCGGATTTCGAAATGCCGGTTCTCATAGCTTATAGTCCTTTCCTGGAAAGCATAATATACAGACGTTGTACGGACAAATCAAGGGTCGATTACCCGATTGTCTGGCTCATCGGGTGGCATAGGGGTGAGATTCCCAATGGGAGCAGAGGGGACGCCCATGAAATTATGCGTTTCTCTCTTTCTCCATCTGTGCTACCGCCTTTTCTATGACACGACAAACTCGCATTGATGCACCGGGTGCATAAGGAACTGGGACTGGCGGGAACGGAGGTTGGCAAGGATCTCAACCTGACTCAGTCCGCCGTTAGCAGAGCTGTGGAAGGGGGGAGGAGATTGTGAAAAAACTCGGTCTTTCCTTGATTGACGGGGGAAACGCATAATTTCATGGGCGCCCCCTATTTTTCACATTACAAAAAGCGGACAGTTTACATTCTCGATGTAATGACGCATGCCGAGTATGACAAGGATGCATGGAAGAGTAAATTCTGATGCGAGGAAAGGAGGTGTGCAGCGATGCCGACTATAATCACATTCCTATTTTCTTTACATTTCTTTGTTGCCTTTGCGGAGAATAGCAGCCATAATCTCCGCATTACGGGCGGAGATTATGGCTGCTTATATCTATGAATTGGCTGATTGGCCGGATTTCAGGTGGGATGAAAAGCGTCTGGCCGGAAAGCTTGTTGCTGTGCGACATCGACAGGGACGCATGCTTGGCCGTTTGGAAAGTCTCGGCATCAAATTGCGCGAGGAAGCTTCGTTGCGGACCTTGACCGAGGAAACCGTCAAATCCAGCGAGATCGAAGGCGACATCCTGGATCGGGAACAAGTGCGCTCTTCGCTTGCTCGCCGTCTGGGCATCGATATCGGCGCGCTGAAGTCCGTGGATCGCCATACTGAAGGCGTTGTCGGTATGATCCTGGACGCGAGACAAAATTACGATATTCCTCTCACAGCGGAACGATTGTTCGGTTGGCACGCAGCGCTTTTCCCTACCGGATATAGCGGTATGTACAAAATCATCGTCGGCAAATGGCGTACAGCGGCATCCGGGCCTATGCAAGTCCGTTCCGGCGCTTTCGGCCACGAACATGTACATTTCGAAGCTCCGGCAGCGGAACGGATCGACAGGGAAATGAAAGCCTTCCTTGCCTGGTTCAACAGCGACAAAAGCGATGTCGATCCGGTTTTGCGCGCGGCGATAGCGCATCTTTGGTTTGTTACCATCCACCCGTTTGAGGATGGCAACGGACGCATCGGCAGAGCTATTGCCGACATGATGCTGGCGCGCTCGGAAAAAAGCTCTTTGCCCTTCTACAGCATGTCCGCGCAAATCCGCAAAGAGCGGGGCAGATACTACGACCATCTTGAAGATACGCAGAAAGGCGATCTCGATGTTACTGAGCATCTTGACTGGTTTCTTGATTGCATGGATCGCGCTTTCGACGGCGCGGAGATCATTCTGGCAGATGTCCTCAGGAAGGCACGTTTTTGGGAGAAGTACGCTGGAGAACCATTCAATGAACGTCAACGATCGATGCTCAACCGGTTGCTCGATGGCATCGAAGGCAAGTTGACTTCATCCAAATGGGCAAAAATGGTCAAATGCTCACAAGACACGGCAGGGCGTGATATCGACGACCTCATGCGGAGAAACATTCTCAAAAAAGAGGCTGCCGGTGGCCGTAGCACCAGCTATTCTTTAGTCGGTGATTTCGGCGCGCCCTGAATTGATGGGCCAGCCTGTTGCACTTTTCATCCACTCCTATTCCCGGGCCACAAACGATGAAAACCGAAATCCTTAAAGCCGCTCAGAAGGAAGAATTCGAAACGGTCGAACGCTGCCGGATTCTGGAGGTCGCAAACGATGCGGGAGACGAATTCGTCTCCATCGCCCGCGCACGGATCGGGGCAGGGGGGCAAACGGCATGGCACCGCCTGCACGGCGTGGCGGAAAGATACCTGATTTTTGCCGGAAAAGGCAGGGTCGAACTGGGTGGTAAGCCCCCCACGGAAGTCGTTGCGGGAGATGTCGTGAGAATTGCGCCTGGCGTTTCTCAGCGCATAACCAATATCGGGGAGGACGATCTTCTCTTCTACTGCATCTGCACCCCTCCCTTCCGGCAGGAGTGCTACGAGACGCTGGAATGAGACCGCTGCGTGTCCTTTTGCCGCAGAAATGCCAGTATGCGCTCCTGGAGCAGGAAAATGAGATCCATTTCCACCCCGTTTGCTTCCTGGAGCCGCAGGAGCTTCTCGTTGGGTATGGTTTTCTGCAGTTTGCTGCACAGGTAGTTGATGCATAAAATCTCGCGGGCCTTGAGAAGGCATCCGCACTCACCCAGAAAATAGCAGCTCCGGGGACACTTTCTCGATTCGGGAAGCACCGTCCCAAGCAGCAGATTGAGCAGCAGAAGCTCGGGGGTGTAGCGGTTTTCGATCCCCGCCCCGCAGCAGCTCCCCCCATCTTCTTCCTCACAGATTCTGCATTCCCCGGAGACTCCCGAACTGAGGCTCAGCGCGCTCGAATCCTTTATCCTGGCGCCCAGTTCCCCTATCCGCGCCGCTATCTGCGGGTCCTTTGCAAGCTCCTCGCCCCACCTGGCGTAGAGTCGCTTCGCAATCGCCACCTTTTCGCCTATCGTTTCTTCACCCCGAATACGCATCACTTTGACCACATCATTTTCTGATATTGAGTTTTTTCATTCGCGAATCGAAAGTCGAACGGTTCACCCCCGCCTCCCTTGCCGCGCGGGTGATGTGCCATTTGTTCTTCTCCAGAAGATAGAGCACATATCTATGTTCCAGCTCCTCCCAGGTCCAGCCTTCAAAAAGGCTTTGGGCGTGTGCACCGTTTCCTGCCGCGGCCCCTTCGCCGGCGGCGGGCGCACTCTTTTCCGGCGGCAGGTCCTTTTGGCGGCAGGCCGTCGGGGGAAGGAAATGATGCGACAGGTCTTGCCTCGTGATACACTCCCCGGGAGTGATCACGATGATGTGCTTCACAAAATTTTCAAGCTCCCGAATGTTTCCCGGCCAATCGTAGTCGAGCAGAAACTCGAGGGCTTCTTCCGAAAAGCTCTTACGCGCGGCACCCAGCCGCAGGGCCTCCCTGCTCAAAAAATGGTCCAGAAGCAGAGGAATGTCCTCGGGCCTCTCGCGAAGCGAGGGTACGCGCAGAGGCAACACATTCAGCCGGTAGAAAAGGTCTTCCCGAAAATTTTCCCTGCCGATCTCACTTTGTAAATCGCGATTGGTGGCCGAAATAATCCTGACATTCACCTTTTTGGACCGCGTGTTCCCGATCGGCTTTATCTCTCCGTCCTGGATCACCCGAAGAATCCTTGCCTGCAGCTGCAGGGGCATGTCGCCGATCTCATCGAGAAAAACGGTCCCCTCGTTTGCAGCCTCGAAAAGCCCCGCCTTGGTCTTGAGTGCCCCCGTAAATGCACCCTTTTCATGGCCGAAAAGCTCGCTTTCCAGCAAGGTGTCCGGAATGCAGCTGCAATTTTGAGCCAGAAACGGCCCCCTGCTCCTGTCGCTCAACCGGTGGATCTCCCTGGCAAGCAGTTCCTTTCCCGAGCCGCTCTCCCCGGTGATGAGCACCGGGAAATCGGTCCTTGCGTATTCGGCGGCCCGCTTTCTCACCCCGAGCAGTGCGCCGCTTTTTCCGACCATCACGTCCCGGTCGCTTATCGCTTCGAGCGTCTGCTTGAGTTTGAGGTTTTCCTGCGCCTGCTTCGAAAAAGCCAGGGAATTGCTGAGCGCTATCGACCCCATGTCTATGAGCTGCTGCAAGAGATCGAGGTAGCCCTGGTCGAGGTTCAGGTGATTGCCCCCTGCGCTCGTATCGATTATCTGTACCGCCCCGTAGACCTCGCCGCTCCTCAGAAACAACGGAAAACAGAGTATCAGCCTGCTTTTGATCTCCATCTGCCGTTCGGCCTGCCAGAAATGACGCGCATCCTTGCCCGCCTCGGCTACCGTCATCTTGCCGTTTTCGATGACCCAGCCGACGATGCTGCTCTGGCCGAAACCGATGGTCATCGACTTGATGTTTTCGCTTTGTGCCCCCACCGCTTCGATGCAGGTGTAGCCCGTTTCGCTGCGCACCCAGATCGATCCCCGCTCGACATTTTGCAGATCCAGCAGGGCAGTCAGAAATTTTTGCTGCAGCCTCTCGGGGTCGAGTTCCTCCGATATGGCCCGATAGAAATCGAACGACTTATCCACCATTGACTCTCCGCCTTACTATGCCGGTCGCCGTCCAGAATGAGAACGGCCTAATCCATCGCATGTCTGTCAGGTAAGGTCAAGATGGAAAAATCAGGGAAGCAAAAGAGCGGGGGCTATCGCCCCGCCCCCCCATGGGGGCAGAGGGCGATAGCCCCCGCTCTTTTTTTTATTCTCTTCTCGTCAGGGGCGGATCACATGGTACATTCTCCCGCGTAGGCGAACCATGCCTGCCGCCTCATTTCCCCGACGGTCTCGATCGCCTCGGGGCCTCCGTCATTGTACTCGGAGACGATTCTATAGACGCTGGACTCCGAAAGCCCCGTGTGCATGGCTATCTCTTCGAGCGGTCTCGGGTCGACCAGGAGGTTATAGATTACGAGCCACTTTTGGAACCTGAAAAAACCCGAGGACATTCGCATCTTCATCTGCACTTCCTCAGCGGACAGGTAACCGGCCACATCCGATTCGTTCCTTTTCATATTTCCCTCCTCGCGCACCCCTCGATATACGTTGCCATAACTCCTGCGCTCTTCACGTCTCCACTTATATTGGAAACAAAGTGAGATATGAATAGTGTGCTTTACGTAATGGCACCCTCCCCGCGCCGTATTTTGGATCTTTACCGTAGGGAGACAGTATGAAACAGTATGGGGACTGCTCCATGCCGTCAGACCCCTGGCGAATAGGCGCCCGCCTCTTTCACCCTGTCTTTTTCCTGAAAAAAGCTCCTCACAAAATCGGCTATCTCCTCGCTTCCCGCATTGCCCTTGGTGAAAAAGTGACTCGCTCCGCTGCCCAACGCCGCAACCCTGTATTCGTAAATGTCGTAGCTGGTCAGAATCACGACCTTTCTGCCGGGGTTTGCCTGCTTGATTCTGCGTGTTGCCTCCAGGCCGCTCATCCCCGGTAGCCTCAGATCCATAAAGATCAATTCGGCGTTCGTCGTCTCCAGTTTCCGCAGCGCTTCCTCCCCGTTGCAGGCTTCCGCTATCTCGATTTCCGGAAATCTGTGGCGCAGCATGTCCCCCAGCGATTTTCGAAATATTGCGTTATCCTCCACCAGCAGGATTGGACTCATTTGCCTACGGGCCCCCTTCGCTTTCGATTCCACCTACAGTGGCTATTTTCTTTCCAAAATATGCCCCATTTTCCACAACCACGGTAGACCCGTAAATACATGCTTTGCAGTAATCGCCAGGAGGCAATACTGTATTCTTCCTGGATAAAGACGAGGTTTTTCTCCCCATAGCAAAAAACTGGCAAATCCTGCCGATCTGCGGTAGAATACGAGAAAAAGCAGCCTTGTCTGCCTGCCGGCCATTCAGCTGCTCCTTGGAATCGCCTTGCGACAGGGCGGGTCTTCGTCTGCGAGTATATCACCACCCCAGAGTCGGGCCGGGAACGCAAATCGGCACGGGCCTAGAAATGGGCCTTTGCTCTCAATCTCAGGGAAGGGTCAGCGCATGCCGGAGAGAAAAAAAATCGTAATCGCCGAAGATCATACGATCCTGCGAGAAGGGTTGAGAATGCTTCTTTCGTCCAACCCCGAATTCGAGGTGGTTGGCGAAGCGCAGGACGGGCTGGAAGCTATCCGCCTGGTGGATTCCATGAAACCCGACCTGATCCTGATGGATCTGTCCATGCCGAGGATGAACGGGGGGGGAGCGATCCCGGAGATCAAAAAGCAAAGTCCTGCGACAAAGATCCTCGTGCTGACGGTCCACAAGACCGAGGAGCATATCCTCACGGCCCTGAAGACGGGCGCCGACGGCTATATTCTCAAAGACGCGACTCACGGGGAATTGATGCTGGCCATCGATAATATATTCTCAGGTAAGAGCTATCTCAGCCCCGGTATATCCGAAAAGGTAATCGAGGGATATCTTGAGGGAAGAAAAAGCGTTAAAGCTTCCAGTTCCTGGGATACTCTCACCCAGCGCGAGCGTGAAATTCTCAAGATGATCGCCGAGGGCTACAGGAACAAGGACATCGCCAACTATTTGTGCATCAGCGCGAAAACGGTTGAAAAACACCGCGCCAACCTGATGAAGAAGCTCGACCTCCACAGCGCCTCTTCCCTTACCGCCTTCGCCATGGAAAAAGGGCTGATCACGAAGTAGCCGCACGATTTGAGCTCACACGCGCTGGAAAGCCATGTACACGAGATACTTCGGCCTGAAACGAGCTCCCTTTTCGATAGCCCCGGACCCAAGCTATCTGTATCTCAGCCCGCAGCATGAGGAGGCCCTGGCCCACCTGCTCTACGGCATCCGAACCGAAGGGGGCTTCGTGCTGCTTACCGGAGAAGTCGGCTCGGGGAAAACGACCGTATGCCGCCGCTTTCTTGAAACGTTAAGCGGTGATATTGCCGTTGCCTTCATTCTCAGCCCGACGCTTTCGGTAAAGGAACTGCTGGCTACGGTCTGCGACGAGTTCGGCATCCGCCATCCGCGGCAAGTGACCATCAAGGGGCTTGTCGATCGCATACACGCATTCCTTCTAGAACTGAATGCCACCCGGAAAAGAGCGGTTCTGATCGTTGACGAGGCGCAAGACCTGAAGCGGGAGGTCCTCGAGCAGATCCGGCTTCTCACAAACCTTGAAACCAACGAACGAAAGCTTCTCCAGATAATCCTGATCGGCCAGCCGGAGCTGCGTACGAGGCTCGCGCAGCCCGACATGCGGCAGGTTTCCCAAAGGATCGTTGCGCGCTGCCATATCGATGCGCTCTCAAAGTCCGAGGTCGAGCGTTATGTAACCCACAGGCTCGCGATAGCCCGCAGGGGGGCGGAGGCCGAAAACGGGGGGGCGCACCCGCTTCCTCTTTTCTCCAAAGACGCGCTAAACAGCCTCTATGCCTTGAGCGGCGGGATTCCCAGAGTGATCAACCTGGTGTGCGACCGTGCGCTTCTTGGCGCCTATACCCGGCAGGAGCAAATCGTCAGCCGGGAAACGCTCCTCAAAGCTGCCGCCGAGGTGCTGGGAAGATCTTCCGTCGAGGGCGGGCGAAAATGGAAGGTGGCCCTGGGTTCTGCGATTGGTCTCTGCGCTTCGCTCGGTCTGCTCTATGTCTTCTCCACTCGCTTTTCGCCGCCGAAAATGTCGTTTGCGGGAAACCCCCGGCACGTTTTTCGAGCGGATAGTGCGCGGGCAGGGCCGCCGGAAACTCTTCTGGCAGCTTTCCGCTCTTTATTTGCTTCTCACACAAAGCGCCGGCACGCGGCCTTTACCGACGGCGCCCTGGTTCGCCCCATACCGCGCGGCGGGCCGCCGCAGCCGAGTTGCCCGCCTGCTTCGCGGGCGGGCCATGCAGAGGCGGCGCCTCGATCGTAGCGAGCGGCGTGTCGCCGCAGCCGAGCGGCGTGTCGCCGCGGCCGGGTTGCCCGCCTGCTTTGCGGGCGGGCCAAACGAAAAGGCGGCACGGAATGTAACCTGAAACCGGGTTTGCGATATGTCCTACATTCTCGATGCACTGAAAAAATCCGAGGAGGCCCGCGGGAACGCA
>JBMFWU010000079.1:0-23348 GCA_049964955.1 Syntrophobacteraceae bacterium
AATTCAAATACGCACCATAAATGACAAGGCGCCATGTATCGAGAATGTCATATAACCTGAGCCACCTAAACGGGAAACGGCTTTTAAGAGAAGAATCAGGCAAAAATATCGGGAGAAGCTTCGGTCTGGCGAGTAATGAATTTTCCGGGTGGCGGCACATGCCGATCAGTCGGCGGCATAATTGGAGAGTGCGAAGGATTCATACAGAAAGGAATCTATAATGAACCCGGAACTGTACGAGAAAGACTTCTATGAGTGGACACAAAAGAACGCGCAGCTTCTACGGGAGGGAAGACTTTCGGAAATCGACCTTGATAATTTGATTGAGGAATTGGAATCGATGGGAAGAAGCGAGAAAAGAGCATTCATCAATCGCCTGGCCGTGCTGATTGCCCATCTCCTCAAATGGGAGTACCAACCGGAAAGGCGATCTAAGAACTGGCGATACACCATCAAGGAACAGCGTCGGAAGGTGATGGACCTGCTGGAAGACAGTCCAAGCCTGAAGCATGAGATCCGACAGAGAATACGCAAAGCATATGACGACGCGGTTGTCTTGGCCGTGAAGGATACGGAGCTTGATGAAGCCATATTTCCCGCCACATGCCCCTACAAGTTGGAGCAGATCATGGGCGAAGACTTCTTCCCCGGCGAAAACCCGTGATTACAGGTTTCCCGGGATGGGAGATGTCCCGCGACCACTTCACTCCTGCATGATTTGGAGACTTGAAAGCGATTGCAACTCACCCTTTCCCCGACGAGGGGCCAAGCGTTTCCTCCTTCCGCCCTTCCCGGCAGCAAGGCCGGTTTTCGGCCAGTGAATGGACGATGGGAAAAAGGTCCAGGAACCACTGGACTTTAGGCCTCTTGCGCAGGGCGTCTACCTGATCCAGGGCTTCCGAGAGCGGGCACGAGGACACCGCGCCCTCCTTCAGCCCGAACGCCAACACTTCGTTCGACCCTTTCTCCATCATATCCAGGAGAGCGCCGGCTGCGCCTGCGCCGATCCGTCCGGCAAGGACCCTGTCGAAGGCCGTAGGAGAGCCGCCGCGCTGGACATGGCCGAGCACGACGCTGCGCACCTCGAATTCCTCGTTACTCTCCTCTTCGAGCAGCCTGCGCAGGAAATCGGTTGTGTAGTGGCGTGAGGCATCTTCATTGCGCATGTAGATCACCATGCGATTTCCCGCCTCGAAACTCCTTTTGAGTTCAAAGACATCCCGGTTGAGTTCTGCCAGGCTGATTCCGGTTTCGGGCAAGTAGGCCTTATCCGCTCCTGCAGCCAGAGCGCTCATTGCAGCCAGGAACCCGCACTCTTTTCCCATCGTCTCGACAATGAACGCACGTCTGGTCGCCCCGGCGGTGTCGCGAATCTTATCGACGGCCTCGACGATGTTGTTGAGGGCCGTATCGGAACCGATACACAGATCGGTAGCGGGAAGATTATTGTCTATGCTTGCCGGAATCAGGACGACGGGAATATCGAACTCGGGAAAATCGGCCCGCATGTCAACGAAGCGCTGCACCTGCCGGTAGGTATCCAGGCCGCCAATAACGATGATCCCCTTTATGTCGAACTTTCGGATATTTTCGGCAACTTTTTCAAAGTCTTCCCCTACATGGTTGGACCGCGCAGTCCCTATCTCGGAACTGGGGCGGCCCATCCACCCCACCAGGTCGTTCCATTCGAGCTCTGCAAAATCGCCGTGAATCAGCCCGTAGAATTCATCCCGCGCCCCCAGAACGGGCACCCCGCGGTCGAGAAGACGCCTTGCGGCGATGCTGACAGCAGCGTTCATGCCGGGCGCATCGGCCCCGCCGGTCATGATGACCACCCTGCCCTGCCCGCCGGATCCTTTCGCCGGACACGCGGCAGTAAGGGACTCGACCAGTTTGAGCATGGTTTGAAAAGCTTCTCCGCGCAACTCCAGGGCCTTCCCCAACTCCCCGGCTTCGATCAGCCTTTGGATTTCCCTGCTCTTTTCGATCACTTCCCCAAGCGGAGTAGAAACGACCCTGTTTTTGTGGATGCCCACCATATGGAGATGCGCCTCCCCGGGCTCATCGATCAAAAGATCAACGGCGGCCACCCCCAGGCGGGTTGCAAGGATGCGGTCATAAGCGCTCGGAGGACCTCCGCGCTGAACATGGCCCAATACGGTCAGGCGCACTTCCAGCCCCAGTTTTTCAGCCAGTATCTTTCGCACCTCCCCTGCTTCCATCCGCAGCCCGTCGGGGTGCCTCGCGCCTTCGGCGATCACCACCATCTGATGGCGCCTTCCGGTCTTGCGGGCCGTGTCCAGGCATTCGACCATCCTGCGGTGCCAGTGCAGCTCGAGGGAACATTCGGGAATGAGCATCCAGGACGAGCCTGTCGCCAGAGTTCCCGCAAGCGCCAGGTAGCCGCAGTTTCTGCCCATGGTCTCTATGACGAAAGTGCGCTGGTGGGAAGCGGCCGTTGAGGAAAGATCGTCTATGGCGCGCACGATGTGATTCAAGGCCGAATCGACGCCGATCGCCATATCGGTTCCGCAGAGATCGTTATCGATGGAACCGGGCAGGCCCATTACCTGAAGCACGGGAATTTGCTCGATTCCCGGTCGAAGGTCCGGACGAAGGCCGGCTATCTTTTCCAGGTGTTCGGGCCATTCACTGGCGAGCAGAAGCGCGCCCGTGAGAGATCCGTCCCCACCGATCACTACCAGCGCCTCTATCCCGCAAGCCAGTAAATTTTCAACCGCACGCCGCCTGCCCCCGGGGGTCCGGAACTGCTCGGATCGGGCCGTGCCCAGGAAGGTCCCTCCGCGCTGCAGGACCTTTCCCACATCCAGCCAGGTAAGAGGCTTTATCAGCTCGCCTCCCCCCACAAGCCCCTCGTAGCCGTAGTATATCCCGTAGACCCGAAGGCCCCTGTCCAATGCCCGTCGAACAACGGCCCTCACGGCGGCATTCATGCCCGGAGAATCCCCACCGCTCGTCATTACCGCCAGAGTATGTATCATCGTTTCCTTCTCTTTCCGCAAAAGATTTTTGTTCTACAAAAAGGCGATTGTGCGCTAAAAAGAGAGCTAAGACAATGTAGCATCCCTTAGCGCGGCATGTCCGCAAAAATTCTTCTGACTTTTACATAGAGGTGGGTGGAAATGATTGTGCCGGTTATCCTCTCAGGCGGTGTGGGCTCCAGGCTGTGGCCTCTTTCCAGGGAACACCTTCCCAAGCAGCTGATGCCGATTCTCGGGGCGGATCACTCCCTGTTTCAAAAAACCCTCATGCGTCTGACGGGGATTGCAAACGTGGCGCCTCCGGTAATCGTCTGCAACGAAAGCCATCGTTTCATGGCCGCCGCGCAGATGCAGGAGATCGGCATGCGGTATTCGGACATCATCCTGGAGCCGATCGGGAGAAACACCTGCCCCGCAATCACCGCGGGGACTCTGGCAGCCATGAAAAACGGGGACGACCCGGATATTCTCGTCCTTCCGGCAGACCATCTCATCCGGGAAAACAACCTGTTTGCAGAAGCGGTCCAAAAGGGGAGCGAACTCACACCGGCCGGACGCATTATCACCTTCGGGATCGTTCCGGATAGGCCGGAGACCGGCTATGGGTATATCCGCAAAGGGGAAAACCTGCCGGGGCAAAACGGCGAGGCCTTCGCGGTAAGCCGCTTTTTTGAAAAACCCGACTATGAACAAGCTTGCTCCTATGTAGATTCCAAAGAGTATTTCTGGAACAGCGGAATGTTTCTTTTCCGCGCATCCACTTTTCTCGAAGAACTCGGCGCGCTTTCGCCCGAAATCCTTACCGCCTGCCGTCAATCCTATCAAAGTGCAAGGCGTGACCTGGACTTCGTTCGCCTGGAGGAAAGCGCTTTTTCCTCCTGCCCCAATATTTCGATCGATTATGCGGTAATGGAAAAAACGGCCCATGGGGCCGTCATTCCGCTGAGTGTGGGCTGGAGTGATGTAGGCAGCTGGCTATCGCTCCACGAAGTGTGTGAAAAAGACGACTCTCTCAACAGCACCACCGGGGACGTGCTGCTCGAAGACGTGCAAAACTGCCATATCCATTCGGAACACCGGCTCGTCGCAGCCCTGGGAATAAAAGACCAGATCATCGTGGAGACCAAGGACGCGGTGCTCGTCACCTCGATCGAACGCTCCCAGGATGTCAAAAATATTGTGAGCGAGCTCAAAAAACGGAAAAGGGAAGAGGTTTTTTCGCATTCCAAGAATTACCGGCCATGGGGGTCGTTTGAAACCACCGATATCGGAGAGCGTTTCCGGGTAAAAAGATTAACGGTCAATCCCGGCGCCTCCCTTTCCCTCCAAATGCACTATCACAGGGCGGAACACTGGGTCGTGGTCCGGGGAACCGCTCACATAGTCAGGGGAGATGAGGAGCTTTTGCTTAGCGAAGACCAAAGCACCTATATCCCCTGGGGTACCCGGCACCGTCTCGAAAACCCGGGAAAAATCCCCCTGGAGCTTATCGAAGTCCAGACCGGAAGCTACCTGGGAGAAGACGACATCAGCCGCTTTGATGACAAATACGGCCGCAGCTAACCCCCCGGAGAAATACAGTGACATCCGGCACGGGAGAATGATTATTGAAAACATCCGTTCAACCTGCTATTGCTGCCGGTGAAAAAATTCCAGGGATTTTCGCTCAATTCTAAACAGGAGTCATTCATGAAGACATGGCAATGGTCATCGAAAATTCTGGCGATCGCGTTTGCGGCCGCCCTGTTGGGAGGCTGCGCCGCGACGCCCTACGGCCCCGCCTACGTTCCGCCCGCCGTAGCGCCCGGTCCCCCCGAAGTAGCGCCGGGACCCTCGCACGGTTTTCTGACCGTAAGTCCGATGGATCGTTTCTACGTATTCAGCGTGGAAGACAACACGCCGTTCGAAGTAAGTTTTCCCAGGGCAAACCGCGTTCTGTACGAAAAGGGATATGAGCGGGTCGCGCGGGAGCAAAGGGCCGACTTCGCGGTGAATGTCTCGCTGTTCCAGATAGCTCGTGACAACCCGGACCTCAGAGGCCAGCAGATGCTGGGTGGCGCGGTGCTGGGCGCCGCGGCCGGAGCTCTCTTCGGAGCTATCGCTCACGCCCCGGTGACGGGCACGATCGCCGGCGCGGCCGCGGGCGGGGTCTTGGGGGCTGCGGCTCCGGCAGCTACTCCGGTCGTCAGGATAGATGTTCGAACCCACAGTTTCCGGTCTGGAAGGTCTTCGCGAAGGACTGTCTTTGTGGATATGGCGCACGTTCCGCCCTATGCCGTCCCGCGCGTGATCGATGTCCAGGTCGCAAGAATGCTCCGCGCTCTTCCGGCAAGATAGGCAGGTAAAAATCTTACCCACCGCGGGGGCCCGCCTGCGGGCTCCGCGGTGGAATCGACTGCTTTATTGTTTATTTAAGCGCCGAGGCGAATGCTTTTTTCGCTATGGCGCCCATCTCTCCCAGGTTTTCCACAACCGTTATGCCGGCCTCGCGCAGCGCGGCTATCTTTCCTCCCGCCGTCCCGCTCGACCCGCTGATGATCGCCCCGGCATGGCCCATGCGCCGGCCGGGAGGTGCGGTAAGCCCCGCGATGAAGCCAATCACCGGCTTTGTGACATGCTTTTTTACGAATTCAGCGGCTTCCTCTTCAGCCGATCCCCCGATTTCCCCCACCATGATGATGGCGCGGGTCTCCGGATCGGCCTGGAATGCCGACAGACAGTCGATAAAGCTCGTACCGTTTACCGGGTCTCCCCCGATGCCGATGACTGTGCTCTGCCCCATTCCAAACTGCTGGATCTGGTGAACGGCCTCGTAGGTCAAGGTCCCCGACCGGGAGACGATGCCGACGTGTCCCGGCGAGTGGATGTGGCCCGGCTGAATTCCGATCTTGCACTGCCCCGGAGTTATGATGCCCGGGCAGTTGGGGCCGATCAGCCTGCTACCGCTGTTTTTGAGATAATTTTTGACCCGCAGCATGTCCATAACCGGAATGCCTTCGGTAATCGCAACGATCAGCGGCAGTCCGGCGTCGATCGACTCCAGTATGGCATCGGCGCAAAATGGAGGCGGCACGAATACCATCGCGGCATTGGCCCCCGTTTCCTTCACAGCCCCGGCCACGGTGTTGAAGACGGGAATTCCCTCGACATCCTGGCCGCCCTTGCCCGGGGTGACCCCGGCCACCACATTGGTTCCGTAGTTTTTGCAGTTGACCGTATGAAACCGGCCTTCGCGGCCGGTGATTCCCTGGACCAAAAGTCTCGTGTTTCGATCCACCCAAACGCTCATGATTTCCTCCTATGCCTTCACAATCGCTGCAATTTTTTGGGCGGCGTCAGAAACATCCTTTGCCGTGATAAGATTGAGACCCGATTCATCGAGGATTCTACGCCCCTCTTCCACATTGGTCCCTTCCATCCGAATGACCACAGGCACCTTGATCCCGACTTTTTTGGCCGCTTCGACCACACCGTTGGCCAGCCTGTCACACCGAAGAATCCCGCCGAAAATATTTATGAGCACTCCTTTGACGGAAGGGTCCCCCAGGATGATGCGAAACCCGTTTTCCACCTGTTCGGCGCTCGCGCCCCCGCCAACATCGAGAAAGTTGGCCGGTTTCGCCCCCGCCTGCTGAATGAGGTCCATCGTGGCCATCGCCAGACCGGCCCCGTTTACCATGTTGCCGATATTACCACCCGGCATCCTGATATAGTTCAACTCGTACTTGGACGCCTCGACCTCGAAGGGGTCTTCTTCGTCAAAATCCCTGTATTCCGCGATATCTTTGTGACGATACATGGCGTTGTCGTCGAAATTGATCTTGGCATCGAGAGCTATCAACCTGCCGTCTTTGGTAAGGACCAAGGGATTTATCTCTACCAGCGAACAGTCCAAATCGACACAGAGCCTGTAGAGCTTCAAGGCCATGGCCGAAAACTGCTTCACCTGGTCGCCCTCCAGATTCAGCCCGAAGGCCAGTTCGTTTGCATGATATCCCTTCATGCCGATCAGCGGATCTATGTAAACCTTGACGATCTTCTCAGGCGTTTTGGCCGCAACCTCTTCGATGTCCATACCGCCGGCCTCACTGGCCATGAACACGATTTTTGCCGCGCCCCTGTCGGGCAGCACGCTCAAATAGAGCTCTTTTTCAATCGGAAGCCCCTCTTCGACGAGCAGCTTTTTTACCAGCCTGCCCTCGGGGCCGGTCTGATGGGTTACCAACGTCATCCCCAGGATGCTCGAGGCAAGCGATTTGACTTCCTCCGCGCTTTGGGCAAGTTTTACTCCTCCGCCCTTCCCTCTTCCCCCCGCGTGTATCTGAGCCTTTATCACGACAGGAAAACCACCAAGCTCCGCCGCGACCCGCTCTGCTTCCTCCACACTGAAAGCCGCTCCTCCACGAGGGACGGGAACCCCGGATTTCCGGAACAGTTCTTTAGCCTGAAATTCGTGAATTTTCATTTTTCTCCTCGTAAAAAAACTCGGTGAATGGGTGAATCGGTGAATGGGTGAATCGAGGGTTTTGTTCCACCTTGCCGAATCGCCTATTCACACGTTACCGAAATATTCCTAAAAGAAAGTTCTCACAATGTCAAACACGTTTATCCGTTTACAGCCCGAATTGTTGCTTGCCAACAAGCTTTGTCCCGGCTTATAAACAATGCGGTGCGCACTCACCCCGAAGGCGAATAACAGGCAAAATCCTCGAAAGGAACCACGTGGCTCATGGAGTATGAACCGGTAATCGGACTTGAAATTCACGCCCAGCTAAAGACCGAGAGCAAGATTTTCTGCGGGTGTTCGACGAAATTCGGCGGCAGCCCGAATACGCATACCTGCCCGGTCTGTCTGGGAATGCCCGGGGTGCTGCCGGTCCTCAACCGCAAAGTGGTGGAATACACCATTCGGATGGCCCTGGCCACCCACTGTACGATAGCCAACGTCTCCCGCTTTGCCCGCAAAAACTATTTTTACCCCGACCTTCCCAAAGGTTACCAGATTTCGCAATACGAACTGCCGCTCGCAGTCAATGGATGGATGGAAATCGAGGGTACGGACGGCGCCCGGCGGATCAGGATACACCGCATACACATGGAGGAAGACGCCGGCAAGCTCGTCCATGACGACCATCAGCCGTTCAGCTATGTCGATTTGAACAGGACGGGCGTGCCGCTGATCGAAATAGTGAGCGAGCCCGATATCGCCACGCCCGAGGAGGCTGCCTCATACCTCAAGGCCCTTCGCGAGATTTTGCGCTACCTCGATATTTGCGACGGCAACATGGAAGAAGGGAGCATGCGGTGTGACGCCAACATATCCCTTCGGCCCGCCGGAACGAGCGGTCTGGGGACCAAAGTCGAACTCAAAAACATGAATTCATTTAAAAACGTTCAGAAGGCCCTCGAGTTCGAAACACGAAGACAAAGAGCAATGCTCGAACGCGGAGAACCGATCGTCCAGGAAACCAGGCTCTGGGACACGGCCCGCAACGTCTCGGTGAGCATGCGCGGCAAGGAAGAAGCCAACGACTATCGCTACTTCCCCGACCCCGACCTGGTGCCCGTGGTCGTCGACGAAGAGTGGATCCGGGAGATTCGCTCCAACCTGCCCGAACTACCGGAAGCCAAACGGGAGAGATTTGTCAGCCAATACGGCCTGCCGCTCTATGATGCGCAGATGCTCACCTCCTCGCGGCCGCTTGCGGACTATTTTGAAACCGCAGCCAAAGAATTCGCCCAGCCCAAACTTGTCAGCAACTGGATAATGTCCGAGCTTCTGCGCGAACTCAATCGCAACGACCGGGAAATCGAAGCGTGTCCGGTGCCTCCGCAACACCTGGCCGATCTTTTGCGCCTTCTCGACTCCGGGGTGATCAGCGGCAAAATAGCAAAGGCTGTCTTCGAGGAGATGTTTGCGAGCGGAAAGTCGGCTCAAAGCATCGTGGACGAAAAGGGGCTGGTGCAGGTAAGCGATCAGACCGCACTCGAGGCTGCGATCGACCAGGTGCTTTCCGAAAACCCCGGGGAGGTTTCGCAGTTCCGGGCCGGGAAGGAGAAGCTGCTCGGCTTTTTCGTCGGCCAGGTCATGAAAAAGACCAGGGGGAAGGCGAACCCGCAGATCGTCAATGAAATTCTCGGGAAAAAACTCAAAGGGTAAATTTCTTTCAGGAGAACCTCGATGCCGGACCAGTGGCTTCCGCCGATCAAATGGGATGGAGATGCAGTAGCGATTCTCGACCAGAGAGTACTGCCCGGGCAGGAAAAATTCCTGCGCTGCACGACGCCCGAGCAGGTGATAAACGCCATAAAGACGATGGCCATTCGGGGCGCCCCCGCCGTGGGAGTCGCCGGAGCGCTTGCCCTGGCCCTTGGGGCAGCATCGTTTCAAACCGAGGACCCCAAAGAATTCCGGCGAAAATTCTCAAAGCTCTGCAGTAAAGTCAAAAACGCTCGCCCGACGGGAGCAAATCTGGGGTGGGCGGTCGAAAGACTCTACTCGATCATTGTGGAACACCCCAAGGCCGAGATCGCGGAACTGCAGAAGCTCATCCTGGCCGAAGCAAACGCCATTATGAAGGAAGATGTCGCCACAAATCTCAGGATGGGAGAGTGGGGCCGGGAAGTCGTGCCCGGGGGAGCGAGAATTCTTACCTACTGCAACGCCGGGGCGCTCGCCACAGCAGATTACGGAACAGCGGTCGGAGTGATTCGGGCGGCCTACGAGGCCGACCCGACCATCAGCGTCTATTCCTGCGAAACACGCCCCTTCCTGCAGGGCGCCCGTCTGACCGTCTTTGAACTCATGCGCGCCGGCATACCCGTTACCCTTATTACCGACAATGCGGCAGGCAGCCTCATGCGCCGCGGTATGATCGACATCGCCATAGTCGGAGCCGATAGAATTGCCGCAAACGGGGACACGGCAAATAAGATCGGCACCTACACGGTCGCAGTGCTAGCCTGGACCAACGGCGTCCCCTTCTATATCGCCGCGCCCAGATCGACTATCGACCCCAGCCTGCAGGACGGGGACGGAATCCCGATCGAACAAAGAGACCCGAGCGAGGTCACACACCTAAACGGGAAAAAAATCGCACCGCAGGGCGCACACGCGCTCAATCCGGCGTTCGACGTCACGCCATACAAGTATATCTCCGGGATAATCACCGAGGTGGGCGTTTTGAGAAAACCCTTCGCCAAAACCATCCGAAAAGCCCTGCAGACATGATTTACAGGATTGATGCCGGAGAATGAAAATACCACTTATTTCCAATCCTGTTAATCCTGTAATCCTGTCTAAGTTCTTAAAAGCTTTTTAGACAGGATTACAGGATTAACAGGATTAATTCACTTCTAAAACCATCTTATTCCAAAAGATCATTCCCGCAAATGAAATACCACTCATTTCAAATCCTGTTAATCCTGTAATCCTGTCTAAGTTCTTAAAAGCTTTTTGGACAGGATTACAGGATTAACAGGATTAATTCACTTCTAAAAACCATCTTATTCCAAAAGATCGTTCCCGCAAATGAAATACCACTCATTTCCAATCCCCTAAATCCTGTCCAAAGTATTTTCCGCGCGGTTGCTTCTCACAATCCTGTCTCATACCCGCGGAGCATAGGAAGGTCGTTGTTCAGTCCGTTGGAAAAAAGTATCTGGTAGACGCGGGTGTCTCCATATTTGAAGCCGGCCGAGGAGGCGTTGAGATAGAGGCGCCACATGCGCACAAATCTCTCATCGAACATTTTCCGTATCCTGTCGATGTTCTTTTCGAAGTTGGCTATCCAGCAGTCGAGGGTTCTCCCGTAGTGCGGGCGCAACCCTTCGACGTCCAGCACGCAAAGACCCGCCCGCCCCATTTCCCGAAGCGTTTCCGCAAGGTTCGGAATGTAGCCGCCGGGAAAAATGTAGCGCAGCATCCATTGGTCGGTCGGCGTCTCGACCTCCTTGGCTATCGTGTGCAGTAACCCCGTTCCCCCTTTTTTGAGAAGCTTCGCGACCTGCCTCATGAATGCGGGAATAAACCTTTTGCCGACGTGTTCGAACATCCCGATGGACACCAATTTGTCGAATTGGCCCGTGAGTTGCCTGTAATCGAGCTGTTTCACCTCGATTCGCTTCCCCTGGCCAAGCTCTTCTATTTTACGGCCCACGTGCTCGTATTGGTTTTTGGAAAGCGTAATCCCAAGCCCCTTTGCGCCGTACTCCCGGGCACTGCGCAACAGCATGCCGCCCCAGCCACACCCGATGTCTACAAACGAATCCTGGGGCCCCAGCATGAGTTTTTGGGCGATCCGGTCGTACTTTTGCATCTGCGCCTGCTCCAGGGAATCCTTCTCGGTTTTGAAATACGCGCAGGAATAGGTGAGAGATTCATCAAGAAAAAGAGAGTAAAATTCCGGTGTAAGATCGTAATGATTAGAAATGTTTTCCCGTGACCCTCTCAATGTCGCGGTTGTTTTCAGATAAAAAGGCAGGAGTCGAATTTTTTCAGAGAGCGAACTCTTTTCATCGAACCTTGCGCTAAAGCCAAGTCTCAGTAGTTCCTGAAGATCGCCGTATACCTCCAGATCTCCCGAAACGTAGGCTTCCCCGAAACCCATAAAGCCTTTACGCAAAAGCATCTCGGGGACTTTCGGCGAGTTTACCTTCATGGTCGTCTTCGGTGTGGAACCATATCCGATGACTTCTCCGTCCCACAGTTTGAAACAAAACGCGGCGGAAGGCTCGACTCTATTGATGACCGATGCAAGTTGCCTGAGCGTATGTTCCATGAAAAAGCCCCTTTCGGCTATAAATTTAGACAATCTTGATCCAAGTCAATGGCCAAAAAGGATGGCGCGGTATAAAATTTTGGAAAAGTTGCAATTTATTTCCCCCAAAAAAGAGGCATTTCCGATGAACTGGACCCGGGAAGCGGAGGAAGCCGTAAAAAAGGCGCCGTTTTTTGTCAGGCGACGAGTGCGGCTGGAAGTGGAAAAGGAGGCTGCAAGGCAAGGCTCCGACAAAGTGTTACCCAAACATGTCGCCCAGTGCCGACAGAAATTTCTGTCCGGAAAACCTGTGGAATCCAAGGGGTTCGAAATAGAGGCCTGTTTTGGTGCAAGCGGCTGTAAAAACAGCGTAAACGGCCGCAACGAACTCGCAGGCGATCTGGAAACCATGATTTTGCGCCGTGATATTGCCGGCTTTCTAAAAGAGCGGACAAACGGGGAGGTAAAGTTTCATCACGAACTGCGTATTTGCTTTTCGGACTGCCCCAACGCGTGTTCGCGTCCGCAGATCGCCGATATAGGCATCATAGGGGCCGTGCGCCCCGGGATTATCGAGGACAAATGCAGCGGATGCGGAACATGTGTGGAGGCGTGCGCCGAGGGCGCCATCCACATGGACCGAGGCGCAGCAGTTGCCGGAATCGATGCGAACAGTTGCGTGCTGTGCGGAAAGTGTATCCCCGCATGCCCTTCGGAGGCGATCGAAGAGATCCAAAAGGGATGGCGCATCCTGGCGGGCGGAAAACTCGGCCGCCACCCCCAACTGGGAAAAGAGATGGAAGGGATTTACTCCGGAGAGGAAGCAATAAAGCTCGTAGAGCGCTGCCTCGAGCTCTATTTTGCCCATAGCGTCGGCGGAGAGCGACTTGGCGCGGTCCTCAACAAAATCGGCTACGATCGGATAAAAAGCTAGAGTTTCGATGGGCTATACGATCTTGCGCATCGGCGCGGCCCTGTTTTTCACCTCTTCGCCGACCAACGCTCCCACGGGGCCGCCTTCCACGGGTTCGGAAGAAAACGCCCGGATGTTTTCCAGTTCGTGTCGCACGAAAAGCACGAGCGGTATGGCCAGAATGAGCCCTGCAATTCCCAGCAGGACCTCACAAAAAATCAGGGCGCCGAGGCAAATCGCCATGGGCATGTTCACGATCCCGCCGATTATTCTCGAATTGAGAAAGTATTCCAGCTTGTGCACCGCAACCAACATGATCAGGCAGATCACCATTCCCCACGCCCCGGTGACGACGAATGCGTTGATTGTCAGCACGCAGTTGGACATCAGGTTGCCGACAACGGGGAAGAGCCCGCAGAAAAAAACCACAAAGACCATTAGAAACGGGTGCCTGAGATGGAGTCCGAAGATCACGAGCAGCGAAATAAGGGTGTTTATGAGGGCTATGATCACCTGCCCTCCCATAACACGCCTGAAATAGATATAGAAAATTTTGAGTCGCGTCTGACTGAACTGGAACAAAAAAGTCATGAGGCTGTTCGGGTTTCTCGTAAATGCCTGCTCGACCTTGTCCGATTCGAAATAGAAAAATAGATTGATCGCCAGGGCGAAAATGAACTGAATGAATCCTTTGTAAAGAGGCGTGAGGCTGGTCGCAAGGAAGTGCAAAATATCGGCACTCGCCTTTATGATCGAACCTTTCAATTGATCGACGTTGACATAGGCCGCAAGTTCCCCTTTTCCCGCCGCGTCTTTGAGATCTTTTACCACCTGAACCCGGAGTTGGTTGGAGAGTTCGGGCAGATTTTTGAGCATCATCGGGACCACTTTATAGGAGAGTACGATAATGGCCAAAACCACCACCGTGTACAGGAGCGAAAAGAGCACGGCCCTTGGTAGAAAAGGAACGGCGCGGTGGATGTCCCCGGTCATCAGGTCGGAGATAAAATAGATGAAAAGAAAAGATATCGCCAGGGCCGTCAGATGACACACGATCAGGGTCCCGGCAACAACGGCCAAAAAAGCGTAGCCCACGATAAAGGGGTGGGTTTCCACAAAAGTGTTTCGCCGGCCTTCCAACCTGCCTTCCAGATCCGATTGGCGCCGGACGCGGTCCACCAACTCATCCAGTTTGTGCTTTGTGCTCTGCGTGCTTTTCATACACCTCCGACTCTTTCAGTGAGGCGAAATTCATCGAATTCCTGAAAAATATACTCCATCCTCCGAGCTTCAGCAACATCCCGAAACCCGGAGACAACGAATCGTTGTAATACGATTGCAAAATCGAGCCACAAGGCTTACAAGACAACTTGACACGACTCGGGGTATTCTACGCGGGGGTACGCAGACGAAAGGTCTTGGCTGCCATTGAAACCGAATCCAGGCGCACAGGAGTCAACGCGAGGGGGTAAGGCCGCGAGTATCTATCTGGCCGCAGGCGGGCTGTGGATCTTTCTCTGCGGCCTTGCGGCCTATTATTTCGTCGGCACTTCAAAAACTGCGCTTATTATAGTGCTTATGGCCTCCGCCCTTCTACTCCTCTGCGTATCCGCCCTTTTGCTCTACCTACTCCCCGGGAGGAAAGCCGGGCAAAAAAACCGGACCGGTCTGTCAAGGAGCGAGGGGGAAGCCATATCGTCCGCATTTTTCCGGAACTTTCCGGGAATGGCCTACCGCTGCCGGCCGGCCCCCGAATACACCTGCGAATTCGTGAGCCCCGGGGCCGAGGCCTTAACCGGGTTGCCCGTCTCCGAGTTGACCGACAGGCAAAAATTTTCAACCCTGGTTCTCGAAGAAGATCGAAAAACGATCGAGACAGACATTGCAAACGCCCTGATTGCCAAACTACCGTTCCGGCTCATCTACCGAATCCGCACACCGGAGGGTCCAGTCAAATGGGTGTGGGAGCAGGGCCTTGGCATTTATTCTCAAAAAGGCGAACTGGAGGCCATCGAGGGTTTCGTCGCCGACATCACCGGGCGAAAGCGCACCGAGGAAGCTCTCAGAAGGTCCGAGGACCTCTACAGAGCCCTTGCCGAAAGCATCTCGGACGCTATCTTCATGGTGGATGCGGACCGCTGCATCGTTTCTGTCAATCGTGCCTTTCTAGACCTTTTCGGCTATACCAGAGAGGAAATCATCGGGCAGACGATCCGAATGTTGCACGCCTCCGAGGAGAGCTTCCGCGAGTTCGGAAAATTGCGCTCGGAAATGGAGCGAGGGCCGGTCAGAATCGAGTGGGAGTTGCAGAAAAAAAGCGGGGCGGTGTTCCCCGTGGAGGGGACGTTTTCGGTCATCGAGGGAACGGAAGGCTCAACCGAAGGACATGTGGGAATCATCCGGGACATAACGGAGCGCAAAAGAGCCGAAAGTGAGCTTCGAAAATACCGGGAACACCTCGAGGAGATTGTGCTGGAGCGCACCCGGGAGCTGAGAGAGGCGCAGGCCGCGCTCGTGCAAAGAGAAAAGCTCAAGACTCTGGGGGCCGCCGCCGCCGAAGTCGCCCACGAGATCAGAAACCCCCTGGTTTCCATAGGCGGCTTCGCCAGAAGACTCAAAAAGAAATATCCCGACTCCTCCGAGGCCGAGATCATTTTGCACGAAACCGAGCGGCTGGAAATAATCCTTAATCGCCTTAACGATTATCTACGCCCGGTGGACATGAAACCCCGCGAATGCCACGTGAACGCGATTCTAAATGACTCGCTGGCGCTTCTCGCCCCCAAGCTGGAAAAGGAAAGGGTCCTGATCCGTCTGGAGCTTCAAAGCGATCTGCCAACCGCCCACGTCGACCCGGCGATCCTCACCCAGGTTTTCGTGGCCATGATTCGAAACGGGGTGGAAATCATGGGCACGGAAAGGGAAATGACTCTCAGGACCTATCAGGGCGAACACCACGTGTACGTGGACATGACCGGCCCGGTAGCGCCAAATCGCATGCTCGACCCCGAACTTATGCTCCTGCCCTTCGAAAACGGCATAAAAGGTACGGGGATATCCTCGTCCTTCAAGCTTCTAAAAGAAATGGGCGGCTCGCTTTCCTTCAGCAGACAGGGAGCCGGCGCAAAATTCAGGGTCTCCCTTCTAATAGGCCAGGAAAAGGCAGTAGAGGGATATCGCCCGGGCTGATCGCCCTCTACCTTTGCTCAAAGGAGTTAGACATGGACTTCCGGATACCGTTAGAATTCGAAAGGGAACTGGCGCGCTACAAGGAGTTCGTTTCCACCCACCTGCTATCAAAACTTGGCGGCTGGTACGCTGAGAAGCGGATTCCGCGGGACTTTTTCCGCGAACTTGGCGCCAACGGCTGGTTGGGGCTGGAAGCCGACGGCCCTGAGGTCCGCGAAACCAACCCGCTAAAGGCCTCCCTTCTCCTGGAGCATCTGGGAACAGTCTCCCCGGGCGTTGGCGTAGCCGTCCTGGTGCCGGTCTCGCTTGGCGCCCAGGGAATCGTTCTTTTCGGAAACCAGGAGCAGAAAAAACTCTACCTGCCTGCGGCCTGCCGGGGCGAAACACTCATCTGCCTGGGCAATACCGAGTCGGGCGCGGGCAGTGACGTGGCAGCAATAGCCGCAACGGCGACAAAAGTCGAGGGCGGCTGGATTCTCAAGGGGATCAAATCCTTTGTCACAAACGGCGACATAAGCGATCTCGCCCTCATCACAGCCGTCTCCGATCCCGAGGCGGAGCGCAACAGCCGGATTTCCATGTTCCTGGTCGATCTCAGCGCGAACGGAATCACCCGTACCAAGCTCCACAAAGAGGTGTGGGTCCCCTCCGATCTCACGCGCATAAAGCTTGACAATGTATTTGTTCCGGAGGCCAACCTGGTTGGCAAACGAGGACGCGGTCTGCAGCAGGTGCTCGAAATTTTCACCAACAGTCGGATAACCATCGCCGCGCTGACCCTTGGCACCGCCGCAGGGGCCTTTCAAACCGGCGTCGAGCATGCCAAAAAAAGAGAGGTCTTCGGCACTAAAATCGTCGATCTTCAGGCAAAATCCTTCGAGATAGCCGATTTTTACAGTAAACTCGAAGCTGCCAGGCTGGTTTTGTGGAAAACATGCTGGGAAAAAGAACAGGGAATCGATTTCCGCATGGGCGCCTCGATTGCCAAATACCTATCGGTGGAAGTGGCAAGGGCTGTGGGCCTGTGGGCCGCAGACCTGTTCGGGGCGGCTTCGGTCATCTTCGAACACCCCGTCCACAAATATCCCCTGGACGCATGGGCATCCTCCCTGGGCGAAGGGACCCAGGACGTTCAGAAGCTTATTATTTTCAGGGAATTCATGAAGCGTAGCAAGGTAAAGTAGGATGAAGGCAGGAAAACGGGTGTTCTTTGCCGGACTTTTGGCCGTGGCTTCGGTGTTTTTCGCCTGCCCGGCCAGGGCGGACCTTTTCTGGCAAACTCGAAGCGTTTCGGTTCATATCGATTCTCAGCCCAATGGGAGCTCGATTCAGAAATATTATTTCACCCCCTATGCCATGAGGGTGGATCTGGGCGCCGGGCAGGTCATAATCGTTCGGTACAAAACCATGAAACTCTACAGACTCGACACCGCAAAAAGGACCTGGACGCAGATCGACCTGGCCGGGGCGCCCGAAATTGCGGGCATCGATCAGAAGGACCTCTCGCAGATGCTGGGAGCGGTGATGGGGACAGATGTCTTCCCCACTAACAAGTACAGGACCATCTCCGGATACAGGTGCCGGGAGTATTTTGTGCGCATCGCGATCGTAAACGGAGAATATTGGGTTTCCCGGGACGTACCGGGATATCGGGAACTGGAGGCGGCGGGAGAGGAAGCCGGAGCGATCGCGCAATGCAATCCCGTGTTCCGGCGAATCGATATTCCGGGCCTTGTCCGAAAGCTGGGCGGCTTTCCGGTGCGCACCGTCAACCACATTCTGGGCGGCACGATCACGAGCACCTTAACGAAAATCGAGCAAAAGAGGCTCAACCCAACGCTTTTCGAGGTTCCGCCAACCTACAAGGCTGAGAAGACCGAGCCGAGCCCCGAATGAGAAAAAGGCGCCCGAGGGGGCGCCCGCTTTACCCGGAAGAGGCCTGGCGGCCCGGCCGCCTGCCCGGCCTTCGCTGCGGCCTGGGGCGCAGAAAATCCACCCTGATATACTCATGCTTGTTGACGAATGAGACGAATACCCTCTCTATATTCAGTTCCTTTTGCACCACGGTCCTGATAAGGGCGGGATCCGAATATTTGCTTATCCCGTGTTTGCGATAATCGTCGGTTTTTATATAAAGAGACATCGAATACCCCCTCCGCTCACATGGGGACCTGAAAACCGACTCGGTTGCCGGTTCGATCCGCCGGAGGAAAAAACCCTCCACTTTTTCTCCCCCAGGTAATGTTAACAAATTACCGGGAGTTTGCAAAAAACAAAGATCGTTTGCGTTCTAAAATATACAACTTTCCCCGTTCGCTGTCAGCAGGTTTCGGGCACGAATCTCGCCCCACCCTCGACGGCAACCCCAAGATCCGAAACGAATTCGGTTGAACGGGGCGGTGTCCCGTTGTATAAGATGGAGTAACATTTCCTGCAAAACACTTACCCGGATAGAGTGAGCATGATGTCAGCCAATGGCAAGTATGGATCGGACTGTTCCAAGAGGGCGAAATCGCGAATCTACCCGATCGTCCTGCTCGTCTTCCTCATCGGTGCGATCGCCGGCAATCGGGCAGCCTATGGATATCCATCCAACAACGTACCACTGGACAACTGGGCCTACGAAGGCCTGGATAAACTCGCCGGATTTGGCCTGATCCATTCGGACGTAAAGGGAATGCGGCCCTACACACGTTTGGAAGTAGCAAGACTCGTGAACGAAGCTCTCCGTACCGAAAAGGAAAAGAAACTAAAGCTCCCGTCGCTCCTTTGTTACTTCCTGGATAAATTCAAACGCCAATATAAAGACGAACTCGCCTATTACGGGTACGGCAAGGTCGCGTCCCCACCCACCTTGACGATAAAACCCCTCGAGGAGGCCAAACTCGACTATGTCTATTCCGATGGCCGGCCGCAGGACTATCTCAATTTGCTCCATCGGAGTGCACTCAATCAATATCCGTACGGCGGCGGCGGCATAGTCGGCTATGAAGGCACCCCCCTTCTGCCAAACAACCAGGGGGTCGTCTACGGCAAAGGCAGCAATCTTTCCTTTGATTTTGCCTCCAGCTTCCAACTCTGGGGACTTTTTTCCGGCTATGTCGAACCCATTTTTCTCGTTCGCCAGAACGGAAGCCCGGGCATGTTCAGCGGCAGTACCCCCGCCATTTTCGGCAATTACAGTTCCAATGACATCGATCTGCTCACGGGCTACCTCAAGTTTTCGCCCTCAGATGCTTTCGAAATCGAAGTGGGACGCGACTCGATGTGGTGGGGCCAGGGCTATGCAGGCTCGCTTCTTCTTACCGATAATGCTCCGCCGCTCGATATGATAAAGGTATCCAACCCTGTCAGCATCATCCTGCCATGGTACTTCAGCTACCTAGGCCCCTTTCGGTACAATCTTTTCTGCGCGCGCCTCGAAGCCGACCGCGATTATCCGCACACCCTGTATGGCGGCATGCACATCGATTTCAAACCCACTCCGAATCTGGAAATCGGAGGTGGGCGGACCTATCAGTTCGGAGGGCAAGGAAGCGGCTCGCCGGGAACCTTTCTCGAATGGTTGAAAGACACCTCCTTCTACAGCATTGGCGGTACAACCAATAACCCCGATAACTTCGAAGCCGAACTCGACTGGCGCTATCGCATGCCCTGTCTGTGGGATTCCGAATTCTACGGGGAGTGGGGCGGGGAAGACACCGGGTTCAAATTGAATGTTCGCAAGCTCCTCTTTCAGGATATCGGCTACCTCCTGGGGCTTTATTTCCCGCGAATCACCCCGGACGCCAGGACCGACCTGCGGCTCGAATATGAGGACAACGTAAACGAACCCGGGTCCAAACTGACCGGTCTGTGGTATACTCACACCACCTACTTTTCGGGCATGACCTACCAGGGGCTCATTTTGGGCGATCCCATGGGACCCGATGCCCGGCGGGGATACGTGAGGGTCACCCGCTATGTGCAAAACAACCTGAAGGTGGGGCTCGACGGCTCTTATACCCAAAGAGGCGCCAACCTGGGCCGGTGCGTCTCGGGGGAATTCGTCCTGGGCGCCGACGTCACCTACGACATAAACGCAGCCCTTACCGGCATGGTGCGCTATTCGTGGGGCGATTTTCGAAACTTTAACCTGGTCCCCGGCGACAACCAGCAGGATAACCTGCTCATGATGCAGATGAAGTACGATTTCTAGATGCTTTGCAGCCAATTGACGTGTGCTGTTACAGTTCGTCGAATTCCCTGTCCAGAGCTTCGCTGTGGATGCGCAGGTGAGTAATCGATGCCGAAAGCTCGCCGAGTATGTCCTCCCTTTGATCTTCGGTAAGTTCTTTCACCTTGAGGGCCTCGATATATCTGACCGCCTTGAGACACTCCGCCGCCAATTCATCGAGGAGCACTCCCATATCCGACTCCGACGTTTTACCCGACTTTTTCATGGTTCCAACCTCTTCCTTGCTCTATCGGCGCTTTTTTCGAAAGCCTCTATTTCCATCTCCCAATGTCGAATCAGCCCAACGTCGGGCATATCTTTTGACCTTTCAAACTCAATCTTGACATGATGCTCCTCGATCCTCGCCACCAAGCTTTCAATCCTCCTCCTCAAGGCTCTCTTACCCATAGATTATATTAACCACCCTCCGATGTGCAATCTTTCCCGGTTCCCCGCCCGGGGCTATTTCGCTCCATCGCCGTCCAGGGCCATGCCATTGACGTCGACGGCAAAACTCGTGCGGCTTGCCTTCCCGATGAGCCTGATTTGTCGCCTGTTTTTTCCGCTTCCGGTTGCCGCTTCCCGTATCCGCTTCAAATGCCGCTTCTGGTCGCCGTTTGCAAAACAGGGGACTTTCCCGTATACCTATCCCCACAAATCCATTGAGCGTTCCGCTCTGGCGAAGTGTCGCAAAGGTTTTCACCCCGAGACGCGTGGCTTGCGAGCAGTTACCGGATGCGCCGGCTTGCCCGCTTCAGGAGATCAACCATGAAAATCCGAAAAATCGCCCTCGTCACTATAGCCGTGCTGACGTTGGCAATGTTTGGCAGCGTTGCTTACTGTTTTCTCGGGGGAGCGGACCCGTCGCGCAACATGGGCAACTATCGCAGCTTTTCCTTTTACGCCGATCGGCCGGGAAACGCGGCGGCAGGGTGGATGCAACCCGGCGCCGCCCCCCCTTCCCCGTGGGATGAGTTCTGGTTCGATAACTCGGGCAGCTTCAACCTTTCGGCCGGCTTGAATGTACCAGGGCAGGTGGGTATAGGATCTGCGGGACAATTGCGCTATTCGGGCGGAAACCTCCAATATTCAAACGATGGCGGGAGCACTTTCACCAATCTGGGCGCGTCCCTTTTTCCCGGATGGACCTCGGGCGGAACGGGCATATTCCAGGGTCAGGCGGCATCGTCTCCCTCCAATCCCTCCAATGAGTTCTGGTTCGACAATTCGGGCGCCTTCAACCTCTCGGGGGCCCTCGACCTCTCGCCCGGCGGCATCACGGGAACGCTCGCCAATCCATACAGCACGAATCCATACGGCAGCCATTGCCAATATGTGGAGAGCCTCTACAACACATGGACCTCCAATCTTTCGCAATATTCATGGGGAACGAACGTGGGAGACCTGTTCGCATACGACGTCTACGTCACCGGAGGCTCGAACGTATTTTCCGAAGGCTATGTCAACAAGAATAATTATGCCCAAATCAATTTAAAGAGCGATAAACACACCGCCGGACAGGACATACCCGTTGCTGTGGCGGCCAACAACTATTCAAACGGCGACACTCTGCCGTTTAGCGGATATGCGTACTGCTACGGCGGTCAACTGGCAGGGGGCGATGAAGGTTGTCACAGCTATGATTTCGAGATATTTCAAGGCAATGTTGACTATGTCGGCACAGTCACAACGGGGGGAAACGGGGCCACAAACATCGTCGTAAATCCCACCCAGGGAAGCATGACTCTGGGCGAAGGCCGATATCTCATCAATACAACGCAAGGCGTCTCTACGGGCACGATCGCAACCATAAGCGGCACTCCTCCGGTTGTGACCTTTTCGGGCTACACGCCGCCGGCATCCACCGTCAATACGACGCTTCCCGCAGGGATAGGACCTGCCGACGGAAACGGCAATCCTCCCTATACGGTGACAATCCAACCGACCTCCGGGACGGGAATCGCGGGAATCACCACTGCAACGCTTCTGACCATTGCAGACGCAAACAACATAGAGCATGTTTATCCGAGCTCCGTAAACACCTCGGCGGGGACCTTCACCGTCACCCTCAGCTACCCGCACAATGCCGGGGCCACCGTCACGGCCGGGGGACTCGCCGGGTATTACATGGAGATCAAAGCCGACGACGTTTTGAAAAGCACCTCCGGAAATCCCGGAAACGGCGCCGCTGTGTTCACCTCCGGCAATCTCTACGACCCCACTCTCCAGAGCTCGATAAAACGCATTTTCCCTGTGATTTCCTCTACGAATTCGAGCGTAACGCTCTGGATGACCCTACAGGCAACATATAAACCCCATGATTACGCGGGCAGCAGCTTTTTCCCCGCATCCGGCAATAACGGCTACGTTCTCTACCCCGGCGCCATAGTGACCCATCTTGGGACCTCCACGGGGTACACTGCGACCAATATCGGCCTGGAACCGAACAATGTCGCCTGGAATGCCGGAGACACAGTGGAGGAGCCGGTAAATCTCCAGATGTTATTCAATAATTACAACATAACGCAAAAATATGCGATACAGCCGGCTCGCAGCGCCGGAGTAACCTATGTCCTCGCAGGCTTATGGGGGGGAGCGCAGGATGTAGGGATGCAAATCATGAACACCACGCCGGACTCGGCATATCAGTATGTGTGGGAGCCTCTGGGGATCGATCTGATCGGAGATTACCGTATCGGACTCAATGTTCGCGTGCCCCCCCTGGTCTCCTGGCCGGCATCGAGCAGTTCGGGGGCATTGGCCGTTGCCTACAATCAGGCGCCGGCGCCGGGGCAGTATGAATCAATAATAGCCGTATCGAACACGGCCCATGACGACCACTTGCTCTACGATCCGAATAATTTTGACTGGCTTTTGACCTTTAACGGCTGGCAGGGCAGTTTTCAGTATGCGGACGGCGCACTTTCCTACACGAGCAGCGTGACCAAAGACCTCACCATAGCCAACACCTCGACCGGCTCCCCGCATATCAAAACCAACGTGGGACTCGTTCCTCAACTGAACGCGCCCGCCTTCTCCGCCACCCCCGTCTTCGACGGCAGCAAGGGCAACACCCAGCAGATAACCCTTACCGGAAACGTCACCGGTTCCACCCTCGTCAATGTCGAGGCAGGCGAGCAGGTCAACTTCCTGGTCTGCCAGGATGCGACGGGGTCGCGCACCTTCGCCTGGCCGGCCAACATCCACGGAGGCATGACCATAGGCCAAACGGCAAACAAGTGCTCGGCGCAAAGCTTTCTCGTCTCCGC